>CAZEQX010000052.1:0-14578 GCA_964514635.1 uncultured Thiothrix sp.
AAACGCCGTGGGCGCAGCAGGATATTATGCTCGCCCGTGGCTTCTAATTTAGCAATGTACGCGCTTTTATCGACAAAGGTATAACCTTCGCTAATAACCTTTTTGAAATTGCTCAAACCGTAAGGGATTTTCTGCTGCATGTTGCTACCCACATCATCCACGACAAGGCGTTAGTGTAGCATGATCCTTAGATGCTCGGAGGCTGTCGCAATAAGGATAGCCTCTGAATGCATTCTAACATCAGTGAATGGACTGTACGGCCTTGTCGAGTTGACGCATACTTTTTTGGAATTTGCGGGTGCGTTGTTGCAAGATTTGCAAAGAACGCTGGAAGTCTTCAATTTGTGGAATCAACTGATTCATGCGTTCGACATCCATGAGAGCCGCTAGGGGTTGCAATGTCAGGGTTTCGGATAAACTCATGGGTGCTGCTCTGAATGATGGTACGACAGCCGGAGAGGGGAGCGTCGCCACGGTTAGGGCAATGCTTTCCTCGGCAGGCTTAGTTTCCGTGGGTGTTGGGGGAGTAGGTATCGGTACATCACGCCCAACTCGTTGATAGGTCGGTGGTGGAATATCCATTTCGGCGCGAATAGGCTGGGAAGTAAACGTCAGAATAGGCAAGTGATCAGCTCGTCGTGGTTCTGGATGCGGAGGTACTACCGTTTGTGGTAGATCATTAACAGGTTGATGTATTTGGGGCTTTTCCACTGCCACGGATTTTATGGGCGTGACGGTTGGTAACATCGTGCTGTATTGATCCAACAAACCTCGTGCTTCTTGCCAAGCGAGTGGCCAATCATGGCGAAACTGTTGTTTGAAAAATACTCTTACCGCATCGGGAAGGTACAATTTTCTGCCCACCACTCGCAGTAAACCCAGTTGTTGTAGTTGGCGAAAAACTTGTCGTTGTTTGGCTTTACTCAGGTATTTAAACGGACGTACTAATTCACCAAGCGTATCATGTTGCTTGACCCACTTGCTCAGCCAGTAACCCAACCACGGGCTGGGAATCTGTTGCAATACATTCAGTAAGGTTTGGCGATCCAATGGTTGTTGGCTAAGACTTAACAACAGCACGATGGTTTCTGCACTGCTATTAAAGAGCAAATGTGCATTAGCCGTTAAAATACGTCGGATATGGCGACCTGTGGCTTGTTTATCAAATAAGACGGGAACGTGTTCCAACCCTAACCAATTGCCTTGATGCCAATAAGCCAAATAGCCGCCTAGCAAATGCAAGGTTAAAGCGTGTGATTCATGGTCTTGGACGACTTCCAACAACTTCGTTTCTGCGCCCTGAACCCCTTTATGGCGTAATAATTGCACGCCCGCTGCGGGGGGTAAATTGGGTAAGGCTAAGTATTTTGCCGATTGATAAGTGGTGAACAGCGGTTGTATGGGTTGTTGGGTGATAATAACGCATAACCCTGATTGATATTCGTTCAGTTTTGCAAACAAGATGGATAAGCGTGGGTCACTGAAGGCTAAGTCACCGTTATCATTCGTTAAAAAAGGCTCAAGCCCATCAAGAACTAGCAGGGAATGGTTAGCCTGAATTTTACGAGCCAGTTGTTCAGCCTGTTGTTGCGGCTCAAGTGTCTCTGTCGTAGCGTGACCAAACCAAGCCAAAGCATGGTGAAAAAACTCATCCACGGCGGTACACAATGCAGCAAAACGTTGTTTTTCGTGCCGTTGCGCGAGTTCTTTAGGAGCTTGGTCAAATGTGATGGTTGGTATTTTGGGGTAAAACGACCAAGCGTAAACGCTTTCTGCATCGTACCAATAATGTTGCTGAAGATCATACAACCACCTCTCGATCAAAGCGGTTTTGCCCGCGCCCGATGGTGCTGATATTGCAAACAAATGCGTGGCGGAATCACTCCATGCATGATGCAGTTGTTCCAACTCGGCATTGCGCCCAAACAATACTGGTACTTTAAACTGCTGCAATGTTTCTGGTGCACTAACCGCGCCGCTATCACACTCGTCTTCGTCGCGGATGAAAATCCTGACCATACCCGTCGCCCCGATTTATCATAAATATTTTTGTTATTGTCAAATTATCAAATTAATGCTGGAAGTCAAGCGACATCATCACACGAATTAATAATTTAGATAAATGGTAGAGAACAATACGGGTAGGTCAGTATCCATCTGAATGCTAATTATTTTTTACCAGCTTCTAGCTGTTCGGCGGAGGGGTCAGGTGTTTCGACCAATTCGCTTTTTACAAGCTGATCGGGGTCACTGTTCACTTTTTCCGAGGAGGGTGTTGCGGTAGGCGTTTCTGTGCCTTCTGCAACCACAGGCAGGGGTTCTTGGATGCTTTCGCTCAAATCCGTCATGCTGGCAAGGCAGTCTTTGATGTATGCCTCTTTTTTGTCAGCACTGATTCCATCTTCAGCCGCATACGTCGCGCAAAGATCAGACATATTGCTTTCCGCGCTAGGTTCAGCAATCGCCAAAGAACTCGTAATAATGCTGGCAGTCGCCAGCAGGGCAAGCAGGTATTTCATGATCAGATTAACCCTTGTTGTGCATGTCAATACGACCAATCGCGCAGCTCACGACGGATTTGGCCTTTTCTTTCAATGAAGCCAAACCTTCAACTGAGCCGCGTTCGGGATACCCCAGACCTAATAGGATTTGGGCAGCCTGTTGGCGAACGTCAACCTCACTAGTAACGGTGATGGTTTGGTTTTCTATATCGACATCGACAGCTTGAATTGGTTCATGCTCTAAGAGTTTTTTCGTGATGGTGTTAGCACACCCGCCACAGCGGATATTTTCAACTTCAATACGGGTTTCCATTAGCGGACTCCTCAAGGGTTCGGGTTCATAACTAATATGGAACGTGGTTAGCTGAAAAACAAGTTTTATCCGTTCGTTTGAGCATGGGCGGGTGGTTTATTAGGCACTTGTCATGCGGTAGAACCTGCATGGATTAGCCGAGTTTCAGCCCCGCAAAAAAACCTGCGGTGGCACTGACCCCTTTAGCGGTAATGTGGGATAAGCGATCCATCAAGAAACCGCCGGAATGTTTTGCCATGTCGGTGGCGGTGGTGGCAGCACTTTGCAGTTGTGCGTCGTCAACGTGACCAATGCCGTAGTATTCCGCTACGAAGAGTAAAACAATGGCAGCACCGCCTAAAAATAAGGCAAGGCGCAACATTTTTTTGGCAAAGTAACCAACGGCTAAACCGATGACAAACGGCGCACCGACGTTACCGACTAAAAAAGTGGATGACAGAAAATCGCTTTCAGCGTTAAGCGTCTCGTTCATATTGACTCGTCTATGTTGGGTTAGAGATTTACGTTTGAATATTTTCAGCAAGATGCGTGACTATTGTCCGGCATTTTTTGTTCGTATTCTAGCCGCAATTATCTTAATCCGCCGTGACCAGATGCAAATTCATGTACTAGGCAAAGTGCTCAAGACATAACAGCTTTGCCTAGTAATGCGTAAGTGTAAACTAAGGTTTACATACGATTTTGGTTGAAAATGTTGGAAATGCTATTTTGATGCCCAAGAGATGCAGCATTGCGGTAGATGTTTTCGTAATAGCGCATATCACGAGCATCGCCATCATTGGCAATACCATTGCTAAGGTACAAAGAAATCACCGCACCTTTGTGGATAAACCATAAGTTATCGTCGCCGTCTGCGTGGGTATCGTGCAAATCCCAGAATGTGCGTGCAACCCATACCTCATTTTCCCAACCGTTGTCACAATTGGGCGGCGTGCTGTTGTCTTCATTGTCATAGCTCATTGCCCAACGTCCTGAGCCAAAGCCACCGCTGGCAACGTCACGATACGGGTAGCCAACCCATGCGGGCATGAAGTCGGCAAAGCCTTCGCGTAATGCCATGCCCAAACGGGTGGAATAACAGCCATTTAGTGTGTGCGAACCACCAGCACCCGCCGGACGTTTATTACCCCAATAACGGTTGTTCAGTTGGTGTGACATTTCATGCACTACCACATCGGCTTCCGTACCATGTGCGGCGGTTAGCCAAATTTCACCACTGGTATTAGCACAACTCCACGGTACACCGCTGCCGTCGCCACAGTCATACCAGGTATTGGGAAACCAGAATTTGAGAGGGCTGGAAGGCACAGGATTTACCCCGCCATCCCAATACAAACGTGACCACATCCACATCGCAGCATCGGTTAGTTCGCCTACGCCATTCGCCGCGCCGCCGTCGGTATCCGCGTACCAATGCCCAATATTGCGCGAGGTTGTGAGATTGCTAAAGTCATGCCCCCAACGGTAGGTATTACCACTTTGATCTTGCGGGCGATAGTAAGTGTTGTTAGAAACGTATAAAACGCGCATCGATGAGCTGGCTGGGACATTCATGACCCAAGTACCGTTGGACTGCACCCATGTCGAACCGACTTTAGTACTACCAACCCATGCTTCTACCGCAAACCCCCACGCTGGATGCAACGCATGGTCAGAAGTCCATTTCGTGGAAAATGTACCTGATAATGCCACATCGGCCTGTGCGGTGATGGGGCTGGCATTCGGAAGATCAGCGGCATTCGGAGTGCCATTATCGTTGTAACAGATTTGCGCACCTGCTAACCCAGAGCCTTGAGAACGAACTAGGACTAAAGTTTCTTTCAGGCGTGCGCCACCGTCATTGACGACCACACCAGGAAGCGGAATGTTGCGGCGATAAGCAGCAATATCCACAGGAAGCGTTGCGGCATTTTGGGTGTAGGACTTTAATCCCATGCGATTAAAACTATTATTGCCGGATTGTCCTGCGCCAAAAATGTCCTTGTAAGTGCCCGCATACCATTCACATTTACTGTTCATGCGGAAATACGGGTCGATAGTGAGTTGGGAATCGGCAGGCTTATTGCGTAATGTGCGTGCCAAACTTTGCGGGTCTTTTAACCCCAATTCGACTTGGTTGCGTTCAAGCACATAAACATCACCATTCAAGCGTGGGCTTAAACCTTCGTCACTGCACCGTAGAAAATCCACTTGAATTTTGGTTTCTGCACTTTGTCCTGGTTGGATCAATACTAGGTCTTCTGTAGGACAAGTCCGCCAACGTTGGTCGGGCGATTTCCAGTCTTGTACATAACTGGGAACAACACCTTTGCTACGGATCACTTCTGCCAAGTTGGATAATGGTTTGCCCTTGGTTTGAGGGTCTTCGCCGCAATTGGGGAAGACGACAGCAAGGTATTGTTCCGATAGGATTTTAGAACCAGCGCGTAGTTTAACGATGTATTGCGTATCGCCATCGGGAGTAACATCTGGGGTGGCAAGCCCTTTTAATATGTCATAACTGATGTCAAATCCAGCTCCAATAGGTTGGTCGGCATAATTAGGGGTGGAATAGAAACTAAGTAACCCAAAGAGTGGGTATAGGATGCGTTTCATAACCTTTCCTCGAATAGCGGTAGTGAAGAGGTGAAACACTGCGCGTTATCAATACATCTCCCTCAGAGATTGATACAAGGCATTAATGGCTAGTGTAATAGCCAAAACAAAACCAATAAAGACCTTTCCTGATGAAAGTACACGAAATGTTATTATTTTATTCAATTTAAAGCGTGAGTTAAGTCAGAAAGAATACGGTAAGTATGGCAGCATTGGTATGCTAATAACGCCAAGTCCACGGCATAACAGATAAGTGGTGATGTTCGTTAATCAGTAAATCTGATAATTTGCGGGGTTAATCACAACAATAATCCGCTTGGCACAAGCTAATGAAAAAACGTTTCTTACTCTGTGGTGGGATATTGTGGCTCGTGACCAATGCACACGCCGCACAAGTCATAACACCAACGCAAACCACATTGAGTTTAAGTAGTGGTAGCAATTTCAGTTACATCCCTCTGTATAACGTTACAACGCCAACCACCACGAATAGCACAGGCTTGGGGATGCGCATTCATTTCAATTCGCAAGCGTTGCAATGGCAGGGTGTGACGGAACGCTTTGCTAATGGGGTGTTGCCGTTGAGCGACATCATGAGCGATAGCGAAAATCTGGATAATGACGCAACCACGGATCAATTTGTGATTGCCGCGTGGGTGGATACTACCGCGCAATGGACGGCAACAAAGGCGTTACCGCTGCCATTATTACAAGCACAGTTTCAAGCTGTCAGTGGTTTTAGCGGGCAAACCGTGATTCGCACCACTGCTATCGCCACCGCCGATGACACGACTTTTACCAGTACGCCCATGACAATCACGGTAACACCTGCGAATACCAGCGGTGTGAAAGTGCAATTACGCGGTGTATTACAAGGCGCGTATAACAGCAGCACAGGGTTAATGCGTGATGATTTGCGCAGTGCAAATTTGTTACCCACCGCGCAGCCGTATGCGGCATGGGGGTATAACGGCGGGGAAACGGTTAGCTCAGGCGCATTAGCCGTGACCGGAAACGACGCAATGGTGGATTGGGTTTTGGTGGAATTGCGTGATGCTGGCACGCCTAGCACGGTTATTGCCACGCAAGCCGCGTTATTACAACGCGATGGCGATGTGGTGGATGCGCTTACACAAAGCCGTGATTTAAGCTTTACGTCGCCTAGTGCAGGGAATTATTACGTTGTATTACGTCATCGCAACCATTTAGGGGTGATGACACAAGCCCCGTTGAGTTTAAACAGCGCTGCCGTGCCAGTCGATTTCAGCACGACGACGACTGCCGTGTATGGCTCGAATCCCACGGTCATCACGGGTACACAACGCTTGTTGTGGGCGGGTGATGTCAATGCAGACGACCAGTTAATCAGTGACGGGCAAAATAACGATAAAAACAAAGTATTAGGCGCGTTATTAATGGATGCAGATAATACTAATGCAGCAACGAATTTCCAAATCACGGCTTACCATAGCGCGGATATTAATCTCGATGGTAAGGTGATTTTTGCAGGGCCTAGTAATGAAGTGAACAGCTTGTTGGGCAATGTATTGCTGCATCCGAGCAATAGCTCCGCGAGTACCAATTACATTTTAAAAGGTACATTACCCTGATTTTAATTTGGTAAACCTTATGCAATTACCTTTTTTTACGGTCATTTTAGGGCTTTGTTGTGCGTTGAGTAGCGTAACGTTCGCTGCCGATCATGCACCTGAAGTCGCCCCCGAAGTGTTTCAAGCCGCCCAAACAGCAGCAACAGTGAAACCGAGTTTGCGTTTTGACCCAAACAAAACACCAGCGGCACGACGCAGTGCCAGTGCGCAAGCATTGTCTATGCAGTATGCCTTACCCGCTTTGACGGACAGCGAGCAACAAGCGTTACGCACGACAGGTAATACCACCGATAAAACCTTGAAAACAGGCTTGAAAGTGGGGCTTGGACGAGCATTGCCTAGCGCATTAAGCAGCAAAGTGGATTTAACCCAATGGACGTGGCAAAGCGTCGACGGCGGGCAAGTGGCACATTTTACGCTCAGTTCCAGCGGTGCGGAACGAGTACGGCTACAGGTGCAAATCGGGGCATTACCAACAGGCGTGGAATTACGTTTTTACGCGCCCAATGATACCAGCACGGTGTTCCAAGCGGATTTAACCGCACAATCCACGTTTTGGTCGCCAACCGTGAGCGGCGATAGCCTTAGTGTGGAAGTCTTTTTGCCCGCCACAGTGCAAGCCAGCGAGGTGGAACTGAGCTTTGTGCAATTGTCGCATTTTGTGCTTGATCCGGCGGCGGCGGTGTTGAAAAGCAGCGCAACCAGCACGGCAGATTACAGCACTTGTCAGGTGGATTTGGCATGTGCCAGCAGTGAATGGCAAGCCACAGGCAAAGCCGTAGCACGCTATGTTTTTACCGACACCGACGGTTACAGTTATTTGTGTTCAGGGACATTGTTAGCAGACAGTGATAGCAGTACGCAGATTCCGTATTTCTTCACCGCCGCGCATTGCGTGAGTAATGCCACGGCCGCCAGTACGATGGAAATGTTTTGGTTATATGCCAATTCCACTTGTGGCGGGAATGATGCCAGCGCGGTGCAAACCACAGGCGGGGCGCAATTGCTCGTGACAAAACCCGCGTTGGATACCACGTTGGTGCGTTTGAATACCGACCCGCCGACGGGGGTCACAATGGCGGGCTGGACAACCACGCCTTTAAGCGCGGGGCAAACAGTGACGGGGATTCATCACGGTTTGGGGTATCCGAAAAAATACGCCAGCGGGGCATTCAATACCCGGGTTAGTGTCAGTTCCGAAGCAGGTGGCTATGTGGTAACGCCGGATAGCAACGGGAGTTTTTCCCAAGTGGTATGGAATACAGGCATTACCGCGCCAGGGAGTAGCGGTTCTGGCGTATTCGTGGTGAAAAATGGCGTGCATTATTTGAATGGTTCATTACTAGGTGGTTCTTCGGAATGCACCGCCACCAGTGCGCCTGACGAATACAGCCGTTTTGAACTGGTTTATCCTGATATTAGCGCGTGGTTGTGGACCACAACCCCATCGTTTCGTTTATTTGGTGAAGGTGTCGCCCCCAATGCTTTGGTCGATGGTGTTGTGATCAGCCGTTATTTACAGGGAATGCGCGGTTCGGCATTGACTAACGGCGTGACCACGCAAGCGGTGGACAATACCGTATTGGAAATGCAACTGGCAAAGATTCAAGCCATCATGGATGTCGACCAAGACGGCAAAACGGATGCCAGCAAAGATGCACAATTGTTAATGCGGTATTTATTGGGTTTACGCCAAAGTGCGTTAGTATCAGGCTTGGATTTCACCGGATCAGGGCGCAAAGATGCGGTATCCATCACAACCTATTTGGATTCGGTGGTCTATTCAACAAAATGAAGTAGAAAAAAATCCGTTAATTGCTGGTTTTTCGCCAAAAATAGATTAATCTGTTGGCTGCTGTAAAACCACCACGCCTAGGGTTCGTCGGGACTGCCGCCAATGTTTGAATATATTGATAACACACAAAAACTAAATGACCTATTAGCTCGTTTGGAACACGCCGAATGGGTCACTTTAGATACCGAGTTTATTCGGGAAAAAACCTATTACCCGCGCTTGTGTTTGATTCAAATCGCCAGTGCGGACGTACTGGCGTGCATTGACCCACTACAAATTCCTGACTTACAACCGTTTCTACAATGGTTGCGTGACCCTAGGCGGATTAAAGTGCTGCACGCTGCATGGCAAGATTTGGAAATTTTCTACCATCTTGGCAATGGCGCATTACCTGCACCGATATTCGACACACAAATCGCCGCTGCCGTCTTGGGCATGGGCGACCAGCTTGGCTACGGACGTTTGGTGGAAAACCTGCTTGGCGTGGTATTGGACAAATCACAATCACGCACCGATTGGTCACGCCGTCCTTTAACGCCCGCACAATTGGAATACGCGATTGACGACGTGCGCTATTTGCGTGACGTGTACCAACAATTGCGCCAACAATTGGAAAAACTGGGGCGGTTGAAATGGCTGGATAAGCCTTTCCAGAAACTGGCAGACCCCAATACCTACGCGATTGACCCGCGTAGCAGTTGGGAACGGGTTCGGGGGTTACAAATCCTTAAACCCCATCAATTAGCAATTTTGCGCGAAATAGCAGCATGGCGCGAAGAACGAGCCTTGCACAAAGACATTCCACGCCGTTGGATTTTGTCCGACGAAATTTTGCTGGACATGGCACGAATGCAACCTGACAGCGTACAAGGCTTACGCCACATTCGCGGTTTGAGCGATGAACAAATCGAACGGCATGGCGGCGAATGGCTCAGTTGCATTGCGCGTGGTAAAGCTATCCCCAAAAGCGAATACCCACAATTACCACGTCGTCGCAAACTCGATGCGAACATGAGTGTGGTGGCGGATTTACTCATGGCATTACTGAACCAAATTGCCAATGAACACGGCATTTCCGCGCAAATGATTGCCACCCGCCAGCAAATCGAAAAAATGCTCGAAGAGGGGCGCGTAACCCTTGCAGACGATTGGCGTGGCGCATTGGTGAATGATGTATTCACCGCTGTCTTGTCGGGGAAAACCAGCATTCGTATACAGGATCAGCGCGTTGTGTTGGTATTTTCCTAAGCAAAAATCCCTAGTTTGAAAGTGCTTGTGCCATCATTTAGCTGACTTTTTCAGCACACCAAACTTGCTCGCTGAGGTTGGTTACAAGATATTGTTACTTAACGCCGTCATATTGATACCTTTACTATTCGTGGGGTTAATGCACGATACAAAGAATTTAACATGTATTTGATTACATTAATTAATCTTTGGAATTACGGGCAAAAATTCCGCTAAAGCTAGGGTATCGAGGTGACGTAATATGAAGCGATTTTTAGCATTCGCTCCATTGTTTTTGGCTGTGAGCAGTTGGGCTGGGGACAATGGATGGCAGGATTTGGGGATGGTGGTCAAACAGGGCAATGCACAAGCTGCCCAATCAGCCAGTGCCACCAATGCCGCTGTGTCTTTGCAACAGTACCGTCGTATGTCGTTGGATGAGGGTGATTTGCGTTCCGCACTTGAGCAAGTCAGTACCAGTCAAGCCCCTGCGACAGCTAAAGCACAAGCAGCTAGTGCCGAAACACGCACGATTCGTTTACCGTTACCCGATGGTAGCTTTGCTACAGTGACTGCGACTTTAAGTGAGGTGTTGTCTCCTGAAGTGGCAGCACAACACCCCGAAATCCAAACGTGGGATGTGAAAGGCACAGATGGAAAAGTCGTCGGTGGTGTGATCGATTTCAACAGCAATGGTTTCCATGCCATGTTGGATTTGGCTAATGGCGATGTCGTTTTCATTAACCCGCAAACAGCAAATGGCAAGCGTGAGTACGCAAGTTTTAGCAAGCGCATTAACGCTAGTGCGTTTGAGGACAAAGAGTGGTCATGCGCAGTTCATGAACGGGGTTCTTTCCGCCCAGAATTGAGTGGTACTTCATCATCGCCTGTTGCGTCATCCAATACCACGAAAACTGAGCTGGCTTCCGTTGGCCTTGCGGGTGCAGGTGAGACGCGCAATGTGTACGATATTGCGATTGCAGCGACAGGGGAATTTACTGAGCTTGCAGGAGGGGAAGACAAGGCATTTGCGGCTATTCAAACCACCATCACGCGCGTTGACTACATTTATAAGCGTGATCTATCAATCGGTTTAAAACTTGTCAGTGGCACGAATACGGTTTTCCAAGACCCAGATGAAGATGGCTACACCGATGGCGATACACATGCCATGATGGACGAAAATGGTCCGATTCTGGATGACATTATTGGTCATGACAAGTACGACATCGGACATGTTTTCGCAGCCGACGGTACAAGCCGTGGTCAGTTGGAAAGCGTGTGTGATGATAAGGAAAAAGCACAGGGTTCGACCACAATCGATAATAAATGGGACGCGAATCTCATTGATACCTTTGCAGTTGACTATGTTGCTCACGAAGTAGGCCATCAGTTTGGTGCGCCTCACACTTTTACCAGTTGCCAGGGTAAAGAGCTGGACGACACCGCTTTCGAGCCAGGCAGCGGTAGTACCATCATGAGCTATGCTGGGATTTGTGAAGACAGTGAAAACTTGCAAGAACACAGCGATGCCATGTTCCACTCAGCATCCATCCAAAAAATCCTGAATTTTGCGCATCTCGGACAAGGCTTCTACGACAGTGATGGTTCAGTTTGTGCAAGCAAAGTGCCTTTGAATAATGTCAATCCGATTGTTAAGGCAGGTGTGGACTACACCATCCCAGCAGGTACGCCATTCATTCTCAGCGGTAGCGCAACGGATGCTAATGGCAACACGCTGACCTACTCGTGGGAACAAATGAACCTCGGATCAGCCTACATTCGCACACGCTTACCAACCACATCAAGCAGCCGTACCATTCCGCAAATCGACAATCTGATATTGGGACAAAAATACAGTTTTGGTGAGCAACTCACCAATTCCAGCCGCACTTGGAATTTCCGCCTGATCGCCCGCGATGGTTTGGGGGGTATTGGTTACGACGATATGATTGTGCGTACCAAAAACACGGGCAAAGCGTTTGCAGTGACATCGCCTGCGGGTGTGAAATTAGTGCCTAGTACAGTACAGAGTGTATTCTGGGATGTTGCAGGTACAAACCAAACCCCTATCAATTGTAGTGCGGTTGACATTGCGATCACGACAGATAAGGGCAAAACCTTCAAAACATTGGCGACCAAAAAGCCCAACACGGGCAGCGCGAGTGTTACGCTTCCTGCAACTTTAGGGGTAAGCAATTACCTGCGTGTTAAGTGTAGCAATAACATTTTCTTTGCTTTGTCGAAGAATAATCCAAAGCAATAAGATAATTGTAACGGCAGATGCGTCCTGCCGGAAAAAGCAGTAATCTTATCCTGCGAGTTTGATTCTAACGTTTTTTTCGATTATGCAACAATTGACCTCGTTCAAGCTTTTGAATGAGGTCGTTTTTTATGTGTGTATTATAAATTGTTTTATTTTTACAGAATAAATTCTAATAATGAATTTTGATATTTATCAAAATGCCTTTTTAGAATGTTTATGTAATCAGTTCATTGCAACTTAAGTGCGGGGTATTCAATACATTATTGAATGAATTTTACATTCAATAATTATCTGATATTCAACAAAATACACATTGTGGTACTGTATGTGCATCTGAGTTCTTTATGAAAATTGACGACATTGCCATAAAACTAGAACTAGAACGTGTCCTGAGTAGTCGGTGCTTTCGTTCGCGTCACATTTTGCGCAAATTTCTAAGCTACATTGTTCAAGAAACCATGGAAGGCAGAGCGGATGAAATCACACAATATGCCATAGCAACCAAGGGGTTAGGTAAACCTTCGGATTTCATCGCGGGAGAAAGCCCCTTGATCCGCGTGCAAGCGGGGCGGTTGCGAGCACTATTGCTGGAATATTATTCAGTAGAAGGACGTTTTAATCCTGTGCGGATTAGTTTGCCAGTCGGTAGTTATATGCCGGAATTTAAACATTGTGAACGCAATCAGTTTATTTTCCATTTAATCGGTGAAGACCGCCCCATTATACAATCACTCGGCCCAAGTATTATCTGTGTACCGCGTAATTTTATTGCTGATGACCGTTTAAGTTGGTCTTTTATAAACCGCTTAACCCGTGATTATGTCACGGCTGCCAGTCGTTTTAATTATTGCCAGATCATGTTCGCGGATGAATATCTTTACAGTAATAAGGTCGATGATAAGCTATTTAGATACGGTGCGGATTTTTCATTATTCTTCGATAATGATGTAGAGGGAAAAAACTATCATCTCAAATGCAGTTTGGTTAATAACCTCGACCGTCAAATTATCTGGGCGCAGGATTTTAATCTCGGCATGGATTACCCGACCTTGCCTGTGCGCCAGCAGATTTTTAAGCGCATTGCAAACGACACCATTGCAATAGAACGGGGCATCGCACTCAGCTATTGGGCGCGACAACTGTTGCATTCGGGCAAGCCGATTGCGGCACATTACCAACTGTTGGTGACGGGGAAACAGTACACTTGGGAGCTTTCGCGGGAAACATTTCGGCAGTTCTTACACAATTGTGAACAACGCCTAGAGCAATTTCCTGACGATGTAACGGCATTGTGCGCTCTTACCGAATTATGTCGCAATGAATACTTCCTGAAATTTCAAGAGATTAAATCCCTGCATAGCACCACGGCACATGTCCTAACACGGTTATCACAACTTGCTCCAGAAAACTCCTATACACCGTTATTTCACGTCTTTTATTGCTTGATTAATAACGATTTGGAATCGTGTGAAGCTTCCATAGAACAAGCCCAAGCCATGAACCCACTGGATAATCACCTTAATAATCTGGCGGGTTTATCGTACATCGCGTTAGGGCAATGGGACAAAGGGGCAGCCATTATTCAAAGTTGCATTGACACCAGCCCGCTGTATCCTGATTGGTATCATCTCGCATTGTGTGTCTATTATTATCGAAAAGGGCAATATTTACGCGCTGCACAAGAAGCCAGAAAGGTCAAACTCCGCCATTTGTGGACTCCCATGCTGCGGGCTGCACTGTACCAACACGCCAATTGGTTGGAAGAAAGCAACCAAGAATACCAAAAATTAACCGTTGAACACCCCAATTTTGCCCAAGATAGCCAACAACTCACCGACGACTTTACCAGCAGTCCCAGCATGACCCTGCAAAAACTCTGGCATACACTGCTGAATCGCTCCTCCAAAGACTGAATATTTCCGTTATTTCAAACCTATCCAAAACTACTTATAGCTAACTAAAAGTAGTCATGGCGTTGAATTCCTGCTTCACAGGGGCTGGTTTTACTTGCCGCCTGCGTGTCAAGCCAGAGCCTTTCCCTCCACAGGCAGACACCGTGGAACTCACGGCGTGGCTGCTGAGTGGCACACTGAGCGTGCCGAAGTGCGCCGCCGAAGCATAGTTAGCTAAATTAATAGCCGCATTTATGTCAATGTCACTTGCGGGGTAGTCTTTACTCACTGCGTAACGCATCGACGGGCGGTAAGGCGGAAGCCTTTTGTGCGGGGGCAAATCCGGCGAGTAATCCGGTAAAGATGGCGACTAATTCAG
>CAZEQX010000053.1:0-14392 GCA_964514635.1 uncultured Thiothrix sp.
AGAAGCCACCGCGCGTTTGGGCATAAAACGTTGGGAAGAAGTTGGTTTACCCCATTATGGCGATTGCTGACAATGCGTACCTGATGTAAAAGAGCTTCGGAGGTGTCATGCGTTTAGCGATTTGGGTTGGGGTATGCCTCAGTTTATTGGGGACGATAGCAATGGCGCATGGGGTGGACGATCGCACCGCACAATTTTTGCAGGGTAATAATGGGGTAGCATTAGTGCCTTACCTGTATATTGGCGCAAAACACATGCTCACCGGATACGATCACTTATTATTTTTGGCTGGGGTAATTTTTTTCCTATTTCGACGGCAAGACATTATTTTGTATGTGAGTTTATTTACCTTGGGGCACAGTTTAACATTGTTATTCGGGGTATTAAATCAAATTCACATTAACCCGTATTTGATTGATGCGATTATCGGTTTTTCGGTGGTTTACAAAGCATTTGATAATCTGGGTGGTTGGCAGCGTTTGTTGGGCTTTCAGCCCGATACTCGTTGGGCGGTATTAATTTTTGGATTGTGTCACGGTTTTGGTTTAGCAACCAAGTTACAAGATTTTCACTTACCACAGGAGAGTCTATTACCGAATATGTTAGCGTTTAATGTTGGCGTGGAAATCGGACAAGTTATGGCATTAATGCTGATATTATTACTGATTAATGCGTGGCGTTTGAGTCACAGTTTCCAACGCTTTGCGGTCGTGACCAATACACTGTTAATGACAGCAGGTTTGGTTTTAATGGGGTATCAATTAACAGGTTATTGGACGGTTTGAAAAAATGAATACAACAGCACAAAGCAGTGTATTACCAAGCAAAGCAACCTTGTGGAAAGCCAGTTTCAGTGCCGCAATATTAGCAGCTATTGTCTTGCTGGGTGCGGTATTGCCTGCCGAATATGGTATTGATCCGACAGGTTTGGGTAAAATGTTGGGGTTAAACGCATTGGCAGCACCACCTAAAGCCAATATTGCAATGAATATCCCTGCTGATGGCAAAAGTCGTAAAGATAGCGTAAGTTTAACCATTCCAGCAGGCGGTGAAATGGAATATAAACTTGCGATGGCACAATATGCTAAACTGCAATACCAATGGCAGGCAGAAAATGGGGAGTTAGCGTTTGATTTTCACGGCGAACCACAAGGCGATACCACAGGCTATTTTGAAAGTTATGCTTTAAGTGTCGGCAAAGAAATTAGTGGTTCATTAACAGCACCTTTTACAGGTTCGCACGGTTGGTATTGGAAAAATAATAGCACAACACCCGTCACCGTTACATTAACGATGGCGGGTGTTTATGATATTATCGGCGTGAAATAAATCTATCGTGGTGCGGTTAAAAGAAAATCAGCACCACCATAAACACCATAACAATAAACGTAATCAAGAAAAATTCGGGTTTGAATTTCTCTACCAGTAAAGTGCGTTCCAATGCCAATGCTAACTCCAAACGTCCATCTTTGGACATACGCTTAACCATACCTTGTTGTTCTTCCTCACTTTGTTCCAATGCGGCAGGCAATATAGCACTAATGTTGCCTGCATAGGCTTGTGCTGCCAAAGGTATGGAAATGTAGCGTGAATACCACGACAATGAGGTTTTGGGCATTGCAGGTGGTTTTTCTTCGGGTTCTTCAGCCTTTTTCTTAGCTTCCTCTTTCTTTTTATTTTTATATTCTTTGATTAAGCTTTGTTCGGTTTTCTCAAATGTATTGACAAAACTACTTTCGGCTAAATAGGCCAATTGCGCCGCTTGTGCTGTATTAGCCTGCCCAATCCACTCTGCAAGGGTTTTCTCCACTTCTAAGGTTGGGCGAACCCGTTGTTTATCATCATCTAACCAAACATTATACTGTTCATCTAAAATAGTTTGCTTAATGTCGCCATTATTCAGCTTTTTCCGTTGCTTGAGGTATTCATTTGTCATGAATTGCACGAATTTTTCACGTTCTTCGAGATTAATGGCAGCAATTAAGCTCTCAATCCGGTGATCAATAACCTTAATGCCTTGACCAACCAAATTCATACAAACGTACAAGGCTTCTTGGCGGATTTCTGGTTTTTTCTCGCTAGATAAGACTTTATCCAACAGTTGCACAGCATATTCTGTATTGGCTTTATAAGCCTTACCAATGGTTTTTAGTGCTACGGTGATTAACTTCTTTTGGTTCTCAATTTGTTCTTTTTTGAGTTCGCTATGATTCGTATCGATTAAATCAATCCAGCGATGCAATACTGCCCAGACAGCTTTCGGATGATTGCTCATAGCAGCATTGAGTATGTCTGGCATGGCATCGGTTAAATTTTGCTTGCAAACAAAATCCTCTAAATGCGGCTCTAATAACTCAAAATGTTGGCTGCAAATGGCTTTTAATACCATATCGCCCAAATACGTTTTGAGTGTGTTCGATTTAACTCCCACTTGCGTTATATTCACCACTCGTTCTTTTAACGGCGCGGAAAGTTGATTGGTAGGGTATTGATGCGTGATAAACATTAGACTAAACGCCACCAAGGTGCGGATTTTCTCTAATGCATCTTGGCTAAGCTGATCTTTATCTGTTAGCTGGCTATTCGCCATGAGTAATTTTTTCAGTGCGGCATCTTTTTTCTCATCCAGCCATGCGTTGATAAGCTTTTCTGCTGTATCGGTTTGCGTTGCGTAATAATAGGCAACGGCTTTTCCTGCTGCAACATAGCTATCGGTGTGGTTTTGTTGGATTAAATAAGCTAGATGTTCTTCTGCCAACGCGGTATCTTGGCTTAAAGCAAAACCGAGAAAGCGTGTCAGGGTATTGCGAATTTGCTCACGTTTTTTTGCAGTTCCGAACAAAACACGGTTTTGAACGGGTTTGGCAAAAGACTCGGTAATAATATTAACACTGACATCTAAAAGTGTTGCCAAATGGCGGTATTTGTGTTGCCAGCAATAAGTTAAACCGATGGGTAGGAGTTGATCATTGCTAATTTCAATATAATTGCTAGTATTTTGGAAATAAGGCGCGAGGGTATTAACATCCTGATAGTCAAAATAACCCATACCAGCTTTATTTGGGAGTTTGGCATCGGCTACGAACCGATCCATTACAGCAAACATTTGTGGTTTACTTAAGCCATATAAAAGCAGGATTCCCATAACCAGCAAACGCTCTTTATCTGTAAGCTCTTGCGCAAACCATGAGCTAAATAGATTAGCTAAATGAACTGATGGCTGTGTTTCAGGTGTATCAAACCAATTAGTTTTAAGTTGTTCAGGCAGATACCATTGTGCTTGTGGGACTTCAGTCGTAAAAATAAAGAAATACAGATTACTGGTTAATGCCATGAGTTGTTCATAGCAAAAGCCTAATTCATGAGGTTGAATCCCCTGAAAAATAAAAATACCACCTCGGTCATAGTTTTTTAATTCGTCGGTGATCTTTTGTGTGCTGGGGTGAATGCTATGAATCTCGTAGATTCCCACATTAAAAACTTGTGCCTGCAAGTGCCGTGCAATTTGGCGTGCAAGTTGCTTTTTGTATTGAGCATTACCCGCAAGTAATAACAAGCGATTGTGCCACAAGTGTTCTTGATATTTTTTTATATCAGGATTGTCAGGTAATTCTCTATTTTGTTCATCAATATTAAGCGGTGTGATGTCAAAATCACTGGTGTAACCCGTGTAAGGTTGGGTTACAGGCGGAATAATTTGTGGTGTTTCGGGTAATTCGGATATTGGGGTTATTTCTGGATTGACAATTGACGCAGGGCTGGCCTGATGATCGGAGTCACTTATCGTTTGCATGGGTATTTCGCCATCGTGTTGATTGATTTGGGGGAGGAAAACACACAAGCTCATTCAGCTATCGTTAATGTTTATACTACTATATGCAGAATATTCTTGGCAATATTTTATTCATTAGATTTATTACGGTTTTTTTGCGCCAACTGTTTAGACAGGTTGGCAAAAAGTTGGTGGATAATGCAGGCTATTTGCGGTATCTAGTAGCTTCAAAGCCAATTGGGGAGGATGTATGGCACAAACAATAGCAAGGCGTTGGCCTGCAATGCTGGCAATTTGTCAGCGTGAAACGGTGAAGTTTTTGCATCAAAAGGGACGTTTATTGTCCGCACTGGTGCGCCCGACCTTGTGGCTGGTTGTTTTTGCGGCTGGTTTTCAGAATATTTTTGGCGTGTCGATCATTCCCCCTTACGAAACTTATATTGAGTACCAAGTGTATGTCGTGCCTGGGTTACTGGGTATGGTCTTGTTATTTAACGGAATGCAGTCGTCATTAGCTATGGTGTACGACCGCGAAATGGGATTAATGCGTTTGCTATTGATTGCACCGCAGCCCCGTTGGTATTTGCTGTTGAGCAAATTGATTGCTGGAACGGTGTTATCCGTGTTGCAAGCCTACGCCTTTTTAGGTGTGTGCGCGGCATTTGGTGTGGACATTCCGTGGTCAGGTTGGTTATTTGCTTTTCCCGCATTGGTTCTGGGTGGACTGATGTTAGGCGCGTTGGGGTTGCTATTATCGGTTTCTGTGCGCCAGTTAGAAAATTTTGCGGGTACAATGAATTTCGTGATTTTCCCAATGTTTTTTCTGTCGACTGCATTGTATCCTTTGTGGAAGTTACAAGAGTCTGGGGCAACGATAGTGCACAAAATTGCGCAATTTAACCCCTTCACGCATGTTGTGGAACTCATTCGGTTTTCCCTGTACGGTCAGTTTCCTTTCCTCTCCTCCCTGATCGTACTGGGCTCTTTGGTGTTGTTTTTCCTGCTGGCAGTGTGGGGGTATGACCCACAACGCGGTTTGGTGAAAAAAGTTCGACAAGCATCGTGAAATGTTCACAGATTTTGGAGGGATTCAATATGTTACGCCGTAACTTATGTGTGTTGGGTTTAAGCGTGTTGGTCGTATTTGCTAATCCGGCAGCCGCTTTAGAAAAAATTCGCGTGGGAGTATTGGAATTTGGTACGGTAAGCTGGGAAATGGATACCGTGCAACAACATAAACTCGCGGAAAAAGCTGGCGTTGAATTAGAAATTGTACCCGTGGCTTCGGCAGATGCGTCAACAGTGGCATTACAAGGTGGTGCGGTTGATGTAATTGTGAATGATTGGGTATGGGTCAATCGCCAACGTGCCGCAGGACAAGATTACACTTTATTTCCGTATTCGTATTCCTTGGGCAGTGTTATGGTAAAAGCCGACAGCCCCATCAAAACCTTGGCTGATTTAAAAGGCAAAAAGCTCGGTATTGCGGGTGGTGCAAATGATAAAAGTTGGTTGTTATTACGCGCTTATGCCAAAAAACAAGGTTTGGATTTAGCCAATGATGCGACCATCCAATTTGCTGCTCCCCCTTTGCTAAACGAACTGGTGGAAAAAGGCGAATTGGATGCGGTATTAAACTTTTGGAATTTTGCTGCCCGTTTACAGGCTAATGGTATGAAACCTGTTATAACCATGCAGCAGGTGATTGAAGGCTTGGGTATTAAAGGCGATTTACCATTAGTCGGGTGGATTGTTAGTGAGAAATGGGCAGGTGAGCATAAAGCTGCGGTACAGGGTTTTTTACAGGCATCCTATGAAGCCAAAAAAATCTTAAAAACCGATAATGCAGAATGGGAACGCTTACGCCCACGCATGAAAGCGGATAATGATGCTGTTTTTACAGCTTTGCGTGATGCGTATCGTGTAGGTATTCCAGCTTGTTTTGGTGATAAAGAAAAGCAAGCGGCAGTGGATGCTTTTAATCTGTTAGCAGAAGCGGGGGGGAGTGAATTAGTCGGTGAGGCTAAATCACTCGACAAAGGGGTTTTTTGGGCGGATTTTAGTTTGCCTGCTTGCCCATGAATAGCATTCAGTCATGGTCATTACGCCATATCCGCTTATTAGTATTGTGTGGCTTTTTGTTGATTTGGCAATTAGCCGCGTGGTGGTTGGATACTCGTACCTTACCTAGCCCATTGGCAGTATTGGATGTTTTGTGGCAGCAACTCAGCAATGGTGAATTGCTAAAACATTTGGGTGCAACATTGGCACGCATGGCAGGCAGTTTTTGCCTCGCTATGTTTGTGGGGGTGGCGGTAGGCATTTTAATGGGTAGCCGCCGTATTTGGAATGAAATGCTTGATGTATTGGTTATTCTGGCATTAAATATTCCTGCGTTAGTGACGATTATTTTATGTTACATCTGGTTAGGTTTAGGTGAAACAGCGGCGGTCTTAGCCGTGGCGTTAAATAAAATGCCTACTGTTATTGTGACGTTGCGTGAAGGTGCGCGAGCAGTTGATAATCAATTGTTGCAAGTCGCGCAAATTTACCGCCTAACGCGCTGGCAAACCTTTCAGAAAGTCTATTTGCCGCAGCTATACCCGTATTTATTTGCAGCAGCACGCAATGGTTTAGCCCTGATTTGGAAAATCGTGTTGGTGGTGGAATTATTAGGGCGTAGTAATGGTGTGGGTTTCCAATTGGGTAATTATTTCCATTACTTCGATATTAAAGGCATTTTGGCATACAGCTTAGCATTTGCTTTAATTGTGTTAGCAATGGAAGCCTTATTCCTTCGTCCGCTTGAACAACGTTTGAATCAGTGGCGCACATGAATCCAACTTCTGCTTTCTTAAGTGTCGATTTGCAGCAAAAACTTTACCCCAATGGTGTGTGTGCTATACAGGGTTTGCAGTTTCAGGTAGCAAAAAGCGAATTTGTCGCTATTGTTGCACCGTCAGGAGCAGGCAAAAGCACGTTATTAAACATTCTAGCGGGTTTGGATACGGACTATCAGGGGGTAATCACTTATCCTGAAAAAACCAGTTTAAGTTTTATGTTTCAAGAGCCGCGTTTGATGCCGTGGTTGACGGTGGAGGAAAATATCCACCTGATTTTAAATGCGCCAGCGTATCAAGCGGATACGGAGCGTTTTGCACGCATGGACGGCTTACTCACGCAGTTGGGTTTGAATGATTTTCGCCACAGTTATCCGAGTCAATTATCAGGTGGTATGAAACGGCGAGCAGCATTGGTTCGCGCGTTTGTAACGCACCCTGATTTATTGTTCATGGATGAACCCTTTCAATCATTGGATGAACCCACTGCACAGGGTTTACGCCAATTATTATTAACCTTGTGGACGCAGCATAAACCAACGGTGTTATTTGTCACACACAGTTTAAATGAAGCGTTGTTATTAGCGGATCGGGTTTTGTTTTTATCGGCGCGTCCGGCTTGCGTGATTTGGGATTATCGCGTGCCATTAGATCGTCCGCGCCCGACTGAAGCCCATCATTTACAGCAATTACACAATACCTTGTTGCTGCAACACCCTGAGTTATTGTCGGGTGTTTTGCGTACCTAGGCGGAGGAGGTTTTTATGTCCACGCAATCCGTTCTTCAAGTGGAGAATGTGAGTAAAAGTTACGGTAAATTATGTGCCGTGAATCAGGTGAGTTTCCAACTACAAACGGGTTTTCATGCCTTATTAGGCCCGAATGGCGCGGGTAAAAGTACTTTATTTCAATTGTTGACTGGGCTTTTTGCGCCGGATCAAGGTGAAATTTATTTAAATGGGATTAGTATCCGTACTCAGTTGCCGCAAGCGTTGGCACAAATGGGCGTGGTGTT
Source organism: uncultured Thiothrix sp. (assembly GCA_964514635.1). Lineage (GTDB taxonomy): Bacteria > Pseudomonadota > Gammaproteobacteria > Thiotrichales > Thiotrichaceae > Thiothrix. The sequence goes on from CAZEQX010000053.1 coordinate 7,628, forward strand.
CCAACAACCTGCTTTGGATTTGGATTTGAGTGTGCAGGCGAACCTATTATTTTATGGGCGGTTGCACGGTTTAAGTAAGGCATTGATTCAAGAGCGTAGTACGCAAGTGTTGGCGCAATTGGAACTCACGGAAGTGGCGAATCGTGCGTGCCGTACCTTAAGCGGCGGTAATCGACGCAAGGTGGAATTGGCTCGCGCTTTATTGACTGAACCCGCATTGTTGTTAATGGATGAGGCAACGGTCGGTTTAGACCCAGCTTCGCGAGCAACGTTAATGGCGTATGTACACCGCTTATGCAAGGAACGGCAGTTGTGTGTATTATGGGCAACACACTTGATTGATGAAGCGGAGGCAGCGGATCAAGTATTGGTGATGTACAAAGGGCGATTGCTGGCACAGGAAACGCCTGCTACGCTGATGCAGAATACGGCGACGACTTCGTTATTAGAGGCATTTTTCCAATTGTCTGGCGAAGGGCAGGTCGCAGAAAAAACGCCACGGGGCTTGTGATTCTGAGCGACGAAATCCATTGAGGGAAAGCGTTGAGCCAAAAACGGTCGGGAACGAGTCCCGACCTTAATAAGCTCCGCTAGAGCTTGGAGGATGAGTCTTGTGGTGCTTGCTTGAGGTGTATATTAAACCCGAAAGGGTTGGGGAATGGTTGGTATTGAGCTACCTAAATGTTACACAGCGGCACGCGCTTTATTACACCGAATTGGGCAATCGGGCGGGGTTGCCTGTGTTATTTGTTCACGGTGGGCCAGGTTCTAGCTGCAATCCAGCACATGCACAATGGTTGCTGCCGGAAACTTGTCGCATTATCCAGTTTGACCAACGCGGTTGTGGGCATTCCACGCCTTCTGGCAGTTTATTGGGTAATCACACTGCTGCCTTAGTGCAAGATATGGAAGCCTTGCGCCGCCATTTGGGGATTCACCGTTGGGTGGTGTATGGCGGTTCGTGGGGGGCAACCCTAGCGTTGGAATACGCTAAACGCTTTCCGCTGCATGTGATGGGGTTGTTATTGCGCGGTACGTTTTTAGCCCGTCGCGAAGATTGGGAATGGTTCAGCACGCCAGAAGGGGTGGCGCAGTATTACCCCGAAGCGTACCAGACCTTGCGCAAGGCATTGGGAACGCATGTCGGGGAAAATCCAGTCAACAGCTTGTATCGGCATCTGATTAACCCGCGTTTACCATTAGAAACGGCGTATCGTTATGCCTTGGCGTGGGAACATTGGGAAGCTACGGTGATTGGCGTACCTTTACCCGCGTTTCACCCCGACCCGCAGGTTTGGAAGGAACGGGTGAACCGTGCCAAAGTCCACGCGCATTATTGTGTGAATGACTTTTTCCTGCCACCGGAAGGGGTATTGTCGGGTTTGGAAATGGCACAGCAAGTCTCGACCATTTTGGTACACGGGATTCATGATCGTGTGTGCCGTTACAGCAGTGCGCAAGCGTTACAAGCAGTGTTGCCACAGGCGCAAGTCATGCCAGTGGAGGCAGGACATGGAATGCACGAGCCAGCGTTACAGCGGGCGTTGCAAATGGGCATGGCTTATTTAAATTCCAACCTTTTGCCAACCTGAAGCTGGTAAATTACGCTACGTCGCAAGACACCACAGTTAGAGAAAATCCATGCAAAACCAAGTTCTTCATGGGCAAGGTCTGCATCGGTTCGTCATTGTTGGGGGAGGTGCTGGCGGTTTGGAATTAGCCACACTGCTTGGTAACTCCCTCGGCAAAACGAAACGGGCGCACATTACCCTCATCGATAAAAATCGTACCCACATTTGGAAGCCCATGCTGCATGAAATTGCCTCTGGCAGTATGGATTACACCCTACACGAAGTAAATTACCTCGCTCAAGCTCATTGGCATCATTTCCAATACCGCATTGGTGCAATGACAGGCATTGACCGTGAACGACAATTGGTTTTCATCGACGCTTATCGTGATGAAGATGGGCAAAAAGTCACCGATCAGCGTCAAATTCCCTACGATACCCTAGTGATTGCGATTGGCAGCCGTACCAATGATTTCAATATCACGGGTGTGGCAGAACACGCGATTCAACTCGATACCGCCGAACAAGCCGAACGTTTCCAGCGCAAATTGGTGAATGCCTGCATTCGTGCCAACGCGCAAAGCGAACCGTTACGCCCCGAACAATTGCAACTGGCGATTATTGGCGCGGGGGCAACAGGGGTGGAATTAGCAGCGGAATTGCACAATAGTATTCGATCCTTGGTTGCCTACGGTTTGGATCGGATCAATGCCGAAACCGATGTCACCATTACCCTTATCGAAGCCGCGCCGCGTGTATTGCCCGCATTGCCCGAACGCATTGCCGCCGAAGCAACGCGCATTTTGCAGAAACTAAACGTTAAAGTGCGTACCGATGCGCGTGTTTCTGCCGTGACTCCAACGGGCGTGGCATTAGCCACGGGTGAATCCATTCCCGCCGAATTGGTGGTATGGGCGGCGGGTGTGCGAGCACCTGTGGTACTGAAAGATTTAGCAGGCTTGGAAAGTAACAGCATTAACCAATTGGTTGTTACCCCAACGCTGCAATCGACCCGTGACCCGAATGTCTTCGCGTTTGGCGACTGCGCGGCAGCAGTTTGGCAAGGGCAACCGGAAGGCACATTGATTCCGCCGCGAGCGCAAGCTGCACACCAACAAGCGGTGTATTTAGCCAAATGTTTGCGCAATCGTTTGGAAGGCAAACCCAACGGTGATTTCCAGTATCAGGATTTTGGTTCGTTGGTGTCATTGGGGGATAATTGGGCCGTCGGTGGTTTAATGGGCAATCTTGCCAAAGGCACATTATTCATCGAAGGCTACGTTGCCCGCTTTATGTACAATATGCTGTACAAAAAGCACCAACTGGGTTTACACGGCTTTTGGAAAGTCGCGCTGGAAACCATCGCGGGAATCATTCGCAAAGGCACAACTTCGCGCATTAAGCTGCACTGAGCAGTGTTAATAGCTGTTGTTAGCTTGTGGAGATGGGGCTTAAGCCCCTCGATGAAGCAAGAACCCACCGAAGGAGGGAAGCCGCATGGCTTCGCTCCCGTAGGAATCCCCTTCCTTGGTTACTGAGCTTGTCGAAGTATTAGGGAGGGAAGGATGTCAATGACCTGTTACCGCAAGGTCAAAACTAATGTCAGAACTGTCCTCGCTGCTTTGGTGCACTTCGACCGCAATGGTGTTTGTGCCGCTAACTAAGGCTGATCTGGGTAGGGTGTATGAGGTGTAGCCTTCTTCTGCCTCATCACCAATGGTGCTGCTGGCTAGTGTTTGGTAAGAAATGCTTCCCTCTGGCATGTTATCTCGCAGGATTTCTACGCCGTTTAAATAGATTACCGCGCCATCGTCACGCAGTAAATTCAGCGAAAGGTTTTGATAACGCGAAGGGTCTTTGACGTTAAATTGATAACGGAAATACGTTGTAATGTATTTCATACTGCTGTCATTGCCATAACTGACCACGGTGTTTTCATCGTTATCACCATAGCCTAATTGTGCCGCCCCACTTTTCCAAGCACCGTGGTTGAAAGCTGTGCTACGCCAAGCCGTGCCCTGATTAGAACCGTTATCCAGATATTTCCATATTGCACCTTTTTTAATAAATTCTGGCGATTCGACGGTATCAGCTAATGTGGTTGAACTGAATGTATCAGCAATCCCGCCAATGGTGAGCGTGGTATTTAACGTGGTGTTATAAGTAGCAGGTGTGGTGTGTTGTAGGATGACTTTATCCCCAAGTTTGACTGTACCGCTGACATTGGTAAATGCCCCGCCATTAATATTGTATTTACCACCTTTTACACTGATTGGGGCTGCACTATTAATGCCCGTAACGGTGATGGTATTGGAACGAATGGTTTTGGATAACGCAACATTTTGCTGGTCAACAAAGCGAAAGGCATCAGGCTGCGTGTCAATGCTATTGCTCATGGTGGTTGAACTGAATGTGTCGGCAACCCCGCCGATGGTGAGAATGGTGTTTAATGTGGTGTTATAAGTAGCAGGTGTAGTGTGTTGCAGTGTGACTTTATCCCCAAGTTTGACCGTGCCATTAACATTGGTGAAAGCGCCACCATTAATGTTGTACTTACCGCCTTTTACACTGATTGGGGTTGCGCTATTAATGCCCGTAACGGTGATGGTATTGGAACGAATGGTCTTGGATAACGCAATATTTTGCTGGTCAACAAAGCGAAAAGCATCCGGCGTGGTATCCACGGTATTTTCTTTGCTTAGCGTAAAATAGTCACGTTTTGTCCCTGTGTCATCGATAAAACTGGCATTAAGGGTTAAACCATTCACATCCAGAATCATAGAACCTAATTCCCGCAGGGAAAGGTACATAGCAGGATGGTCTAAATTACCGCTGGAACTAACCTGACCTGAGCTACCAGCGACTACATACACAGCACCAGAGTGTGGTGCGCCCATTTTCTTCTTGTACGCGCCAGTACCATCTGTACGTCCGCTGCCGTTATCTATTTCATACGAATTGCTGAACGTGTCGGAAGTTTGGTAGTGCCCATCCAAGAATTTAGAACGTTCGTAAGCGTGGCTATGCCCTGTCAAAACAAGATCAACTCCATAACCTTCCAGAATAGGCAAGGCGATAGAACGCATATCGGTCATGCGGTCGTCACTATCGGAATCATGCGAGCCTTTGCTATACGGTGGATGATGCCAAAAAGCAATGATCCAATCAGCGTTGGTATTTTGTAAATCGGAGCGCAGCCACTGCATCATTGCTCCGGTTTCGGAACGGTCAGTTTCGTAAGAATCCAGCACAACAAAGTGAACGTTACCATAATCGAAAGCATAATATGCCTCCGTACCAGAAGCCAAACCACCCGATTCCGCCTGACGAGGGAGGGTAAAAATGTCATAGTACGGGCCGCTTTCACTCTCGGAATCGGCAGTTGTACCGTCATGATTACCAATCGTTGGCCATACAACAGTTTGTTTGAGCAGTTCGGGATAAAGGTCAAAAACAGCTTGTTGATATTCCGTGTCCGTGCCCGTGTTATAAGCATTATCCCCAAGCATCAACCACAAATCGGTATAGGCAGTTCCTGTCAGTGTGCGATAAGCATCATAAACCGCTTCGGCATCACTGTTAGCCGTACCAGAATCCCCAATCACCCAAATGCGGGTTGGGTTACGGCTTCCTGTCGTGGGTGGCGTTTTGAAAAAATAACTCGTACCGCTGCCTAAAACACTGCTACTGCTGCCAATGGAATAATAATAAGTTGTATTGGGTGTTAAATCCGTTAGACGTATCTCATGTTCGGTTGTTTGGGTACTGGAACGCTCTATTTTGCTTAGATTATTAGCACTTGTTCCAGCTCGAACTTCACTATCTGTAGCGGTACTAGTGCGCCAGCGAATGGTCATGCTGCTACTGCTTGCCATTTGTAAATACGGGCCGCGTGTAACGCTACTGACAGCCCTTTGTGTATTGGGGGCGGAATTAGATAAAGCAGTGTCGGTATTTTCCAATGCATTAGCACTCAACGTTTGGGAGAGTATTACCCCTACCAACAAACTCAACACGAAAGTTTTGTGTGATGTTGTGTTATACCGCATGAAACAGCTCTCCTCATCGTTGCTATCTGATTGATTACTGGCATGACAGTATCACAATAACTGATCATTATTAAACGCAAGATACAGAACGTTATCTAGTGGTTAATGGTTTTCTCCGAAGCATGTCCGCATTGAGTACGATTTTCTAATCGTGTGTGAGTTGTTGTTGCAAGCGCAAAGCGGCAGGCATTCCTTTGCGCCCGTCAGGAAGTTGTGAAAATAACTGGCGTGCTTGTTGGCGAACGTGCTGTGCTTCGCGGTGTTTGCCTTGTAAGTGCAGAACCTTGGCTTTTTGCAGCAAAAGATCAATTTCATGAATGGATTGCGCATGATTCAGTTGCTGATCCAACACCTTTAAGGCCAATGGGTAAGCGTGGGCATCGACTGCCATTGCCACCAAACGTTGTTGAAGGCTTTCATTTTGGTTTAACTGAGTCAGGCCTTGTTGTAGTGTTTGGCTGGCGGCATCAAAGCCCTGCTCGCGTAATTGCAAATCAGCCAAGCCGATCCATGCATCAGGGGTTGTATTTTGTTGTAATGACAAGCTTTGTTGCCAATGTTGGATTGCCTGTTTGCGCTCATCGACGGCTAGGAAATTATCCGCTAAAAGACGGTGGGCGCGTGCTAAGCCAGCTTGATTGTGTTGCTCATTGACGTGTTTAAAAAAGCGTTCTGCTAAAGCCATCGCAAAATCGTTTTGTTTGGCTTGGAGTGCGATCTGGCTGCCTCGATACAACGCATCTGCATGATCGGGGTTTAAATCCAGTGCTGCCTTGATGTCTTGTAGCGCGGGTTTCCATTCAGCATGTTCCTGCCACAGACGCGCTCTTTTGACCAATAAATCAGCCGATTGCGTGTGTGTCAATTGCTGGCTGACTTTTTCGATCTGTTGGTGAATATCGCCGTGAGCGAATGCGCACATAGGTTGTGAACAAGCAATAACCACACCCATCATCCACTTATGCAATGCCATCATAATCCCCAAACGATTAATTACAATGCATTATAGAATAAAGTGATTGGTGAAAGCGGGGAATACAACTGTATCCCCCTTTAGGGCAGATTGGGGGTGAAACGTTTCCCTATAAGCTGTTACAGCCCCAAATTACGCCAGATGGTTAGGGTCGGTTCGACCTTATTCATGGT
>CAZEQX010000054.1:0-14090 GCA_964514635.1 uncultured Thiothrix sp.
GTCACGGCTGATTTTGACCCCGACGCATTAAAACGGGTATTAATGCGCGAGGTTTAAACTTCTGCAAGTCGTTGGGGAATTACTTCCCCAACTTCATTAACTGCCCTGTTTGTTTATAGGCTAATGCCTCTAAAATAATCCCATTGGTATTAGCCGTAATGGCTTTATTGGGTTTCCCCGTTACCTCATACAGGCCTGAATACCAACCTTTTGCAGGATCAGCCAACGCTTCCATTTTACCCATGAGCTTTTTGGTGTAATCGGTTTCATATAAAACGTGCCAACCAAAAACCGCTTTCGTGCTCAAACTTTTAAATTGACTGGCATCTTCACCTTTTTCAGTAATCGCATTCCACGGTTTGCCATCCGTATACACTGTGTTGTAAACGAAATAGGGAGCTTGGTCGATATTATCTTCCGACACTGCGGTTAAAATCCCTGTTTCTTTAAAACGGGCTGCTTGTGCTTGATAAACACGCCACGCTAATTCCTTGGACAAATGATCCCAGCCGAACTCCAAACCATCTAAAATATAAGGCTCACTCACCACATAGTTATGTGCTTGGAATTGCAATGGGTCACGGCTATCGGTTGCGACGGATGTACCATAAATATCCACTAATCGCAGAAAATCCGTGTAGCGTAACGCATTCGCCACATCCAACCCCATTAACGTAAAAGATTTTGCGGCATATTCTTCATAACCTAAACGTCCTTCTTGGACATACAGCGTTTTACCATTCTCTGTTACGGTTGCACCTTGCAAAACACCTTCAACGATTAAAGGTTTCGTATTCCATTTTTCCAAGACTGCGTTTACTGCCGCCGTGTGTTGTGGATAACGCCATGTCAAAATATTGAAAGGCACAAGCACGCGCCCAATATCAATTGCCGACCAACCAATGCCCTTCTCTGTTGGGTTATTGTTATAATCCACCATTTTCAGCGAAGTCGTATTGTATGACTTATTCGGGAGTTTCCCTTCAAATAAAGGCAAAGCCGCGAGACTGTTCAATAACTTACTAACACGCTGGTCAAACTCCGCTTGTGGAATGATACCTAAACGTTGTGCTGCAATGACTGCCATTAAATACGATGAAGTATCCCACAACGTTGAAGCTTGGTATTGGTCAACAGAATTGACCATGCCTGTTTCGGCGATGGTGTTGTTTTCAAAATACTTCCATGCAATCTTCGCCCATGCAAGCTCCTGTGCGGTCAATGCGCGGGACGGTGCAAGCGGAATCGCTTCACTTGGCACAATAACCGACTCGGGTAATGCAGAACCATTGCCTAGTTTCATGTCTTCCAACCATGCAACTAAACCAAATGCAGAAATTAATCCCGTTAGAAAGATCAAATGGCTACGCGCCCTAACCAAACCTTGTTTAAATGTCATATTAACCTCGTTATTATTCTGCTTCAGGTTGCCAAAATGCCGCCATAACAATACCACTGAGCGCGAAAATATTATTTAAGCCCCAGAATATATTCACCAAAATACCACCCAATGCATAATCAGCATTATCCATCCAGCAATATTGGAACAGTGCGTACAACACCCCCAAAATGGTTAATACGATTATCGAAAACTGTGGCAATACCAAATGAAAGAAATTACCTTCCTGTCTGTCTTTAGGCGTAACAGGAAACTTAATAGTTTCACCTTTTAATACCGTCCAAATCGCGCGTAAATTCACGGGGAAAAACGATAAATAATTGGCTTTTGAACGATACCCCGCAATCCCCCATGTGCCAACCATAAAAGCCAATTCCATGAAAATCAGAAATGGCAAGATATGCACAAAGAAATCCCCCGTATAAGCACTGACGGGTGCAATACCACTGAATAAATAAACCAATGGCGCAATTAAAAAAACAGCATTCCAAATGCCACCCAAATATGACCAAATCGTAGCGGCATACATCAAACGTTGGGAAATGCTTAATCCCGTGCGTGTTAATGGACTGTCGTGCATGGCAATATCCAGTGTACCACCTGCATATTTGAAACGTTGTACCGTCCAACTGATTAAATCTTGAGGAGATAACATTTTTGATTCAACAGCAGGATGCATGACAGATTTCCAATTACGCCCAACATCCGAATGCAATACGATTGACGTGTAAATATCCTCAGAAACATGAAAGCGGTATGGTGTAAACTCCTCTTCACCCGCTACTTGTTGCCGCATCTCTTGCAACAACTCATTATCCAATACTTGATCACCAACCAATTTACGCAACGCATGGGATTGCTTATGCACCTGCTTTTCAATCGTATCAGCATAGGTTTTCAAAGCTGCTTCCATCACCGCTTCTCGACGATGTATCGAACCTGCACCACAACAAAAGGACGCATTTACCCAGTTACGCCGCCTTTGAATGATGTCATAAAACATTTTTGGTTCATTAACAAAAGGGTCTTCACCCACCCTCACTTCCCCAATAATGGCCTCAACACCGTTACCCAACCAACGCCCTACTGCATGAAAATACTTACCTAAAACCTCTGGTAGCCGTTTACCTTCTGGTAAATCATAAAACCATTGTGGTGTTTGCACCCATGCTACTTTAGGGTCACGAAAATAACCCAAAGTGTGCTCTAAAATCGTGGAAAATGGGCGAGTATCTGCATCACAAATAACGATGAAGTCTCCATGCGTTTGTTCCATTGCATTACGCAGATTACCCGCTTTAAAACCAATATTGGAACTACGCGATAAATAATTCACGCCTTCCTCTTCGGCAACCTGACGCATGGTCGCGCGTTTACCGTCATCAAGAACGTGAATAGAAATTTCAATAGGATACGGATAAGTGATTTTCTTGGCATCTTGAATACTCAAGCGTACCAATTCTTCCTCTTCATTATAGGTAGGAAAAAACACATCCACTTTTAACGGGCGATCATCTGTATGCAGTTGGTCAAGAACGTCACTTAAGTAAGCGGGTGGCGATTGTTGCTCATAATCCTTCACCTTCCATAAGTTAAAAACAAATAAACCCAAACCAATATACGATGCTGTTTCAGCGATAACCAACGGCACAGCGTACCATAATGCATTGGGATTGAGTGATTCTGTCCAACGCCACCATAAATACCAAGCCCCTAAACTCATGGCGATAACAGCTAAATATTGCCAAATACTTTCCGTTACTACTGAATAGGGTAACGGTGGTTCTGGCTGCCGCTTTTCAAATTTTTCAAAATAGAATCCCATAATCGTATCTTTATTATTGTCATTGAATGGTAAAACGGTAGCTATTATTACCTAATAACAAACCATCAGCAGTCCAAATTTCTGCCTCCAGACGATAATCCCCAATGCCATCCACAGGTACAAGGTAATCTGCAATGGACTGGTGCATATCCGGTGTCAGTTTCACCTGCCAGCTTTTAGTATCACGCTTTTTGTGGTCTTTAAACAAACTCACCCGATAGTGGGTAGTAGGATACGTTGCCAAACTATCATTCAACGCCCACAGACCAACGCGCACAGGCTCGTGTGGCGTATAGCGTATTTTTGACCACGCCAGACTGGGCAAAATCGGCTGGTACGCACGTTGTAAAGCGGCATAACCCGCTTTAGGTTTGCGCCAGAAATCCACCACTCCCCAATTCATGGAAGGCCAGTCTTCAACCAACATGAAATGAAACAACGCCCCCACCGGACGATACGCTTGACGGCGGTAGGATTCTGCTGCCAGTTGGATCAATTGCGCTTGATAAGCTTGAGTATTACGAATCAACGCATCCACGTTGTTACCCAACGGCACTTTGGCAATTTCCAACGTCTCTTTGCGCTGAAAATTGTGATACGCCCATTGTTGCCAATCCGCATCGCTGCGCGGCAGGCTGGGTTCTTCACCTAAAATGCGTGCCAATGTGGCGCGATTTGGCAAAGCTTGCGCCCCAAATTCAGCAATCGTTGCTTGCTTTGTGGGTTTGGCATAATCCAACCAATGCCCCGAATACCACCCCAACCACGGATGCGAGGCAGTGGAAGAATATTTCTCAATCGGGCGCGACGTATCCAGCTTCCGTGCAGTGGCATACAAACGCTCATCGAGTGCTCGATTCTGCTGTGGATTGTATTGATCCTTGTACTTCCACTTCATCCAATCTGCATCCCACGGCGGTTCATTATGCAGTGACCACTGAATAATCGACGGATGATACCCAAACTGTTGAATCATATCGCTTAGTTGTGCAACGGCCTGCTGATGAAATTCAGCAGTATCCTGATACCCCCATTGCAGCGGAAAATCCTGCCATACCATCAACCCCAACTCATCACACAAGGCATAAAATGCCGGAGCACTCACATGCGCGTGAACCCGCACCGCATTCATGTGCGCATCCTGCATCAAACCAATATCACGGCGAAAGTCTTCCACTTTCATATCCGCTAACCACTGATTTGCAATGTAATTCGTACCTTTCAGCAACAAACGTTGGTTATTGATGTACCAAATCCCCTGTGCGGATTTTTGCACTTTACGAAAACCTATTTGCCGCTCAACTGTGTCCAACACCTGACCATTTGCCACCACTTGCAAGGTCAATGTGTACAAATACGGCTCGCCATACCCACGCGGATACCACAACTTCGGCTGTTGCACAGGAATCGTAAACACCTGCGATGAGGCATTAACCACACCCTGCTGTCCTGCTAATTTCCACTGAATTTGTGTCCCAGCAGGTAGTTGACCCAAACCATCCAACGCAACCTGCACCCGCCAATGCTGCAAATCACGCAACGGCTGTACCTGAATAACAGGCGGAGGTAATTGCACTTGTGGCGTTTGTTTTAGCGTCACATCACCCCAAATCCCACCTGTATTGCCTTCTTGCCCACGTTCCGACCATGCCCCACCTGGGCGTGTATCGTGATGCGCAAAAATCCCCTTAATCAAACGTTTGCGTAATGAAAAATCCTCTGGCTTTTCCAATGGACTATCCACTCGAACCAATAGCGTATTCAAACCAGTACGCAAATGCCGAGAAACATCCCATTGAAATGCTTGGAAATACCCTTCGTGCGCCCCTAGTTTTTGCTCATTCAACCAAACATCTGTGAAGTAATCGACACCAGCAAAACGTAATGTTGACACCGTTTGCGCCGGATTCTGGGCAGTAAACTCAAGGCGATACCACGCGACCCCGTGATGATCATAACCTTGAGTATACCAATTGCTTGGGACACGAATCTTGCGCCACTGGGCTTGAGAAACAGGAGGTTGTGAACTCGGCGAAAACTGCCACTGTCCATTCAACGACATTGTTTGAAAAACAGCATGTTGTGCGGTAGGTTCGGGTATTTTTGGCGAATGCACAACCATCGCACACCCTTGCAACCACAGCAACAGGCAACACCCCAACATCCCAAGCCCATAACGCATGGTTCACCCCAACTGTTTACTAACGTGTAGATGATTACCCTCAGGGTCACGAATGTAGCGAATCGAATCGGCCAGCGCGTGGATCAAGCCCAAACCCCAACCACCTTCCGGCAGTGAAGTCGGGTCTGGCATTTTACCCACCAGTGTCTGCACGGCGTGTGGCATGGTTTTGCCACGATCAGAAATCACCAAATGCACGACCTGAGGGGTATATTCCAAACGCACTTGTACATCGTTCCCCGCCCGAAATTCATAAGCGTGTTCGATCACGTTATTGACTGCTTCGACCATCATCAATTCAAGTTGACCAAGATCATCACGCGACAACCCTAATTCATGACAGATACCGCGCAATGCACCAGAGAGAACCCGTACCTGCTCCAAGCGACTGTCAATGGAAAGGCGGATGTCATACATAAATACTCCCCCCTCAGAGCATTGTCGTGTTTAAGCCGTGGCAGCATCCATCACCGCATCAATACTCGCAACCATGCGAAATACACGATCCATCCGTGTCAGTTTGAACAAATCCGCCACAATGCCTTGCGCACCCGCAATGATTAAATCACCACGATTACCAACCAATTTGAGTAGATTGACCAGCGCACCTAAACTGCTACTGTCCATGAATTGCACTTGGCTCAAATCCAATACAATACGATTCACGCCGCTGCCATGTAATTGCGTCATGATTTGTTTGAAAGTCGGAGCTGTTGCAGCATCCATACGCGATTCACACACCCGAACGATAGTGAAACTGCCTTGTTTATAATGATTAATGTTCATTGTTATCACTCTCTATGCAGTAGATTTTTATTTTTTATCAATTTTCTCTATCTTAACGCGATTACCTCCTGCTTTGCCAGTTGCAAAAATCAATAATCAACAACGAAATATCATCGGGCCGATGACTATCGGCATCCCCTAATACCAATTGCTGACTCAATGCTGTCACCGTCTGGGTTGCGGATTCCTCCACGGCAGACTGTAAAAACGTTTGCAACCATGCTTCGGTAACGGCTTCACCTGAAGCGGTTTCCAGCTCCAACAAACCATCGGTATACACCACGAAACGACTGCCCAATGGGAATGGCATGGTAATGGTCTCGTAGGCCGCTTGTGGCAACAAACCAATCGGAAACCCCGAACATTCCACCTGTTCTACATGTTGTGTAATGGCATTGAACAAAAATGGGCGCGGGTGTCCCGCTTGCACAAAATGCAACTGACGCTGCACCGTATCCACCACACCTAAGATTAGGGTTAAATAATGATCGTCTGCCTCTAACAAATGGCACAACTGGTAATTCAAACGTTCAGCCAATAATGCAGGGAAACGCGGTGCGTTATTGCGTGTTAATTCATCAAGGCAATACAGCTCGCCCGATGACCCCAACAAACTTTGAATACTCATGGAAAGCAACGCAGAAGCAATGCCATGCCCCGATATATCAATCGAGTAGAACAGCATTAACCCATCACCCAACGAGAAGTAGTTAAAGGTATCGCCGCCGATGTATTGTGCAGGTTGGTAAAACCAGTCCACGCACAACCGCCCCACAAACTTTTGTGTTGGCAAAACCCCTGCCTGCAAAATTGCAGCACGCTTCAAATCGCTTTGAATGTTTTGTTGTGCAATCGATAAGGAACGATTCACGTCTTCTAAGTGGTGATTTTTCTCTTCTAAGGTCGTTTCTAAAGCCAAAACGCGCTGTGCCGCACGCAGACGCACCTCCAGCTCCTCACGCACAATCGGCTTGGTTGCAAAATCATCCGCTCCGGCATCCATACCTTGGATCAAACTTTGCTTGCTTGACATGCCTGTGAGTAAAATTATGTATATATAATGCTCAAATGTCGCTGAGCGAATTTTTCGACACAATGTCGGTCCATCCATCACAGGCATCAGCCAATCGCTGATAACAACCTGAAAAGGCTGCTGTTGCAACAGTTCCCACGCTTCTTGACCATTACTAGCCAACTGCACATGATGACCTAACAACGTCAAAATCCGACGCAAAATGAGCTGCATGTCCCTTGCATCATCAACAACTAGAATATTCATGGGTGCTTCTTATTTTAGTCATTCATTAACACTCTTTATTGCTTTATAATAGCACCAGCAGGATGTCAAATGCATATAAATATAAGACAGGCGTAGGCAATTAATGATAAACACACACACACAACCAGTAGACGAAGAAACCTATACCACACTGCAAGAAATCATGGGTGATGAATTTGCAGAACTGGTCAACTTCTTCCGTGAAGATGCCGAACAGGCTCTAGCCACCTTGCCACATGCGATTGACACAGCAAACGGCATAGATGTCGGTGGTATTTGCCACAAACTCAAATCGAGTAGCCGTCTTATCGGTGCAATGGAAATGGCCGAATTTGCACGCTTGCTGGAAGAATACAAACGGCATCAAAACCAACAACTGGCTCGCACCCACTTGAATGCGTTAGCACACGAGTACTCACGGGTCTTGGCATGGCTGGAAAACCACCCTATCCATTCCATTTAGCTAACCACGAGGCTGCACATGAAAGGTTTAGTATTCACCGAATTTCTCGAAATGGTTGCTGCTCGGTTTTCCGAAGACATGGTTGACGACATTATCGAAGCGGCAAACTTGCCATCTGGTGGTGCTTACACATCGGTCGGAACGTACCCGCACAGCGAGATGGTCATGTTGGTTCAACAATTATCCAACCAGACTGGCTTAGCCATGCCGACCCTAATCAAAGCCTTTGGGCAATACTTGTTTGGTCGATTTGTGTTTCTTTACCCTCACTTCTTCTGCAAGCTCCATTCTGCCTTCGACTTTCTGGAATCCATCGAAAACTACGTCCATATCGAAGTGCACAAATTATACCCTGATGCAGAATTACCAACCTTCGAGACACAACGCGATGATGCGCAGCGCACACTGGTCATGACTTATCGTTCAAAACATCCCTTTGCCGCCTTAGCAGAAGGCCTGATCGAAGGCTGTTTGGCGCATTACCACGAACCCGCTGAGATACAAATTGTCGACAAATCTGTCGAGGCAACCCAATGTGTCGAATTTCACATCAAACGGATATAGCCATGAATGCGGAGGCAACCATCACTCGTCTAGAGAAACGCCTAGAACGTGAGCGCATTGCCCGCAAACAAGCCGAACAGTTGCTCGAAAGCAAAAGCCTTGAACTCTATCAAGCCAACAATGACTTACGCGCTATCGCTACTTCGCTGGAAAACACGATATTAACTCGCACCCGCGAACTCACCGAAGCCCGCGACCAAGCCCTAGCGGCCAACCGTGCTAAAAGTGCCTTTCTCGCTGCGATGAGCCACGAAATTCGCACACCGATGAACGGCATCATTGGCATGACCTTATTATTGCAGGATACCACTTTAGACAATCATCAAACGCGACAAGTCGAAACCATTTTACAATCCGCCCAATCATTATTAGGCATCATTAATGACATTTTGGACATTTCACGGCTGGACGCGGGTAAATTGGAATTAACACCTGCTGATTTTGACCTACATCAAACGCTACCCAGCATTATTGAGACGATGGGCGTTATCGCCAGTCAAAAACAACTGGAATTATTTTGCATTGTTGATCAAAAAATTCCGCGTCAATTACACGGTGACGCACTACGCTTTCGCCAAATTGTGATGAATTTATTAGGTAATGCCATTAAGTTCACCCACACAGGTCATGTTATCTTACGCATTAAACCTGCGGTTAATGCACATCATGTACGCGTGGAAGTCCATGACTCTGGTGTGGGCATTCCCTTAGAAAAACAACACAATTTATTCCGTGCCTTTAGCCAAATTAACCCATACGACCAACACAATAATGGTGGAACAGGTTTAGGGCTTGCCATCAGCCGTAAACTGGTTAGTTTGATGCATGGTACAATTGGCGTTAGTAGTACGGTAGGTGAAGGCAGTTTATTTTGGTTTGAAGTGCCTTTTATCCCACACAATAACCAAGCAATGACCCTCAAAATGGAAGCAGCCCGTGCATTACTGCTTGTCTACCCCACTTTTCATGCCACGTTATTGGCAGAACAGCTAAGCAACATTGGCGTATCCAGCATTGTTACCCATGATATGCATCATGCTGAAAGCGTCATCGAGCAAATCACCGTTCAGAACCGTATTGAATGGTTGCTGATCGACGATCATGCTATCCCCATTGAGCAATATCCTTTACTGTCGCGCTTATTAAATCACCTAGAAAAGTTATTCCCAAACTGTAAAATCATCAGAATCGTACCGCAAAACAGCATTACAACCAACTGCCAATTAGCTGAATCACCCTACCCATGCCAAGAAATTGCCAAACCCATTACCCAACAAAAGCTTGATTGTGTTCTCCTCAAACACCAGCCAAATAATCCGCTTTCTGCCGAACAGGAAACAGCTCGCCACCACCATGCACCATTACCCTCCACGCATTTACCGATTTTAGTCGTGGAAGATCACAAAATAAATCAGATGGTTGCTAAGGGCATGTTAAGCAAATTAGGCTATAGTAGCAAACTGGCTGAAGATGGTTTTCAAGCACTGGAACTGTTACAACAAGAAGAATTTGCACTTGTGTTAATGGATATTCAAATGCCTGGCATTAGTGGTGTAGAAACCACACAGCGTATCCGTCATGAATTACACAAAATAACATTGCCCATTATCGCTTTAACGGCAAATGCAATGAAAGGCGATGAACAGATTTACCTCGCGGCGGGTATGAATGCTTGCTTAACCAAACCAGTGCAATTAGCGGCATTACAACAAACGTTAGCAGCATGGCTGCCACAGACTAAGCCGTAACGAATGATAGCAATAATAACCGGAAAGAATCATGCACCCTTTGCAAAACATGTTACTCAGTACGATTATCGTATTAGTAGGTTATTTGTTGTATCAACAACAACAAATGCTGAATGTTATGGTGATATTACAACAGCAAGCAACATCCAGTGACCTTGTTAAAACTGCACTCGTGCCTCTGACAGAAAAAATCACTGCCATCCAAAACGTCACCAACCAACTCGGCAAAGACGCAGAAGAACAACAAAAACAAAAACTTAATAAAATCAATAATCGTATAAAACTTTATCAAGCTTTAACCTTAGTGGAGCAAGCAAATCGCTCGCGTGCGAATAACAACGGTGAAGAAGCCGCCCAAACATTACAAGCAACCAAAGCACCCATTTGGCAATCCAGCACCGAATTATCCAATTACACAGGCCGCTTACAAGCTCTCATGTCACCGATTGATCAGCTCAGTGCCGCATGGAAAAACCATGATACACAAACTGCACCTGATGCTATTCGGCAAGAGCTTGAAACAATCTTAGGGGAATTAAATAATGACAAATGAATCCCAACCCACGTTAGCTTCAAAACCTAAATGGCGTAGTTTAATTGGGTTACTCCTAGGTATTGTGATCGCTATTGCAATTATTGTTTTTATTCAATGGCAACAACCTAAAGCAACCGTATCAGCACAACGCGATGGCTCATTGCTTTCTAGTTTTCAAGTGCAAAAAACCACTAACCGCCAAGATTCGTTCTGCGCATTATTGGATGACAAACAACACAATGCCTGTCTTGGTAATCCTATCCCCTTGTGCGAAAAAGATTTGGCGATGGCAAAGGTTGCATGGCAATACTTTGAAAACAACTATAATCCTACTACGGGTTTTTATAATGCTGCCGACAATTATCCATCCACAACCATGTGGGATACAGGATCAGCGTTAGCCGCCACGATTGCTGCTTATGATTTTGGTTTTATTGACGATTACACCTTCGATGAACGTGTTAATACCCTGTTCAAAACCCTGACGAAACTTGAACTATTCAACAAAGACGCACCGAATAAAGTTTATAATACAGATAAAGCCGAAATGGTTGATTATCGTAACAAACCAGCACCGGAAGGCATTGGTGTTTCCGCTCTTGATCTTGCACGGTTAATTTCATGGTTAAACACGCTTAGTTGTATGCATCCTAAATATGCATACCCTTCTAAAAAAGTGATTGAACGTTGGAATCTTAAAAAGCTGATTAAAGACGAGCAAATGTATGGTTTAATGCTTGACCCTGTTTCAAAATCCGTGCAAGAAGTCCAAGAAGGACGTTTAGGATACGAGCAATACGCAGGGAAAATCTTTCGCGAGTTAGGTTACAGCCAAAATATTTCTGCCACTTACAATAATCAGTTCCGTGAAACCGTGAATATCTACGATGTACCCATAGCGTATGACCGTCGTGATCCGCGTGATTTAGGTGCTTATAACTATGTTGTTACAGAATCTTATGTTTTGGATGCGATTGAGAATGGTTTAGACGAAGAAAATACACCTTTATTGAAAAATATTTATCAGGTGCAAAAACGTCGCTGGGAAGAAACAGGCATTATCACGGCTGTTTCAGAAGATAATATCGACCAACCCCCTTATTTCTTGTATAACACCATTTTTACCGCTGGCTTGCCGTGGAATACCACAACCGATACAGGGGTACGCCATGATCATTTAAAAACAGTCTCTACTAAAGCAGCATTTTCACTGGCATTATTATTCCCCGAAGACCCTTACAGCAAACAACTAGCATACATGGTGGGCACAGCCTATGACCCTAAACGCGGGTGGTATTCTGGTGTCTATGAAAACGGTGGCGGTTATAATAAGGTGATTACCGCTAATACGAATGGCATTATCATGAGCCTGCTACTTTATAAACGCTATGGTGAGTTTTATAAAGTCTGCAAATCGTGTAAACGCAAAATCACTTTATCCACAATACCTAAAACGTCAGCCACTTGTGATGTTTGCTCAATTAAATAGCCGTCACACTCGTTCCATTTGGCTGCTGGTAATAGTCATCGGAAATTGGAGTGGATACGCAAAAGCTGAACCCGAACAACCGCCATTATTAAAAAAAATGGCGGTCTTACAGTGCACAACCGATCTACAAACGGCAAGCAAGACCGTCAATACGCTATTTAACATCAGCCCACCAGGTTTTCAGTGGCCGGATGAATGGCTGGGTACTCGCGCAGCGCAGCCCGCTTTGCACGCCCAGACATTGGATATTACTTTGCTGACGTTAAAAAACACGGCGGAACGTTTTCCGAGCCTGCGCCAAACCGTAGAACGTGTGGCTTTGCAGTGGAATTATTGCGACGTATTCAGCGATGCGACATTCTTTAATTTGTCCGTGCAGACACACACGCTCCAAAAACGTTTAGCCGCCTCGGAAACCCTAGCGCAATGGGCAGGTTTTAAACAATGGGGATTTTTCACCCCCGACCCGCCTGACCGCTTTGTTCCGCAGTTGCTCAGTGAAATGCGGCTTGCGCCATTGGGCTACCAATACTTTTTGCATCGGGTTTATCGTCAACACTGCTTTCCACACCCAGAAACAGGGCAACTTGTCACGGAAGCAGAGGCCGCGCCACCTGTATTGTTTAGCCGCGTCACACCCTCACCGCCTGCGGATTATGGCACGCCAGAAACTTTTCCTTATGCGTGGAATGCGGAATGCCCTACCCCTAAAAGCGCGGCGCAACCCCACACGATCTTACCGAATGTCGCGGTTTCCCCAGCGCGTATCCCCCCACCTGTGCAACCAGCGGTAGTGATTGCACAAACGGTAGCTCCCGTTGTGGTTGAAATTCCACCAGCACCGATGACGACTCCAACCCCTGCACCACCCTCCGTCGCATCCACAGCAAAACTGCTGGTTATTTTGGATACACCACGAAATACGCAAACCAACGTATCAACCAAACCTCATTCGTCAGCGGCGCATTCCATCCCTAAACCGCCCCAAACGCCACCTAGCAAGCGCAAAAGGCAAACCGATTCGCGCAAAAACACTCTACCTAC
The DNA here is from genome assembly GCA_964514635.1 of uncultured Thiothrix sp. GTDB lineage: Bacteria > Pseudomonadota > Gammaproteobacteria > Thiotrichales > Thiotrichaceae > Thiothrix. The sequence continues at coordinate 13,315 of CAZEQX010000054.1, forward strand.
GCTCACCGCCTTACCAACCATTGTGGCTCATTCACCCGCTTTAAACATTCCGGTTTTCTTCGATGAGGAAGAGCAACACCTCAATCCTGTGGATACTTCGCCTCATGCAAAACCCGCAAACGCAGCTTCTACACGCAAAAGCAAACGCAAGAAATTACGTTTAGCGGGCAATATTGCCGACACTTACTCAATCAAAGACGGTAGCAATACCTTATCCGCCAGTGCAACGTGGTCGCCCAAAGAAAATTGGTTTGCCACGGGTAATGTTTCGGTCAAAGACGGGCAGTTAGGTTATTCATGGGGAGCAGGTTATGCCGACTGGCGACCCGGAAAATGGTCTGCTCAGGTCAATAATTACGGACCGATTAGCCCAGGCAAAGGGTTGGATTTAGATAATGCGATTGCCAGCGTTGGGTATCAATTCAAATCCAAATCATTGGAAAAGCGCAAATTAAACGCATCGGCTAATCTCAGCCTCACAGGATTATCAGGACAAGGTAAAGCCAGTGCCTCCACAACGGTGCAATGGAATCCCAAACCGAACTGGTATGCGCGTACTACGGCATCCATTCCGTTAGAAGGTGGCGCACCAAACTGGACCTACGGCTTTGGTTACAACGACCCGCGCCCTAACAAATGGCGGGTGGAATACTCCAACTATGGCAATAATAAATATCCGGGCGATAATCTAAAGGATGGCTCGATTACGATTAGTCGAGGCTGGCAATTTTAGACGATGGAATGTGAAGGAGTGTGTTTGACTTCCTCCCCTAGCT
>CAZEQX010000055.1:0-13924 GCA_964514635.1 uncultured Thiothrix sp.
TAACGCCGGATTGTTGAGTAAATCATCGGCTTCCACGGTGAAAGTGGTTTGTAATCGCGCTTGAAAATCCCCCGCTTGTGGCAATGCAGGTGTAACGGTTTGTACATCGCCGTTTTGTTGCAACCACGCAGGATAGCCGCCGTCGAGTAATGCCACAGCATTATGCCCCAACCAGCGCAGTAACCACCACGCGCGTCCTGCCATTGTGCCATTGCTGTCGTCGTACACCACGACTTGCGTGTGCGCATTCAAGCCTAAACCTTGTAGCTTTGCGGTTAATTTAACCACATCGGGCAGTGGATGCCGCCCTGTGGTTGGGGTAATCGGGCTGGATAAGTCGTGATCCAAGTGCAGGTAAAACGCGCTGGGAATGTGCCCTTGTGCGTAGGCCTTTTCGCCATAGCTAGTGTCGGCGAGTAGGAAACGGCAATCCAGAATCAACCAGTTCGCATTCGGTAACGCTTGTTTTAAGGTTTCGGCTTGAATAATCGTGGTGTACATAGACATTCCAACAGTTTCAATGGGGTGGGTTTACTGTGCTACGTTGGCGAGTGTAATACAAACTCAAGACCACTGAAGCCCCGATCAGACCCGCGACCACTGCTAATGACCAAGTGGTGGGGATTTTGTAAATGTCCAGCAGTAACATTTTTGTACCGATAAATACCAAGACCAAGGCTAAACCGTATTTCAGTAGTGCAAAACGGCTGGCAAAATCCGCCAGTAAAAAGTACATGGCACGCAAACCCATGATTGCAAAAATGTTGGAAGTCAGGACGATGAATGGGTCAGTGGTAATGGCAAAAATGGCGGGAATCGAATCCACCGCAAAGATAATGTCGGTGATTTCCACCAAAATCAGTACCAATAATAATGGCGTGGTATAGCGAATGCCATTTTGTACGGTGAAGAATTTTTCCCCCTGAAACGTCGTGGTCATGCGCAAATGTTGACGCAGCCAACGTACTACTGCGTTTTGTTCTAAGTCTGGCGCGTGTTCGCTGGCTAATAGCATTTTTAACCCTGTGAACACCAAGAAACCACCGAAGAAATACAAAATCCAGTGGAATTGCGCGAGTAACCATGCACCTAGCACGATCATAATGGTGCGCATGACAATCGCACCCAGTACGCCATACAGCAAGACGCGGCGTTGGTATTCTAAGGGAACAGCAAAGTAACTAAAGAGCATGAGCCAGACGAATACATTGTCGATAGCCAGCGATTTTTCTACCAAATAGCCTGTGAGAAATTCCATTGCTTTGGTATTGGCTTGTTCTTGCCCAATGGTATGACTGAGATACCACCACAAGGCGGCATTGAAGAGTAAGGCTAAAGCAACCCAAAATGCTGACCATGCTGCGGCTTCTTTGAGCGAAACGCGATGCGCTTTCCGTCCGCCGAGTAAGAATAAATCCATAAGTAGCATGGCAATGACAAGGGCAAAAAACCCTAGCCACATCCAACTCGTACCGATGGTTTCCATGATTAAACCTCCACACTTATTCCGATTGTTTTAGTAGGATTTGATTACTTTATCTGAAGAAGGGGGAGAGCACTGTATTTACCCACAACGGTAGGTTTTTAAGAGCAGGAAAGCGGGAAAGCTGGAGGAAAAGACCTTCCCCTGTAGCAGAGGAAGGTCAGAACAGGTTTAGACTACTGAACCGTCGGCGTTCATGCCTTCGATTTTTTCGTCTTCTTTAGGGATCATGTGCTCGCGTTTCAAACCAAACAGCAGCAACAGCGGGGAAGCTACCAATACGGATGAATAAATACCGAACATAATCCCAATGGTCAGGGCGAGAGCAAAGTTATGTAATGCTTCACCACCGAACCATAGCATGGCTGTTACCATTGTTTGGGTTGATAAGTGGGTAATAATAGTACGCGACATGGTGGTGGTAATCGCACTGTCGATAATATCTGGAATGGATTCTTCGCGCATGGTGCGGATATTTTCCCGAATCCGGTCGAAGACCACCACCGATTCATTTACTGAATAACCCAAAATCGCCAATACGCCCGCTAATACGGTCAAGTCAAATTGCCATTGGAAGAAGGCAAACAAACCCAGAATAATCACCACGTCGTGTAAGTTAGCAATCGCGGCGGAAACCGCAAACCGCCATTCAAAACGGAATGCCAAATACACAATGATTCCAGCGGCGACCAGTAATAGAGCCAAACCACCGTTTTCAAACAGTTCTTGTCCGACTTGTCCGCCAACGAAATCGACTTTGCTTAGGGTCACGTCCGGCGCGTCTTTTTTCAAAACGGTGAGGATTTGCTCACTGATTTGCGCACTTGAAACGCCCTCTTTGATCGGCACGCGAATCAACACGTCTTGGGTTGAACCGAAATTTTGTACCGATACTTCGTGGAATCCGGTGGCTTTCACGCTTTCACGAATGTGGTCTAACGGGGCGGCTTGTGCATAACGCACCTCCATAACCGTACCACCCGTGAAATCGACCCCTAGGTTCAGGCCATTAAATATCAGTGCGAGCACGGCAAACACAAACGTTGCCAAGGAAATCGTGGTCGTGATTTTGCCATACCGCATAAACGGGATGGCTTTTTTGAAATGGAAAAACTCTAACATAGCATTGCCCCCGTTTAGATCGACACTTTTTGCAGACGCGGTTTAGAACCGTATATCAGATTCACCATCGCCCGCGAAACCGTTACGGCACTGAACATGGAGGTTAAAATCCCCAAACACAGCACTACGGCAAAGCCTTTGATTGGGCCTGAACCCAAAGCGAACAAGGCAAAACCCGCAATCAAGGTGGTTAAGTTTGAGTCAAGAATCGTGCCCCAAGCGTGTTGATAACCTGCGTAAATGGCTTGTTGTGGTGCGACACCTGCGCGTAATTCTTCACGAATCCGCTCGTTAATCAGAACGTTTGCGTCAATCGCCATACCCAAGGTCAGTGCGATACCTGCCAAACCAGGCAGGGTCAACGTGGCCTGTAACATGGACAATAAGGCGAACAATAAGAAACCATTCACCGCCAATGCCACGCTGGAGATAACCCCAAACATGCGGTAGTAAATGATCATGAATGTCACCACAGCAATAAAGCCCCAAATATTGGAATTGAAACCTTTGGCAATGTTTTCAGCACCCATGCTAGGGCCGACGGTACGTTCTTCAACAATGTAAAGTGGAGCAGCCAATGCGCCTGCTCGCAGCAAGAGGGCTAAGTCACGCGATTCTTTGGTGGAATCCAAGCCCGTAATTTGGAAGCGTTTGCTCAGCTCTTCTTGAATCCGCGCTACGTTAATGACTTCCTGTGTTGTAGTGCTGGTTTTTTCCTGCTTGCCGTTGATTTCTTTGGTTTCGATCTTGGTTTCAATAAATACCACTGCCATGAGCTTTTGCACATTTTCGCCCGTGACTTTGGCAAAACGGCTCGCGCCCTTACCGTCGAGGGTGATATGTACCGCAGGTTGGTTGTTTTGGTCAAAACCAGACGATGCGTCGGTGATGTAGTCCCCTGTCAGCATTACTTTGCGTTTTAACAGCACAGGGCTGCCATCCCGCTCTTTGTAGATTTGTGAACCAATCGGCGCACGTCCACTTTGTTGCGCTTGAACGGGGTCGTTTTCGTCATCGACCAAACGAAATTCTAAGGTTGCGGTTGCGCCTAAGATTTCCTTAGCGCGGGCTGTGTCTTGTACGCCAGCCAATTGCACCACAATGCGGTTTGCACCTTGTTGCTGGATAACAGGTTCAGTCACGCCGAGTTCATTGACCCGTTTACGCAAGGTGGTGATGTTTTGTTGAACCGCAAATTTTTGGATGTTTTGTAACGCAACTGGGGAAATGGTCATGCGCAAGTCGTTCGTTCCGGCAGGCGTATCGAACTGTAAGGTATCGTTGTATTCCTTGCGCAACGCATTTTCGGCAGTTTCGCGGGTAGCAGCATCGTCGAATTTAGCGATTAATGCATCACCTTCACGCGCAATGCTTTGGTATTTGACATCTTTTTCACGCAGCAAGTCGCGAAATTCGTCTTCGTAACGGTCAAAAGCCTTGTCAACCGCCGCTTTCATGTCCACTTCCATTAAGAAGTGTACACCGCCGCGCAAGTCCAAACCTAAATACATCGGGTTGGCGTGTAAAGCGCGTAACCAACTGGGTGTGGAGTTAGCCAGATTCAATGCCACAACGTATTGATCACCGACGGCGGCTTTCAAGGCTTCGGATGCTTTTAACTGGGTGTCTGTGTCTGCAAAGCGAAATAGTGCTTGTTGCCCGTTGTTTTCGCTGGCCTGAATGGTTAAACCTTTCGCTTGCAGGGCTTGTTCAAAACGCTGCATCGCGGCTGGGTCAATCGGCTGATCTGCTTTCGAGCTTAACTGTACCGCTGGTTCGGACGGAAAGAAGTTAGGGAGAGCATAAATAACCCCCACCAATAGGGTGATCGTGATGAGGATGTATTTCCAAAGTGGGTAACGATTCATTGTTATGGATTCCGTTGGGGTGGGGGCGCGGACAGACTAGCCTCAATCCATCCGCACGCCTGCTTACGCGCCTTTTATCGTGCCTTTGGGCATGACGGCGGCGATGGATTGTTTTTGAACTTTGATATTGACGTTGTCCGCAATGGTCAGTTCCACAAAGTTGTCGCTGATGCTGGCAACTTTGCCGAGAACACCGCCACCTGTGACGACTTCATCACCTTTATTTAATGCTTCGAGCATTTGTTTGTGTTCTTTCGCACGTTTTTGCTGCGGGCGAATGATCATGAAGTACATAATGGCAAAGAACACGCCCATCATTAACAGGGTTTCTAAACCACCGCCAGCGGGTGCTGCTGCACCTTCTGCATAAGCATCTGAAATAAAAAAGCTCACGTCCTACTCTCCTTGAATCAATATATGGCATTACGTTGCGGCGGCTATTATGCCACCTCCCACGGAAAACTGATAACCTGTTTAATATCGCTCAGTTGCAGGCGAGACATTAAAACCCGATCAATTCCCACAGCAACGCCTGCGCAGTCTGGCAGCCCTTGCGCCAGAGCACCTAAAAACCTTTCGTCCGCGAGGACATCGTGCCCCCGTTGTTGGGCATCTTGCTCCAAGACTTGCCGATTCAACGTTGCGTCGGTTTGTTCTTGATAGCCATTGCCTAATTCCAACGCGCCTAAGTAAACCTCAAAACGTTGCGCAACGTCATGACCATTGTCATTAATCACTTTCGCTAGTGCACATTGTGCCGCAGGGTAATGGTACAAGAAGGTTAGTTGGTCATCAGGGAAGGATGCTTCCACGCAATGTGTCAGTAGCAAATCTCGCCATGCTTGCACAGACATTTCACCATCGATATTAATGCCCCGCGCGGTTGCACAAGCTGCCAAATCTTCTGCGGAAGCAACATGGGGATCAAGTTGCACACTTTCAAGGAAAGCCTGTTGATAAGTGATAAAACGTGGCGGTTTTGCTAAGTGTGGAATCAGTTGGTGTAATAGTTCGGCAACTTCCAGCATCAATTGTTGGTAAGTAAACCCCACTCGATACCATTCCAGCATCGTAAATTCGGGGTTGTGTCGTCGTCCGCATTCATCGCGTCGCCAGACTTTACACAGTTGGTAAATATCGCCCGAACCCGCTACCAATAAACGTTTCATGGGGTATTCGGGTGACGTGTGTAACCAGCGTAAGCCGTGGGCGGTTTTGACGCTGAAACTGTCAATAAACGGGTCGGTATTCCCCGCTTGTGAGAGAGCAGGGGTTTCGACTTCCAGCACATTGCGCTCGGCAAAAAAAACGCGCACCTGCTGGTTCAGGATTGCGCGTTGTTTCAGAGCGGTTAGGTTCACGCCTTAACGCGGGAAACGTATTCGCCAGTGCGCGTGTCGATTTTGAGGATTTCACCTTCTTCCATGTACAACGGTACTTTCACGACTGCACCCGTTTCCAGCGTGGCAGGTTTTGTGCCGCCTGTCGCGGTATCGCCGCGCACGCCTGGGTCAGTTTGGGTGATTTTTAATTCCACAAAGTTTGGTGGGGTGACAACCAGTGGTACGCCGTTCCACAGGGTCACGATGCACTTTTCGTTGCCTTTGAGCCATTTAACCGCATCGCCCATCGCGGCTTCGCCTGCTGACATTTGCTCGAAGGAGGATTGGTCCATGAAATGCCAGAACTCGCCATCGTTGTAGAGGTATTCTAAATCGCGGTCTTCAACGTCAGCACCTTCACAGGTTTCGGTGGATTTGAAAGTTTGCTCAATGGTGCGTCCGCTTTTGAGGTTGCGTACCCGTGCGCGTGTGAAGGCTTGCCCTTTACCCGGTTTAACGAAATCACTTTCAACGATAACGTAAGGGTCGCCGTTGAGCAGGATTTTTACACCGACCCGTAAATCATTTGCACCATAGGTTGCCATTCTTCGTCTCCAAAAATATCTGAACTCAAAATAGCCCGCTATGATAACCGGAATATAGAGGAAAAAACACGATAATGACTAACCTGACGTGCTAACGCAGTATGGTCGGCTTTGCATGTTGTTGGGTAGGTGTATGTAAGGTAAGTCTATAAACTACGTTGCCTGCGCGACTTTGCAGCGTTTAATAGGTATGACAGTATGAGAGTTGGTGAATGGAAGATAACGTATTGATGGAAAGCCAAATAACGACTTCATCATGGCAGCGGGAATTAGCGCGTGCGGTGCGTGATCCGCTGGTATTAATGCAGATGCTTGATTTGTCAGGGGAAGGTATCAGCACAGCGGCGGCGCGTGAGTTTCGTCTACTTGCACCCCACAGTTACATTGCGCGAATGCGGCAGAGGGATTGGCATGACCCATTATTGCGCCAAGTGTTGCCCGTTGATGATGAATTACAAGTGGTGGAAGGTTTTCAGCACGATCCCGTCGGTGATCAACACGCACTGGTGGCAGATGGTGTTTTGCACAAATACCACGGGCGTGTGCTTTTGGTAACGACGGGTGCGTGTGCGGTGCATTGTCGCTATTGTTTCCGGCGGCATTTCCCTTATAGCGATGCGAATCCGGTGAAAGGTGAATGGGAAAGCACGCTACGCTATCTGCGGGCGAACCCTGATGTGCGGGAGGTGATTTTAAGCGGGGGTGATCCTTTAACCTTATCTGATGAACGTTTGGGCAGTTTATTCCAGCAGTTGCGTGACCTACCGCACATTACCCGCGTGCGTTTTCATTCGCGTTTGCCGATTGTGTTGCCATCGCGCATTGATGCTAGTTTTTTGCAATTACTCGCGGCGCAACCGCAACAAATGGTGATGGTAATTCATGCCAATCATGCGCAAGAACTGGCGGCGGATGATGTGCAACAAGCTTTAGCAGCTTTGCATCGTGCGGGTGTCACGTTATTAAACCAAGCGGTGTTATTGCGCGGTGTGAATGACAGCGTGACCGCACAAGTTGAATTGAGTGAAAGCTTATTTGCAGCACGGGTACTGCCATATTACTTGCATGTGCTGGATAAAGTTGCAGGGGCGGCGCATTTTGATGTGCCAGAAAATGAAGCAATGGCGTTATTGGCAGCGGTACGGGCGCGTTTACCCGGTTTTCTTGTGCCAAAACTGGTACGCGAAATCGCAGGCGCAACCGCTAAAACCCCGCTTCACGCTTAAGTCAATACTTCGCGCAAGGTGGCTAGATCATCCACCGTCGCATGACCTTGTTGTTGGGAAAGTTCGACAGCGGCTTTGCCCAATAAGCGGTAAATTTCGGCAAAATCGGGTTGCCACCTTTGTAACGCGCTTAATTGGCGTTCCACCACGCGATAATCACCGCGTGCAATCGGTCCGGTGAGCGCGTTAGCCGTGCCAAGACGAAACACATTATCCACCGTGCCGCGCACAATGGGGTTGAGGATTTGCATGGCTAGTGTGCGTTCCACACCCGCTTGGCTAAAGGTTTGCAAACTGATTTCTTGTAATGCCACCAAATAGTTACAGGCCATCACGCTGGCAGTGTGGTATAGCGTTTTTTGCTGGGGATCAATGCGGAAAGTTCTCGCATCCAGTTGGGTGAACCACGGTTCAAGCAGATGCAGCGCCGCATTGTCGCCTTCCATGCCGCAAAACGTGCCAGCGAAGTCGTGAATCACTTGGGCTGGTTCGGCAAAGCTTTTGATGGGGTGAATGCTGGCAATGTGTGCGCCCACGTCTTTTGCGGGTTGTAGAATCGCCGAACTCAATGCGCCGCTACAATGTAATACCACATTGCCCGCCTGCAAAACGCCACTAAGTGCTAGGGCTTCACAACAGGTGGTTAGTTGATTATCCGCGCAACTGAGCAGAAACACATCGGCTGGCGGTAAATCCTGCATTTGGGCGATGGCTTGCCCCGCTTGGATAAAATCCACCGCCGCTTGTGAACTGGTTAAGCTGCGATTTAATACGCCTGCTAGTTGTGCAATGCCATGATGTTGCCACAAATAGCCCAATGTCTTGCCAACTTTGCCACCACCAAGGATATTGAAACGCATAGGATTCACGGGTGTTGTTCCGTATTCAGCTCATAAACCAAGCCATTATCGCCATTGTTGCCGGAAAGTAATACCTGTTTACAGACTTCACCGTGTTGGAGATAGACCAACGCAATGTTAGGGCGATTGGTAATCCAGTTCAGGTCATCGCGCAAGGTGATTTTCCAGCGTGTAATGTACAGCCGTCGCCATACCAGCAAATGTCGCCACCACGGGTATTGTTGGTGTTGTTGTTCCTCACCTGGAATCCCCGATACTCTGATGTGCCAATGATTGCGTCGGAATAGTCGCCAAAGGAATAAGCGTTCCCACCACGGCAATGTTTCAGGGGAACTGGGGTCGCTGCGTGTTTTCACCGCCCAATTAGCCAAAAAAGTCTCCAGCCAACGCCAGCCTTTGGGTGTATTACGCAAGGCACTGCTAGTCAGTTGTAAGCAATGCAAATGCAGCGGTGTTTCGCGAGTGTTGGGGCGGTACAGGGTGTAAACCGCACGGTTGACGAAAGAATAATGCACGTCGCCTGCTAAAAACGTGGCACGTTTCAGCCCCATTCGTACCAATAGCGTGTCCATGAAAAACGCAAATCCGCGCCGATTGCCGATCCAACTTTCCATATCCAATGCACTAGCACGCAGGGCAGGGATCAAATTGCCGAAGAAACGCCCAATGTTATACAAACTGTATTGCAGCCATTCGATAGCCGAAAATCCAAATACAGGCGTACCCGTGATAAAAATAGGCGTTTGTTGTTTGTTGGCAATGTCCATCCATTCACCGCGCAACCAATCAAGGGCGTAACGATCCATCAGTTGTGGCGGTTCATTGTTTTTACCAAAATCGCGTTGCGTGCGGGAGTCCAAAACAAAAATCGGCGGCGTGGTGGGCAGTACAAACCCCCAGCGGCGTAATTTCCACATGGAAAAATCGAATTGTTGCGCTCGTGCTTGATTCACAGGAGCTTGTAAATGGCGTTGGATAGTGCGTGCAAATCGTTCAGAAAACGCCGCAGGGTGATTACCCCACGCTTGAAATGCCCAATACGCAGCCAAACCGTTGGCGATAACGCGCTTACCATCAGCAGAACCACTGACTTGATCGTACCAACTGCGACATAAATTCCAGTCATCGGTAATGTCGTGATCATCAAAATGCAAATAAGTTGGGGTATTGGCGAAAACTTTACGCACGGCGGCTTGATTGAGCGCAAAGTAATGCAAACTGCGAGTTTCAAACTGGCTGATGAATTTGGCATCGAAGGTTGTCCCCAGTGCGCTGATGTCAGTGCCTAGCGGGGTTTGAAAATCCACACGATTACCCAACATCACCAAATACAAGGCGGCGTATTCGCCAAAGCTGAGGACATGGCAATTGCTCGAACTCGAACTGAAACAACAAGCTTGCTTAATACTAGCGCGATGTTCATCCGTAATGTGGCAAACACCACCTGCATTAGGTAACGCAATGCTTTTGCCCATGAGTTTGACAGCCAGTTCTTGCACAAATCCCATCAAGCGCGGGTGAACATCATCGGCATAAATTTGATCCCCCACTAAAAATAACATCGCAGGGCGTTCGGCAAGTGTTTGGGAGTGTGTTTCTAACTGGGTGGCTAATAACGCCAAGGAATCTTGGTCTTGCAAATGACCGTTGTCATCAAAAGATAAACCATGCGCTTTTCGGCATGAACCATAGGCCAACAAGCCTAGTTTACTGGGAATGTAGAAGGAGGGGCGTGTCATACCCGTCAGACACACATCCTGCAAATCCAAGGCTTTTTGTGTGTTAGTGTCCACGATTTGGTAGTAAAGCAGGGTATCTAATGGAAAATATTGCGCTTGTGGCTTCGCATTCAATAGTGTGATCCACAGATGTTTACCCAACTGCCAACTAACCGCAGGGCGATCTTCCAGTGGTACATGCGCGGGGACACTGGTTTTAGCACAACTCATCAGTGTTTGATCAGCTCCAAAAATTTGCAATGAAAGGCTGAAAGCTTCGCTATGTGCCAACCAAACATACACATTATCGCGTGTGACTCGTCGTAGAATTGGCCCTGCCAGAAGTGCTGGCAAGGCGTGAGCCGATGCTGTCATGATGGATTACCGTTTACTCCCGCTTCTGCTGAGTATATACCTAACCACGGTATTGCGTGACGGTTTAACCCCCAATAGGTTTCTGTGCGGGTTTGGGTAATGTCGCCAATTTGCGCAAATCGGTGAGTTGTTCAAGCATTGTCGAGGCATATTGCTTGAACTCGTCAGCCTCTTGTTCACTCATAATGCCCACTTCAGGCAATTCCACGGTGGCGGGGTCTTGCGGCTCGCCATTTATGTGGTACTCGTAGTGAACATGGTTGCCTGTCGAAGAGCCTGTCGAACCAACATAACCAATCACTTCACCACGTTTAATGGTTTTACCCGCTTGCATACCTTCTGCAAAGGCCGACATGTGGCCGTACAGTGTGGTAATACCATTTTGGTGGCGCAGTTCGATCACATTACCATAGCCACCTTGTTGCCCTGCAAATTTCACGCTACCGTCAGCGGTTGCAAAAATGGGTGTGCCGTGTGGCGCGGCAAAATCAACGCCTTGGTGTGCTTTCAAAATACCGAAAATGGGGTGATTTCGCATTCCAAAGCCCGAACTCATGCGTCCGCCTTCGATCGGTTTGCGGTCAAATGCAATGCGCCGTAATTCCGCATCATTACCATCAGGGTGGAAATAATCGGTTTTGCCATCAGCAAGCGTAAAACGTACCCGTTGATAGGTTGTACCTTTAGTACTGTATTCGGCGGCTAAGATTTTGTCTGTGTAGATACTCTGCCCTTGGTATTGGAAATCTTCATAGATAACACCCACTGTATCGCCGACACGCACTTTTTTGAAATCGGTGTCCTTAATAAATACCTGAGATAACTGGCGAATCACCGATTTGGATAGACCAGCAGTTTTCCCATCGCGCTGTAATGAATGCTTGATTGTGAACGCGACTTGGGAATTGCGGGTGAAAAACATCTCGTTATGTTCATCCCATTTGCCGACAAAACCTTGATCTGTGGCGGAAACAATAAAGGTTTCCGTTTTACTTTTAGCGTAAATCAGTTGCAGCAAGCGGCCTTCTACTACTTGAATCAGTACCCGCGCGTTGGGTGAAAGATCAGTCAACTCCGCCTTAATATCTGAATTATCAAACATTTCCTTAGCGGTGCGTGTGAGGTCGACAGTATTCAATAGGTTATCTAGCGTGTCGCCTTCCATCACTGTGCGCATCGTCCAGTTACCTTGGTGAGCATCAGGCAGAATATCCAGCGCATAGCCGGAATAGGATTCGACGGGAACGGCTGGTAAGTGTAATTCTTTGAGCAGATAAGCAGGGGATAGCGTCGTATTATTCGGGTCGAGTGATAGCACCTTGTCATGGTCAGTACTACGAATCATGGAATACACCGGAATGTTACCCAACAGCGCCAAGGCCGCGACAATCCATAATGAGCGCGTCACAAGGTACTGAATGGGGTGTTTCGTATTTCCCCCTTGCACCGTTGGTTTCTGCGGCTTGTGTAATTCAGCAACATGAGGCAACTGCGCCACATTGTTATGATGGGTTGGTTTGTTCGGTGGTGTAGTGGCGTGATGGCGCAACGCAGTAGGCTTTGATGCGGCTTCTTTCAACGGTTCTGCCATTCGTGTGGGCGCGGCTGGCTTGCTACGTTGTTTTTGCTCGTGCCGAGTGGAAGATGTCTGTGTGTCGTGGCTTGTACGCGGTTTGAAATCCCCTGGAATGACGACTTCAACCCCATTAACTGGCAAATTATACTGCCGAACCGCCTCATTCCAGTCTTTCTTTTTCTGAGACGATGCTGATTTCAACGGTGACAAGTTCTGCACTCCATTATGAAGTTGGGTAATGTTTCTGCCAGAAAAACAGCAGGAACAGGCAAGCCGACGCGAGACTAGCCAGCCACTCCTGAATTATGGCTGAACTGGCTAAGTGTCTGTTCTGTTGGTAACACATTTGTAATAATTCGCGTTGGCATTCTTTTAAATCTAACAGACACCCTCAATTCACATAGCTTGACAACGAACAAAGCTGGTAAGCTTGCGAGTTTTGTAGGTTAAAACTGACTTGTTGTCAATCTCGGAGCATATTGGATGGATCATATTGTTGACACAATGCAAGAATTAGGTCGCGGTGCTGAGGAAATTCTTGTCGAAGCGGAATTTATTGAAAAACTCAAAAAGAACCGTCCGCTGCGTGTAAAAGCTGGTTTCGACCCCACCGCACCTGATCTTCACTTAGGCCATGCTGTACTTATAAACAAAATGCGTCAGTTTCAGGAAGCGGGACACCACGTTTTATTCCTGATCGGCGATTTTACGGGGATGATTGGCGACCCGACGGGCAAGTCAGCAACACGTCCAGCTTTAACAGCGGAACAGGTCAAGCAAAATGCAGAAACCTACCAAGAGCAAATTTTCAAAATTCTCGACCCTGCTAAAACGGAAATCGTGTTTAACTCCACTTGGATGAGCCAGTTGGGCAGTACTGGGTTAATCCAGTTAGCCGCAAAACACACGGTAGCGCGGATGCTAGAGCGCGATGATTTCAGCAAACGCTATAAGTCGGGGCAGTCCATTGCTATTCACGAGTTTTTGTATCCATTAGTACAGGGCTACGATTCAGTTGCACTGCAAGCAGATGTGGAATTAGGTGGTACTGACCAAAAATTTAACTTATTAGTTGGGCGTGAATTACAACGTCAATATGGACAAGAACAGCAGATTGTCATGACCATGCCATTGTTGGAAGGTCTGGATGGCATCAATAAAATGTCCAAATCCTTGGGTAATTACATTGGCATTACCGACACACCCAGCGATATGTTCGGTAAAGTCATGTCGATTTCAGACGAACTTATGTGGCGTTATTTTGAATTACTCAGTTTCCGCCCGCTTTCTGAGCTAAAGCGTTTCAAACAGGATGTCGAACAAGGCGCGAATCCACGCGACCTGAAATTCTTACTGGCAGAAGAGCTGATTGAGCGATTCCACAATAAAGCTGCGGCAGTGGGGGCGCGGGAAGACTTTATTGCACGTTTCCAAAAAGGCGCGATGCCAGATGACATAGCAGAATTGAGCGTATCAGCAGGTGGTGATAGTTTGCCGATCACGGTACTGCTGAAAAATGCAGGTCTGGTAGCGAGCACATCCGAAGCGACGCGCATGATCCAGCAAGGCGGCGTGAAAATTGATGGTGTGAAGGTTGAAGATCGTAGTTTGCTGATAAACAAGGGAACTATTGCTGTTTTTCAAGTGGGAAAGCGTAAATTCGCCAAGGTGTCCGTAACAGAATAGAAACTTTTTGAAAAAAGTGCTTGACGCTCTGAACGTGGTCTGTATAATGCGCAACTTCTTCAGGGCGACAACGCACTGAAACA
>CAZEQX010000056.1:0-7112 GCA_964514635.1 uncultured Thiothrix sp.
TTTTGCGCGATATTGATTTGCAAGTGCGTAAGGGTGAGCGCATTGTCATTTGTGGCCCTTCAGGTTCGGGTAAATCCACGCTGATTCGTTGCATTAATCGTTTAGAAGCGCATCAACAAGGCAAATTAACGGTTAATGGTTTAGACGTGAGTGATGATGTAAAGGTTTTACATGCCTTACGACGTAATGTGGGCATGGTGTTTCAACAGTTTAATTTGTTTCCACATTTAACGGTTTTAGAAAATCTAACACTTGCGCCGATTCACGTTAATAAGCAAAGTAAAGCCGAGGCGGAAGAACGCGCTATGGCACAGCTTAAACGGGTGCGTATCGCTGAACAAGCACATAAATACCCGCTGCAATTATCTGGTGGACAACAACAACGTGTAGCCATTGCGCGAGCGTTATGTTTAACGCCACAAATTTTGCTTTTCGATGAGCCGACTTCTGCACTTGACCCCGAAATGATTAAAGAAGTGTTAGATGTAATGAGCGAACTCGCCGAACAAGGCATTACCATGTTGTGTGTGACACACGAAATGGGCTTCGCTAAATCGGTGGCGGATCGGGTGATTTTCATGGATGAGGGGCAAATCATTGAAGAAAATAATCCGCATGATTTCTTTAATCGCCCGCGTAACGAACGCACCCAAGCATTTTTAGCCAAGATACTGGCGCATTAACGCGCCAGTATTGAATAGGCGCATTACAATGTTACTTGTGTGCCAATTTCTACAACTTGGTCACTGGGTAAGTTGTAATACGTTGCAGCACTTTCGGATTGGCGGGTCATCCATGCAAATAATGCACAACGCCAATGCGGTAATACGCCTTCACAGTCGACGATTGAGGTGCGTGCTACAAAAAATGTGGCATTACTAGGAATAGCTAAGCCATAGTCTGCTGTGCGATTTAATGCTTTGTTTAAATCAGGCTCTTCCCGAAAGCCAAATCGTATGGAAATACTGTAAATCCCTGGAGTGAAACCTTTAACACTGAGGCGTTCATTTTCTTCAACGTAAGGGATGTCTTCGTTTTGTACATGCACAAAAATAACGGTGTCGTGCATGACTTTGTAGTGTTTTATATTATAAAACAATCGGCTTGGTACTAAATTAGGGTTGGATGCCAAGTATAAGGCTGTACCTGAAACACGCGGAATATCTAAGTGTGCCTCAGTGACAAATTTACGCATGGTCATATTGATTTTACGGCGATGTTCGGTCACTAATTCACTGCCTTTTTTCCAAGTGGTGAGCAGCGTGAAAATCAGAATACCCATTGTTAATGGTAGCCACCCGCCATGCCCAATTTTGCTGAAGTTCGAGGCAAAGAACATCACTTCAAAAACGCTACAGACTAATACCACACCTAAAATAGTGCGGCGCATTCGTTGATTGGGACGAGCAATAGCAACCGATAAAATCATGAGGCTATTAATAATCATTGCACCCGAAACAGCAATACCATAAGCAGCCGCTAAAGCACTAGAAGAACCAAAACTCAATACTAGTAATAGTACGCCTAGTAGCATGAGCCAATTCACGGTGGGAATATAAATTTGCCCACGTTCAGAATCTGAAGTATGTTGCACACGAATACGCGGTAAATAACCCAAGCGTGAAGCCTGTTGTGTTAGCGAATAAGCACCAGAAATAGTGGCTTGCGAAGCAATAACCGTCGCCATCGTAGCCAAGATAATGAGTGGCATGAGTAAACCATCTGGTGCTAGTAAATAAAAAGGATTTTCAGTGGCTTGTGGGTTGCGCAAGACTAATGCACCCTGCCCAAAGTAATTTAACATGAGTGCGGGAAATACAAGACTATACCAAGCCAATCGAATAGGTTTTGCGCCAAAATGCCCCATGTCAGTGTATAACGCTTCCCCCCCGGTCAGTCCTAAAAACACGGCAGATAGTAAAACAAAAGCGGCAAGTGGGTGGTGAATAGTGAAATCTAACGCTAATAAAGGGTTTAGGGCATATAGTATTTCTGGTGTTTGTACAATACTCATAATGCCAAAGATTGCCAATGTAATGAACCAAATTAGCATGATTGGCCCGAATAATATCCCGACTTTCGCTGTGCCATGTTTTTGAATAAGAAACAAACTGATTAAGATGCCTACGGTAATGGGCGTAATTAAATGGTCGAATTGTGGTAATGCAATGCTGATACCTTCTACTGATGAAAGTACCGAAATCGCAGGCGTAATGATAGCATCGCCATAGAATAATGCCGCAGCAAATACGCCAAGTAAGGCAACTATATTAGACCATTTGGGTAAAGTACGTCGTGTGTGGCGGCGAGCTAAGGCTAATAGTGCTAATTCACCACCTTCACCTTTATTATCAAAGCGTAAAACAATCCAAACATATTTGATGGAAATAATTAACGTGACAGCCCAGAATAGCGCAGATAATGCCGCTAAAACGTTTGTGTGGGTGGGCTGCATCCCGTGAAGAAAGGCTTCTTTGAAAGCATAGAGTGGACTTGTGCCAATGTCGCCAAAAACAACGCCAAGCGCGGCAAACATTAATGTGCCAACGCTTTGTTTGGGAATGTGGGAGGTGCTCATAAATAGATTCCTTCCTTGATACAATCATGGACAATGCTGTCGAAATAAAATGTTAATCGACAATGGGGTTATTGCGAATTAGGCGTGAGCAGACAACGCCAATACAGCAGAAAACCTTAGCTGCGTTACCCCAGAAAACAGATTTTCTACTCGGTGACACTACGGTGTTGACGGGATAATGTGGCGGATTCTGCCACAGAGGGTATAAAAAAGATGTAGAATTTTATGAGTTGCTATTGAATAAGCAACAACTTACTTGATTTAAAGCAAGTTGTTGCGGTTTGAGTAAGACTTTAACCTAAGTAAATTTGCCCTGCCGGATAACGAATACGCGGTGGAATTTGTCGAGCGAGGAAGAAACCTAATGTTAAAGGACCAACGCGCCCGATAAACATCAAAACCATTAAGACTGTACGCCCAAGATCATCCATTCCACCTGTTAAACCGCGTGTGACACCTACGGTACATAACGCGGATGTGGCTTCAAATAATAAATCTAAAAACTTTCCATCATTGGACAAGGTTAAAAAAAACATCCCCGTCATTAGCGTTAATAACGTTAGCATGGTAATTGCCATGACTTTTAAAATTTGTTCCAAACCAATGCTACGTCCAAAAGCATGTAAGCGTTGTTGGCGTTTAAAAAAAGCCATTGTTGCCAGTAATAGTACAATGAAAGTAGTGACTTTTATGCCCCCTGCGGTTGAGGTACTACCACCACCAATTAGCATGAGAGAGATAAACATTAGGACTGTACTATCATGCATTCCGGCAAGATCAATACTGTTAAATCCGGCCGTTCTTGCAATAACGGCTTGAAACCAACTGGCTTGCCAACGATCAAAACTGCTACTTAAGGATGCCAGTGTTTTAGTATTATCCCATTCTAATGCAGCAAATAGTACAGTAGAGAAAACCAGTAAGATAGCTGTACCGACTAACATTAATTTGCTGTGCAGGGAAAAGTATTGCCACCGACGAATTTGGAAGATGTCAGCAATAACGCTATACCCTAAACCACCAATAATGACTAACATGGGAATGGTGAAATTAACAATCGGGCTATCAACCCAACGCATGGCACTATCAGGGAATAAACCAAATCCGGCATTATTAAATGCAGAAATACTGTGAAATAAAGCTTGCCACAAACCATGACTCCAGCCAAATTCGGGTACAGTGACTATGGCTAATAAAGCCATGCCACCAAGCTCACAAATCAACACAACTCTTAAAATGACTTTTAATAAGCGTACTAATTCGGTAATAGATGTCTGGTTCAAGTCTTCACGCAAGAAAACATGGTGTGAAACGCCGACGGGTAAGCCAAGAACAGATAATAGTAATACCGCAAAAACCATAATACCCAAACCGCCAAGCTGAATGAGTAATAAAATAAATGCCTGACCTGTCGTTGTGAAATAACTACCTGTATCGACAACCGCTAAACCCGTTACGGTAACAGCAGAGACAGCGGTAAAGAGTGCGTCACCCCAACTAATGCCAGCATGTGTAGCAATGGGGAGTTTTAATAAGCACATACCCACTACAATAAATAAAGCATACGACAATGCTAATAGAGCAGGTGGTGGCAAATGAATATTACGCTTGAATTTACGTCGTAATGCTTGTGAGTGTAAACGAGGTAACAGCATAAAGTGTTCCTCATTTAAAGCGAATCGCTGAATTGGCGTAATGCAGTGCGCTTACCCAAAAGCAACAGTTTGTCATCAGTTTGTAATATTACTTCGCCAGTGCATTCTATATATGTTGTGCCGCGCATGAGACCCAAACAGCGTAATTCAAATTTTGCTTGTAGGTTTAATGATTTTAGTGATTGTCCTTTCAAGTGAGCTGGAACGATAATACTAGCCATGTATTGGTTATTGCCAACAGCAGCGTAATCAAAGACTAATGGATTATGTAAGGTTTGGGCAATTTGCTGCCCCATTTCTTGTTCTGGGTGAACAATACGATCAGCACCTAGCTTGCTCAAAATACGGTGATGCGTGCGGCTTAATGATTTAACCCAAATGGTTTTTGCTCCTAAGGCGCGGGCATTCATGGTACATAAAATACTGGCTTCTAAATCTTCACCCATTGCGACGAGCACCACATCGTAATGCCCAATACCTGCTTCGCGCATGGCAATTTCATCCGTACCGTCGGCAATCACCACTTCGGAAAGAGTACTAGCCAATAAACTAACCCGTTTTTCATCCATATCGATGCCCAAAACGTGGTTGCCAAAGCGCACCAGTTCCGCAGCGACGGTGCTACCAAATGTACCCAAGCCAATAATGGCAAAACTACGACGTGATTTCGACATAAAAGCAATGCTCCACTGATGCTGACTTAAATTTGAACACTTTTGTCACAATATTGAGGCGTGGTTAATGTTAAGCTTTTATTACATGGAAATTAATGCCAACAAAAACCAATAGGAGAACTAAGCATGGAACAAGACTTGTCATCTGTAAAGTACGTCGGTACGGCAATGGCGCATCGTTTAGCGGAACATGGTATCACCACTATCGAACAACTGGCGGTGGTTTCGCTGGATGATTTGGTTGCGATTCAAGGAATTGGGGAGCAAACTGCCCCGCTGATCATCGCCAGTGCTCAAGCATTGCTGATGGGTGAAGAGGCGGTAGTAGAGCCTGCACCAGCAGCGATGACAGATGAAGTGCCTGACGAAGTGGAAACAGAATCGGCAATAGTAGACGCTTCGAGTGTATTAGGCGGTGAGGATGATGATGCCATACCAGAAGCGTTAGAAGGAGCAGAGGCTGAAACCCTGTCTGCGAAAAAGCAGAAAAAGGCAGAAAAGCAGGCGAAAAAGGCTGTGAAGAAAGCTGCCAAAAAAGCCAAAAAATTGGAAAAAGCAGCGAAAAAAGCCGCTCATAAGGCAGAAAAAAAAGCAGAAAAGCAAGCGAAAAAAGCTGCCAAGAAAGCAAAGAAAGCAGCGAAAAAGACAAAGGCCGAAACCAACCTCGCGGCATGATTGCTGCGGATTTGATAGCGGCTTATTACGCGGCTCACTATCAGGTGATGCACCCAAGTGGTGCTTTCACCTTGTACATTGGTCAATATTCATCCGCATTGGCTCGCTTGTTTGCTGAACATCAAGTAACCACGGCGGCATTCATCACTGCTTACAATCCACACAGTCAGCCAACTGATGCTGCACAAAATCATCAAGCGCAACAACGCCTTGCTAACGACCTAACCCGTTACGTTTATTATGCTGGTGTGGGGCTTGACCCATTGGGGGAATGGGAAAACGAGGCGAGTTTCCTCGTACTGGGAATCAGTCTGGAACAGGCTCTTTTGCTGGGGCAGCGTTATCAGCAGAATGCCATTGTGTGGGTAGAAGAAAATGTAATTCCTGCCATTATTATAGTGAATGAAACTGTATAAAAAATAGTCTATCATTCGCTTTTGCTTGCTTGTGTGTATCTCATGAAAATATGGCGAGGATTATTCGTGGGAGGCTTTGCTTTGTGGTTATGTGCTGATGGTAATGCACAATCGCAAGAGCATCTTTATGCTCCCCCTTTCCAAAAAGGAAAGCGTTTTTTAGTTGTACAAGGGTTTAATGGTAATTACTCACATAATACGCCCATTGCGCGTTATGCTGTCGATTTGGCTTTACCAGAAGGTGAGGATGTTTGTGCAGCGCGGGCAGGAACAGTAATTGATTTATATGATGGGAATGAAACAAAAAAGTCACATTTTGTTTATATTCAGCATAATGATGGATCAATTGGTGATTATGAACACCTGCTTCCTTTTAGTATCCAAGTTGGAATGTATCAAGAAGTAGAGGAGGGGGAATGTTTTGCAAAATCAGGTAATACGGGAAATAGTTCAGGCCCTCATTTACATTTTGCTGTTTTAAAGTATGAGAACCAGTTTTCGTTCAAGCTAATTTCGATACCATTTCGTTTTAAATATCAAACGGAGAAGATTATGCGATATAACCTAATGTGGATTAACAATCAATTGTCATAATAAAAGAGATTGTCTCTCTATTCGTTAAGTATTATGATGCTATAATCGATAGTGTCAGTTTATGACTGGCATGTTTTGTATTCTAACTTAAACTATTAAGGTAGTAACTTTATGAAAAAGTTGGTATGCGGATTAGCTCCAATGCTAGTACTGTTAAATAGCGTCGCGCTAGCGGCAGATGTAAACATCGTCGCAAAAGCCGTCAATGTCCAAGGAAATGTAGTTCTAGAGCGAGGGAATGCACACTTCGCTCTGCAAAAGGATATGTCTTTAGTTGAGGGTGATAAAGTAATCGTGCTTGAAAATGGAACAGTTGATTTGATTTATGACAAATCACACTGTCAAGTAAACCATCCCCAAAACACATTACTGACAGTTGCGGATGCATCTCAGTGTGTGAAAGGTATGAACTTCGGTATGGGTGCTCCAAGTAATACAGTTGCTGGGACTGGAATAGGAACAAGCGGTGCAGGTACAGTTGGTGCAGGTACAGTTGGTGCAGGTACAGTTGGTGCAGGTA
>CAZEQX010000056.1:7212-13885 GCA_964514635.1 uncultured Thiothrix sp.
TTGGTGCAGGTACAATTGGTGCAGGTACAATTGGTGCAGGGATTGCTGGGGTAAGTTCTATGGCACTGGTTGCTGGTGGCTTAGCCCTTGTGGGAGTCGCGGCAGCGGCAGGTGGTGGTAGCGATAATAGTAGTGTTAGTCGCTAGTACCCGATAGGCGTGTGGAGCGTTTGCTCCACATGCTGGTCAGTAAAATCATTCCTCTGCTTTTCTGAAGAACACCCCACACAAAAAACCAAATAAGACCATATTGGCAGGTGTGTGCAGGATAAAATCTACCACTGAATGTAATAGTATTAATAGTAAACTAATTCCAGCCGCGATTTGAAAGATTTTAAGCGTATTCCATTTTCTTCTAATAATTACCCACCATTTCCATAGGTATAAGGCGAAGAATACCGTAATTAAAGAAACTCCCACTACACCCATGTCAAAAGTCAATTCTAGATAGTCATTATGTGCATGATTAATGAAACCTTGCTGATCAATGGGTTGAAATGCTCGGTATACATCGGGAAATGTGCCTAAACCACTACCTATTGGCCAGAAGCTTTTTATACCAATGATCACATTGTTATAGATATTCCAACGAACATCCTCTAAAGGATCTTCAACCATGAAGCGATTCAGAATGGGAACTAGGCCAATACTAGTAGCACACCCTATGACAATGGTAATAATCACGGTAGTTAAACTTGCGGTTTTTCGACCACCGATATGAGGTGAAAAGGCAATGGTGGAAAGTACAATACCCAGAATGGTTAGAGCCAATCCAGCACGAGAACGTGAAAAAATCCCTGCAAGGATCACTAATAAACTGATTGAAATGAAAATTAAGGCTAGATGTGTAGAATATTTATCTCGATAACCAATATTATGTATGCTTAAGCCTATTGCAAAAGGAATGGATATGGCCATTAATGCTGCGAAGTGGTCTCGGTTTAAGTAAGTACCTTGTGCAGTATAAGTGTCTGGTGGCATTCCAAAGAAAAAGACTGGGTTATGGCTAGAGTATTGGATTAACCCAATACTGGCTTCTAGAGCGGCTATTCCTAGTAACGTCCATACTAACCATTTTATTTCATTTTTGGCAAATAGCATTGTTGCTAAGAATATCGCTAGTACGGGAATCAAACTCAGTAAAGCTTTAACGGTTTCTTGTGGAATTAACGATACGGTTAGTAAAACACTAACTTGTTGTTGTTGTAGCCAAGTTAGTACATTATCGTAAAAAGGCCGATTAGGTAGCAGTATCCATTGTTCATGGGGCAATGGTAGAAGGTAAAGTGATGTACTTACCAGACCGAAAACTATAAATAAAAAAATAGGTGGTGATAGACGTTTTATAATTGAATTGAAGTTATGAATAGTAAATATAAGTGCGAGAATTAATAAACCTAAAAGCTCTAGTACACCAAGCGATAATGCAGTTTTTCCACTATACAATAATGGTGCTAACAGTAGCAGCAGACATGTTAGCAAAAAGATTAGTGAGCTTGTAAATTTTTGCATAATATTAGTCTTGCCGCTCTGAAGTATTTTCAACTTTGATATTATCAAACCATATTGTACCATCGAAAAATTGCTCATGACGATAAGCACTAGCAGCTTCTAGGCGTAGCAATTGTACTGGGCATCCTGTCGGTGGAACATTAAATGTGGTCGAAAATGTTTGCCAGGTCTGTTGACCTTTCAGTAAAGGACTGCTGAATAAAGTGGTTTGTAGATCATCTATACAGCGGATATGCCATTGTAAGCCTTTGCTTGTTTTAAAATTATCTAGGCGATAACGCATATTAAAATGATATTGCCCAGACGGCAGGATCATGATGTGGTATATGTGTTGGAAGTTGATTGGTTCAAGTTTTTTCAGATGAATAGATAAAGCTTGGCGACCATTTATACCATAGGTTCTATCTTTATTAATGGTGAGTACAGGGTGATTCTCTATCTGCCAATCAAAACCCGAGTTAAATCCAGTAGTTTCAAACTCACCATCATAGAGTAAATTGGATGGTGTTTGGGATTTATTTGGTGAGACGTGCAGATTTTTTTCCCAAATATCATAGGCTTGCTGCCATTTTTTTTCTCTGATTAAACGGTTGGTATAAGCGAGGTTTTCTTTCTCAGTGATAGCTTGTGGGGTGGCCTGTAGACGTAATTGATAAACTTTATTAACGAGGTCTAATGTTGCATTATTACAAATAAAGAGAAAAAAATCGTTCCACCATATAGGTGGTTTAGTTAAATATGGTTGAAAGAGTGATTGATATTCTTTTTTTTCAATAATGCTGCTCAATGCAGGGAATAAGTTTTTATACAAAGATGGGTTACGGATTAATAAAATATTCCATTCAGGTATTAGGCGATCTATGCGTTGCTGGGTCAACCAATAATCGGCTAGACGGGAGCGAGTATAAGTGTGATGAGGCCATAATTGCCCAGCAATATCGGCAACGATAGAAGCATCTTCATTGCGCTGTTGTGAACTGTATAAGCCTAAAAGGTAAGAAGCAGGAGCACCACTACTGATGTTATTTGATAGTGCGTGCAATGCCATTTGTTCAGATAAGGCAAACTGACCATCTCTATAAGCTTGTTCAGCAAGCTTTGTATGAGCGTTCGCACTTAAATATGAGGTAACATCACGACCCAGCGTTATTCCTGAATTATGTTCTAATTGTTCTTCGATATACCTTGCATAGTTGTATACAATGATTTGTTTTCCCAGATATAAACAAATCAACCACAGGAATAATCGTAACAGCCAGCGCATAAATTAAATGGACTCTTAATCAAGGCGTTTGTTATTAGTGCCATAGCTATAATAGTAGTGATAGTCGTAGCCATAACCACTGCTATCATTTCCTCGAACTTTGGTAAAAATCGTGCCAATAATATTGGCATGTGCTAAGTGCAGACGTTTGATGCTGTCCAGTAAAATACGTTTCTTAGATTGGGAATAGGCAGCTACTATAATAGTAGCCGCTACCCTATTAGATATAAGAAGAGCATCTGCAAGACCAATTGTAGGAGGGGAGTCGACAATAATAATGTCGAATTTTTCTTTATCCAAGTTTAATAGCGTTTGTAGACGTTCACTGGATAACACCTCTACCGGATTCGGCGTGAGCGAGCCTGATGTAATAACCATTAAATTATTAACGGTCGTTGTTTGCATTATGTCAGACAGTTCAGCTTGATAAGTCAGGTAATTGCTCAAACCACTGGAATTATCAAGTTTGAGACGCTGATGCAAGGTCGGTTTGCGTAGATCGGCATCTATCAATAAAACGCGTTTGTTGGCTTGTGAAAGCACTATGGCTAGGTTTATAGCGGTACTCGTTTTCGCCTCTGATGGCATGGAACTGGTAATATTCAATGTATGTGGCAGGCCTTCACGAGTTGCAAAGCTCAAATTTGTACCTAAAGAACGGCAGGCTTCGGCTAGTGCTGATTTCGGTTCTTTCCACGAAATTAGTGAATAGTCGGTAGCGGATAGTTTTTTTCGTTGAACAGCAGGGATTACTCCAAGAATAGGTAACTGTAATAGGCGTTCTAAATCTGCTGTCGTTTTGATTCTATCATCGATAAACTCAACCAGAAAAGCCACTACAATCCCAATGAAAAGACCACCTACTAAGCCAAGTGTTAAGTTTAACTTTACATTAGGTTTTTGCTGTTGAAATGGCAGTATTGCAGGGTCGACAATGGAAATGTTGTTAGAACCAATTCCGCCAGCTACGCCAACTTCTTTGATCCTTTGTAATAATCCTTCATACATATTGCGATTAGTTTCAACTTCACGTTGTAACGTGTTGTAGCCAATACTTTTATCGCGTAGTGTCATGAGTTCACTTTGTTGTTGCTCCAGCTTTTTGCGTAAATCCTCTTCTTTTTGCTTAGCTGCCAAGTAATCGGCTTGTAATGAACCTGTGACAGTGTTTTTAATTTGGGTATTAGCCTGATTGATGTTTTCACGAATCTCATTCATTTGGCTTTCTAGTTGAAGCATTAAGGGATATTCAGGCTTATAGATTTGCAGTTTTTCTTGGTAATCACTTTGTAGTTTAGTAAGTGTTTTGGTCAGCTCTTGAATCGTCGAGTTATCCAAAACTTTGGCAGAAGCTGTTGCTTGAGCTTGTTTGAATTTACTTTCTGCACTAATGCGGTCTTGTTGGGCAACAGTTAAAGCACTATTCAACGCTGCCATTGTCTGTGAAGTCAAGCTCCCTTGGCTTTCATCGTCCATTTTAACGATGTCTTCTTTTTTAGCGAAACTGACCAGTTTTGCTTCTGATTCTTCAAGTTTGCTTTTTGCATTGGCTAATTCATTCTTTAAGAAGTTTTCTGCATAAGATGCGGCATCCTTTCGTCGTGTCAAATTCATTTGGATAAAGTTTTCCGCCATGCTATTAGCAATGGCGGTTGCCATTTCTGGGTCGCTATCATCATAGCTAATAGTGACTATGCGTGAGTTTTTGACGGGGCTAACGGTAACATTTGCCAACAAGCGGTCTTCAATAGGACGTTGCCCTAGCTTCTTTGGCTTTTGATCATTATTCTCTACTGTTTCTGTCGTATCATTTTCGACTTTACCGAAGAAATCCGTTTTGAGTTTTTCTAGAGTTTCAGCATAAAACGGTTTCGCTAACTTTTGTTCTTGGAAATAGGACTCAAGAGAAAGACTGTCTATTGTCATTCTGGCAAGTGAGCGACTCTTAAGTAACTCGTATTGAGTTTGGTAAAAGTCTTTGCTATCCACTGGACGTGAATTGCCAGCTTCAACGTCAAAGTCTAATACTTTCTGGTTTTCCGTATCAATTTGTAAGGTGACATTAGAACGGTACACTGGTTTCATCATAAAGGTAGCAATGGCCACACCAATAAAAACCAGTAGGGCTAATAGAACAATTGTACCTTTTCTACGTTTTAGAATTAGCCATAATGCTTGTAAATCGATTTCATCATCATCGCCATCGTTTGTTGTTGTATTAACAGTGGATAAGTTAAAGTCCTGATGGTTATTAGTCAGTGATGTGAGTCGATGATTACTAGTCTCTAACGGATTCGTCATGAGTCATTATTTCCGTAGTAGAAATCTTTTAATTAACTATGCTGTTTAGCGCGGTAAATGGGCTGAGTAAAGTAGCTGCCTCACGCATCCAAAAGCGGCTGTCAGAACGGTGTACAACGATACGATCGTCATTGCGCATAACAGGGTCTTTGGCTTGTCCTGCTCGGATAGCTTTTAAGTCAATTAAGAATGCTTTGTTCTGTGCACCTTGTTGGCGAAATAGAACAATTTTCTGTGCATCAGCTAAATTCTCCAAGCCTCCAGCCATTGCAATACTTTGCAAGAGTGTTGCTTGTCCTTGAATAGGGTACACCCCTGGTTTTTTGACTTCCCCCTCAATGGTGACGCGCTGTGAGGTATATTCTTTAATAAAAACGGTTACTTGTGGGTTTTGTAACATGCTTTGACGCATTAAATCCGCAAGTTTTTGTTCAGTTTGTGCTTGTGTCAGACCTGCGACTTGTATAGAACCTAATAACGGGAGCGTGATAAAGCCCCGTGTGTCGACGCGCACTTCGCGTGACAATTCATCAGCTTGAAAGACTTTAATATCCAATAAATCAGATGCACCAATACGGTAGTCCTGTGTGTTTGCACCATAATCCAGTTCAGCAGTATTCGCTTTCACGACAGCACCATTGTCAGCGATAGTTGGATTATTCGCGCAACCAGTGCTGAAGCTGGCAACCATGCCCAACACAATAAGTACCGCAGCACTTTGTAAATTCATCGGAATACCCTATTCTAAACAAAAGGTTTAAAAAAACGACCAAACCAACCGCTCGCTGCATTCTGTCGAATGGTGGTGGTTTGTTCAAGTTCTATCTGATTTAAAGCCCTGCCGAATGTTGAAAGTGCTAAGACGTTCTCAACGTCTTCTGGATTTTTATTAGCTAGAATAGCAGATGGTCGATCGCATACCATACGCAACACCTCTGCTTCATTATTTAGCCACCGACTTGCTACAGCTACTCCATCGGACAGTACGGGAGGACGTTTTTGCGTGTCGTGTGCATCTGATGCAATGACATGCACATAACCGTCTTTCAAAAACCGCTCTGCCATTTTCTGCGCACCACTCCCAAAACGTCCAGTTGTTGCTCCAGCAGTAATTTGCAACCAAGCACCACGTTTCACTGCCTCAATAAAATCATTGTAATGATCCCCTATCCAATGCAAACGCTCTGGATGTGTGATAACGGGGATGTAGCCTGCGTACAAAAAATTTTCCACCTGCCCAACAAAGTCTGGTACTGGAATATGGTGTGGTGGTTCTAGCAAGAAATATCGAGAACCATTCAACGTGGGAATAATTCCCTGTTTTAATCCCCGCATAACATTAGGATTAAGATTGACATCCGCACCAATCACCAGTGTAAGGGGAATATTATTTTGGTCAAGCTCCT
Organism: uncultured Thiothrix sp.; assembly: GCA_964514635.1. Lineage (GTDB taxonomy): Bacteria > Pseudomonadota > Gammaproteobacteria > Thiotrichales > Thiotrichaceae > Thiothrix. The sequence continues at coordinate 13,695 of CAZEQX010000056.1, forward strand.
TTTGTAATTCGTTCATCGCCAACACAATACCCTGTTTATCATTACAATAAACAGGTGGATAAATATGTGGAGTGCAGGCTAAGTGGGTAGTCCCATCGGCGACTGCAAGTTTTGCCATCGCCAATGCTGTTGTTAAGTCCTGCGCTCCATCACACAATCGCGGAAGAATATGGCTGTGTAAATCAATCATG
>CAZEQX010000057.1:0-13870 GCA_964514635.1 uncultured Thiothrix sp.
CTAAATATAATACCTACTATCCACAGCTCAAACTCATTGATCCAAAAAGTGAAGATCACTAAATTTTGGAGTTTCTTCCAAACATCAACAGGGACAAGCACTGCTGTCTCAGTACCACGTCGGGTGACTACTTGTGGGCATTTTGCCAGACAAGCATCCAAAAATTCACTAAACCGAGATTTAGCGTCTTGAATAGCCTAAGTTTGCATAAGCTATCGCCTTCGCACAGGGTAATTGCCCACAAACCTAAGCCCAAACCGAATTTAGCTTGATTTCCTACCCTTCTCTTATTTGCTTTTCTGCAAGCAGCCATTCTAAATACCCTTCTAGTTTTCCGCTGAGGTAATACGGGAGGTTGAGCAGTTTAAATGGCTTACCTGTAAGTGTTACTGCGTCTTCTTGTGTTAACTTCCCTGCGTATAGGCGTATAGCGAAGCCGTGTTCGGCTTCATCCATGAATTGAAATAGTGAGCGTAATCGCCCTGTCGCACCGGATTTGACTTCGATGGGAATCACTTTATTGCTGTGCGGTAGTACAAAATCCACTTCAGCATTGGCTTGGTTTTTTTCGCGCACCCAAAAATGCAATTGGAATAACATAGAGCTTTGTGTGGCGAGTATGGCTTGCCCGACAAGGTGTTCGATAATACGTCCACCATAAAGGCTATTTAAATCTTTTGTACCAAATATATCAGCTTGTAATCCAGAAAAATAATTTACCAACCCCGTATCTAATAATTGTAACTTTGGAGATTTTTTCAAATTCGGGGTCAAGGGTAGTTGTGTATTGGTAACTGGGTAACAACGTTGCAAGAGTAAAGCTTTTTCTAATACTTGAATGGCTTCACTGACATCTTTTGAGCCGTAATTAGATTGCCCGAAGCCTGCTAAGGTAATGCGATTACCTGCTTCACGAAAAGCACTTTGAATCACATGACGAATAATCGGTGTTTGGGATTCACGCGGGGAGTATTTCTCTACGTCGTCCAAATAAGCGGTAATGAGGTTATCGTATAATGGACGTAATTGCGTTAGGTCTTGATGAATTGCATATTGCTGCACTATTTCGGGCATTCCGCCAATTAAAGCGTAACGGTGAAACAGTTTGAGTAGTTTGTCGTGTGCAAACGCAGGCAGCGGAATTTGATTCAGCAGCTTAATAGCTTGCTCTTCACCAATAGCGAAAAGAAATTCTTCAAAGGTCAGTGGATGCACTCGCAAATATTCCACTCGCCCGACGGGGAAACTAATGTGCCGATCCAGCAAACTTTCGAGTAATGAACCCGCCGCAATGACGGGTAATTCAGGGAAGTTTTCATAGCAATAACGTAGCATTGCCACGGCTGCCGCTGAGTTTTGAATTTCGTCAATGAATAACAGCGTATTCGGCTGCTGACGGTCTTTGCCTTTGAGGAAGAAAATTGCTTCGAGCAGTTCATGAATATTGTAATTCTGCTCGAATAAAGCGCGTTCTTCCTGCCGTTCGAGGTTGAGCGCTATGAATTGCGTGAACTGTTGCGCAAATAATGAAACAAGCGTGGTCTTACCGACCTGTCGTGCGCCGCGTAAGATAAGTGGCTTACGATTTGGATTGTGTAGCCATTGATTTAAGTCGTTTAATAACAATCGCTTGAACATAGCAACTCCCAAAGCAAGGGTTATTTCTTGGGAATTTTAGCACAAAGTAAGGGTTATTTACGGTGATTTCTTTCCCAAAGTAAGGGTAAATCGGCTCACACTTCCCGCGTAACTTCGGGGGTGAGCATCCGATGTGCCACCAAGCTGTGGTAAGCTACGCGCCTGTTTCCCCCAACAGGCACAATGCTTATGTCACAACATCACTCACCACTCGACGAGTTGCCCGCTAACGATGGTCGTCATCAAGCCACGCGCAAAGTTGCGTTAGTGGGCATGACGGTGAACATTTTTCTCACCATTGCACAGATTATTGGTGGGATTGCCACGCATTCCCAAGCCTTGGTTGCCGATGCCATGCACACGTTGTCGGATTTGGCGGGCGATGTGGTGGTGTTATTTGCCGCACACCATGCAAATAAGGACGCGGATGCGGATCACCCTTACGGACACGGGCGTATTGAAACCTTAGCTACAGTGGTGTTGGGTTTGTTATTGGGTGGCGTGGCGGTGGTGATTTTCATGCAGGCGTGGGGACGTTTGCACGGTGATGCACCATTGATTCCCCCTAACCCATTGGCGATGGCATTCGCGGGGCTGGCAATTGTCGGAAAAGAAACACTGTATCACTACACCGTGCACGTTGCGAAACGCATTCATTCGCCGATGCTCAAAGCCAGTGCATGGCATCATCGCTCGGATGCGATTTCGTCGGTATTGGTGCTGTTAGCGATTGCAGGCGCACAATTTGGCTACCCGTGGCTGGATGCGGTGGCGGCGATTATGGTCGCGGTGATGATTTTTTACATGGCAGCACAACTGATTCTGGAAAGCACCAGCGAGTTAGTGGATACGGGTCTCGACCCGCAGGAAGTACAGGAAATTCGTGACTTTATTCAACGGATTAATGGTGTGGAAAATGTTCACTTACTACGCACCCGCCGCATGGGTGGACGTGTACTGGCGGATGTTCACATTCAAGTTGATGGCAAAATCAGTGTTTCCGAGGGGCATCACATTGCCGAAACGGTGATGTACCGTTTGCGCAAACAGTTTCCTAGCATTAGCGATGTGGTGGTACACATTGACCCCGAAGACGATGAAACCGTTCACTTGTGCAAAAGCTTGCCTTCACGCGCTGACCTGATGGCACTACTTGCCAACGAACCTCAAACAAAAGCCCTCTGGGGACATATTCGCAGTGTTACTTTGCATTATATTGATGGAAAAATAAGCCTTGATCTCATTTTAGATGGCGAGCCGACAACCACAGCATTAAACGATTTTCAGCAAGCCTGCTTGCGTATTAGCAGTATTCAAGCGGTTTGCTTTATGCACCAAATTGGTGATTAAAGTTCATTAAAGCACCATTAAAATGCTTTTTTCCTTCTTGGTGAATTTCATAATGTCGTTATCTACCGCCAATCTTAAACTTTGGCGGTAAATTTGTCGCATGGCATACAAATTGCAATAAAACCCACCATCTGACTGCGAGCTATGACAGCAAGCAGGGGCTTTCTGACTTACTGAAGATGATGAGGTTTATGATAATGAGCAGCAACCAAGCGCGTTCCCAAGCGATCCAAACCATCGGCAAACGCCCACCAATGGACTTAGGCAAAACCGAGCCATTAAGCAAAATTTGGGCTTGCGATGTTTTCAATTTGGCCGCGATGGAAGAATCTCTCTCCAAAAATGCGTTCAAAGCGATGAAGAAAACCTTCCAAACAGGTGCTCCGCTTGACCCAGCGACGGCAGACGTTGTTGCCGCTGCGATGAAAGAATGGGCAATGTCGAAAGGTGCGAAATTCTTCTCTCACATCTTCTACCCGATGACCAACGCCACGGCAGAAAAGCATGACGGTTTCATCATCACCAGCCCTGAAGGTAACGCAATTACCGATTTCAGCGGCAGCCTGTTGATCAAAGGTGAACCAGATGGTTCATCGTTCCCGAACGGCAGCATCCGTGCGACTAACTCTGCGCGTGGTTACACCGCGTGGGACCCAACCAGCCCTGCGTACATCATGCACACTGCTAATGGCGCAACGCTGATGATTCCTTGCGTGTTCCTGTCTTGGACAGGCGAAGCATTGGATAAAAAAATCCCCTTACTGCGCTCTAACGCGGCAATGAACAGCGCGGCACAGCGCGTGTTGAAACTGATGGGCGAAACCGACATTGCTACTTTGAACTCAAGCTGCGGTGCGGAACAAGAATACTTCCTGATCGACGAAGCCTACGCCACAGCACGCCCTGACATTCTGTTAGCAGGTCGCACTTTATTCGGTGCTGCTCCGGCGAAAGGTCAACAATTCGACGACCATTACTTCGGTGCGATTCCAGAGCGCGTACAAGTGTTCATGCAAGATTTGGAAGACAAACTGTACCGTTTGGGCATCCCTGCGAAAACGCACCATAACGAAGTTGCACCGGGTCAGTTTGAAGTTGCGCCTTACTTTGAAGCGGCTAACGTTGCGGCTGATCACCAGCAATTGCTGATGACCGTGATGAAAATCACCGCGAAAGCACACGGTTTCCTGTGCATGTTGCACGAAAAACCTTTCGCAGGCGTAAACGGTTCTGGTAAACACGTTAACTGGTCTGTTGGCAACAGCACGCAAGGCAACCTGCTCGACCCCGGTCATACACCAGAAGAAAACCTGCACTTCTTGGCATTCTGCGGCGCGGTTATCCGTGGTGTACACCTGTTTGGCCCATTACTGCGTGCGGTTATTGCTTCTGCTTCTAACGACCACCGCTTGGGCGCGAACGAAGCTCCTCCAGCCATTTTGTCGGTTTACTTGGGCGACCAATTGGAAAAAGTTTACCAAGACATCAAAGCTGGCAAAGTGCTGAAAACCGAAAAAGGCGGTCACATGGATTTGGGCCTGTCACAAATCCTGCACTTTGAACGTGACCCCGGCGACCGTAACCGTACTTCACCGTTTGCGTTCACAGGCAACCGTTTTGAATTCCGCGCGGTAGGTGCATCGCAATCCGTTTCTGGCCCATTAGTTGCTATGAATACCATGTTGGCAGATTCCTTAAACTGGATTGCTGACCAACTGGAAGTCGAACTCAACAGCGGTAAAGACGTAGCAACTGCCACCTTAGCTGTCCTGAAAGTTATCATGGAACAACACGGCAACGTGGTCTTCGGTGGCAACGGTTACTCTCCAGAATGGCACAAAGCGGCAGTAGAAGAACGCGGTTTGAAAAACCTGCCAACCACTGCTGATGCACTGCCAGAGCTGTTAAGCCCTGAAGTTGCAGGCTTGTTCGAGCGCACTGGCGTATTGACTCCAACCGAGTTACACAGCCGTTTTGAAGTTTACGCTGAACAATACATCAACAGCATTGACGTGGAAGCGAAACTGGTTATCAACATGGCAACCACCATGATTTACCCAGCAGCAGTCACTTACTTGTCTGAATTGTCCGCTACCGCAGGCAACTTACAAGACTTAGGCATCACGCTGGATAACAGTGTCGCACAAAGTGTTGCAGCAGAAGCCAATGCAATGATGGCAGCCGTTGCGAAATTGAGCGAAGCGCGTGCGCAACACGATTTCGACAGCGTATCAGCACACATGAAGTTCTTGGCAGACACCGTGCGCAGCCTGATGAACGAAGTGCGTGCCCACGCTGACAAACTCGAAACCTTGGTGGCGGATGAAATGTGGCCACTGCCTAAATACAGCGAAATGTTGTTCATCAAATAAAGTTTACCACCTTGATCAGAAAGGGAGTGATTTAATCACTCCCTTTTTTTTGTCTGTTATTTACAGTGCAGCCTAGTCTGCGTAACATTCGTCGTCAGTTGAAAAGCAGTAAGTCCCGCATTTCTAAATTCATCAGGAGGCTAACAATGTCTGTACAAATGTCTGCACAAGACGTTCTCAACATGATCAAAGACAATGAAGCAAAATACGTTGATTTCCGCTTCACTGACACCCGTGGTAAAGAACAACACGTCACCGTTCCAGCCCACACGGTTGAAGAAGACACCTTTACTGAAGGCAAAATGTTCGATGGTTCTTCCATTGCTGGCTGGAAAGGTATCAACGAATCTGACATGATCCTGATGCCAGACGCGAACACCGCATTCGTTGACCCCTTCTTCCAAGACGTTACGGTTAACATTACTTGCGGTATCGTTGACCCTACCACAATGGAAGGTTATGAGCGTGACCCACGTTCCATCGCCGCGCGCGCTGAAACTTACCTGAAATCCACGGGCATTGCGGACACCGCATTCTTTGGTCCAGAACCGGAATTCTTCATTTTTGACGACGTGCGTTGGGGCGCGGACATGAGCGGTTGCTTCGTCAAAATCGACTCACAAGAAGCAGGCTGGAACTCTGAAAAAGTTTACCCAGACGGCAACATGGGGCATCGTCCGGGTACTAAAGGCGGTTACTTCCCTGTTCCACCTGTCGACTCATTCCAAGACATCCGTTCCACCATGTGTAACATTTTGGAAGAAGTCGGCGTTCCAGTCGAAGTTCACCACCACGAAGTGGCAACGGCAGGTCAAAACGAAATCGGTACAAAATTCTCCACACTGGTTGAGCGTGCGGACTGGGTTCAACGTCAAAAATACGTGATCCATAACGTTGCTCACCAATACGGCAAAACCGTCACCTTCATGCCAAAACCTATCGTGGGTGATAACGGTTCTGGTATGCACGTTCACATGTCTTTGGCAAAAGACGGTACTAACCTGTTCGCAGGCGACGAGTACGCTGGCCTGTCCGAAATGGCACTGTACTACATCGGTGGTATCATCAAACACGCTAAAGCGTTAAATGCCATCACCAACCCTGGCACAAACTCTTACAAACGTTTAGTACCAGGCTTTGAAGCACCTGTTATGTTGGCTTACTCTGCGCGTAACCGTTCTGCTTCTATCCGCATCCCATTCGTTGGCAGCCCGAAAGGTCGTCGTATCGAAGTGCGCTTCCCAGACCCATCTGCTAACCCCTATTTAGCGTTTGCGGCTCTGATGATGGCTGGTTTGGATGGTATCAAAAACAAAATCCACCCAGGCGAAGCGTCTGACAAAGACTTATACGACCTGCCACCTGAAGAAGACAAATTGATCCCTCGCGTTTGCCACTCTCTGGACATGGCTTTAGAAGCACTGGACAAAGACCGTGACTTCTTAACCGCAGGCGGTGTGTTCACTAACGATATGATCGACGCTTACATCGAACTGAAAATGCAAGAAGTTACCCGCTTCCGCATGACAACTCACCCCGTTGAGTTCGATATGTACTACTCTCTGTAATCCTTGCGATTGCCTTAAGAGTGCTAGAAAATGCCCCCGTTGTGGGGCATTTTCTTTTTGGGGAGATATGACTGTCAAACGTCGGCTGTGGTTGATCTTAACCACCATCACCAGTCTGCTCATTGCTGCTGGGTGGATAATACGCAATTCCCCCCCTTACCAACCGGATTTTTGGGTAACAGGCTATCTGCCTGCTTATCGTCACAATGGTCGGGAAATTCCATTTCTTGCACCTGCGGATTATCAGATGCTCACACACATAGCGCATGTTTCGGTTATTCCCCGTGCTGATGGTAGTTTAGACAGCGAACGCAATAGCTTAAGCACCGAAAGTCGCCTTGCCGCCCAACAAACAGCCAACCAGCAACACTTACCATTACTCATCGTGGTCACAGGGTCATACGAACAATTTCAACCCGTGTTACAGGATGCGATACGCCCGCAATTCATTACGCACTTATTGCAGTTACTCGACACAGGGTATGACGGTATCGATATTGATATGGAACCCATTACCCGCGATGATAAACAGGCAAACCCCGATTTCAGTGCCTTCATTATTGAACTGCACCGCGCCTTACAAACTCGCCACAATGCCAAATTGCACCGCGCACCGCTGTTGACCACGGCAATTACCTTGCGGGATCGGTTCATTGTCGCGCCATTAGCGGATTATTTTGACCAAATCAACCTCATGGCGTATGACATGGCGCAACCGTATGCAGGTTGGATCAGTTGGTTTGACAGCGCGTTATACAATGGCGGATTACGCTTTCCAAACTACAGCCATGAAGTTCCTTCGGTGGATTTGTGGGTACAACGTTTATTAGCAGCGGGGATTCCGCGTCACAAACTCGGCTTGGGGATTAGTTTGGATGTTGCCTGTTGGTACGGTGGCACAGGTACAACCACCGACGGTATTAGTGCCCCTGCACAAGCGTGGGTTACACAACCTGACTACCGTAAATTGAGTTATGCTGAGTGGAATGTATCGAATATTTTTCCCCAACAAATCCAGTGGGATAGCACAACACAAATGGCTTGGTTTGGTCAGGACAACCTCGGTGCTCATCAAGATTTCTTTTGTAATTTCAATGATGAACGTGCCATTCAGGCCAAAATTACTTATGCCAAACAACAAGGGTTAGGGGGAATTATGATCTGGGAATTGGGTTTGGATCACTTAGCACAATTACCCACTGATGCCTTAGCAAACCATCATCGCCCATTGCGCCATGCCATTAGCCAGGCTTTGGAAAAATAAACATTAATTCATGCAACCAATGTTACAAATTAATGACAAAGTAGTTATTCTGTTCATCTCATTGTCACATTGGATCGCCCATGTTATTACGCTTACGTCAATACACGCCGATTTTCATGGCTTTACCCGCCAGCTTATGCGCCTTGTATGTACTCTTTGCTGATCAAGGTAATCCAGGCGTTTGGGGATTGGTGTATAACAAGCTGTATATCAGTCTGACATGGGCATTATTATTCATCGCCAGCTTTGCTTTATCCCGCCGCCCGTGGTTTGCATTAGGTTTAGCTTCTACCATCATTAGCGGCTTATGGATCGGTGCGTGGATTAAATACCAATTTCTCAGTTCACAACTCACGGTCTTAGACCTTGCCGTAGCAGCATTAAGTGCCGAAACATTGCTGGAAATGGGTTTATTACCCACCATTGGCATCATTGGTTACTTACTATTATTGATTTTGGGCGCAATCTGGGAACGACCGCAACCCCAATGGACATGGAAACCCATTACCACCAGTTTTGCCAGTGTAGGTTTATGCTTTGGCTTACTGAATACACCCGTCTTTGACGTAGACCTACAATGGACGATGCAAAGCAAACTCACCTTCCCCATTTTTGTACAAAGCATTTGGCGTGCTCACCTTAGCGAACCCGTGCAGCCTCATAAACATTCCTACTGCTGTTTTAAAGCCGACACGCAAGCCGAAACATTTACCCAAACACCCAATAAAAAACCAAACATTTTGGTAATACTGGAAGAATCCACCTTTCCGCTGGAACTGGTTAAAGGCTTTAAAAGCAATAACAAATTCTTTAAAGATGCCTACCCGCTGAAAGTGTACACTGCCGGAGGAGCAACATGGGTGCAAGAAATCTCATTCTTACACGGAGTCGCGCCACCGCTATACGGTAATGGTTGGCAGGCGGTCAATCTCTTTGCCCCAGGGAATTTGGATGGGCGCATCGCGCGACAGCTTGCTGAACAAGGTTACACCACCAAAACCATTTACCCCATTGCTGGACGCTTCTACGGTGGGCAACGTTTTCACCAGCAGTTGGGGATTCAAGATTTTATCGACTGCAAAGCCATGCCAGAATGCGCTAAGCGCAAGTGGAACAAAATGCCTGATGAAATTTTCTTTGATGAAGCCGTCAAACAAGTGCAACTCAATGAAAAACCAGTCTTTGCCTTTATTGCCACCATGCGCCAACACTCCCCACACGAAAAAGGCATTCAATACGATACCCAACGTTGTGATGCGAGTTTATCCCCGACGCAATGTTCCATCTTATTGGATTACGAAGCGCGTTTAAAATTATCACTAGCCGCGTATGAGCGTTTACTGGCACAACTAAAAAAATTGCCCGAACAAACCATCGTGGTTGCTTTTGGCGACCATATCCCCGGTGATGTAGCAGCCCACTTCACCGAGGAACAGTTCTATAAACAGGACCGTTTCCGCACGTTTTTCAATGTTTGGGATTCCCAACACGGCTACGCTACCCGCGACCTTTTGGATGGACAGGCATTTGAAACCGTCGACATCGCCATGCTAGACGCGCTGACATTGCGTTATGCAGGTTTTGAAAGCCGCTACCTCACCGACAAATTGGTACACATGCAGGAATGTTCAGGCAGTTTTTGCGGTTTTGGTATCGACAACGTGGGGAACGACAATACCGCTTTAACCCAACTGCAAACGTCACCTGCTATGCCATAAGCCGTTTTATAAATCCTCCAGCCCTAACTCTTTTAATTTACGGGTTAGGGTATTGCGCCCCCACCCCAACAATTCGGCTGCTTCGATTTTGCGTCCTCCGGTTTTCTTTAAGGCGGACTGCAACAAAATGCGCTCAAAAATCGGGTTCAACTCGCCCAACAAGTTATTCGCACCTTTGCTCAGTTTAAAGTCGGCATATTGTGTTAATGCTTTTTCCCAACTACCAGGCACTTCGGTTTTATTGGCATCCGTTTCCATTAGCTCCGTTGGTAAATCATCCATCACGATTTCACGCCCTGAAGCCATGACGGTCAACCAACGGCAAGTGTTTTCCAACTGCCGCACATTCCCCGCCCATGACAAGGTTTGCAAATGCTCTGTCACTTTCGGGGAAAGGGTTTTGACTTCAACCTGCAACTCTTCCGCTGCACGACGTAAAAAATGATTCAATAATAAGGGAATATCCTCACGACGTTCGCGTAATGGTGGGTTATGAATCCGAATCACATTCAAACGATGGAACAAATCCTCACGGAATGAACCTTTGTGAACCAATTCTTCAAGATTTTGGTGCGTCGCGGCGATAATGCGCACATCAACTTTCACAGGCGTGTGCCCACCAACACGGTAGAATGTCCCTTCTGCTAAAACGCGCAGCAAACGGGTCTGTAATTCCGCTGGCATGTCACCAATTTCATCCAAAAATAACGTGCCACCATCAGCTTGCTCGAATCTGCCTTTTCGTTGTGCGTATGCACCCGTGAATGCACCTTTTTCGTGCCCAAACAATTCCGACTCCAACAATTCGCGTGGAATCGCAGCGGTATTCAGTGCAATAAACGGTTTATTCGCTCGCGGGCTATGCGTGTGTAACGCTTTTGCGACCAATTCCTTACCTGTTCCCGATTCACCCGTGATCAACACCGTAATGCTAGATTTGGATAAACGCCCAATAGCACGGAAGACCTCTTGCATTGCAGGCGCGTGCCCAATGATTTCCCGCCCACCAAATAAACTGGATTCCTGTTCTGCCGCTACTTTACCCGCTTCACGCTCATGCCGCATTTTGCAGGCACGTCTTACCAAATCCACCGCTTCATTCACATCAAACGGCTTGGGTAAATATTCAAATGCGCCGCCTTGATAAGCGGAAACCGCACTTTCTAAATCCGAATGCGCCGTCATGATAATCACGGGAATATCAGGGTATTCACGTTGCATACGTTCTAGTAAACGTAAACCGTCTGTTCCAGGCATACGAATATCAGTCATTAACGCATCGGGTTGTTGATTGCGTAATGCTGCAATTAATTGATCCGCCGACTCGAAACTGCGGACTTCAATGTCGGCTTTTTGTAGAGCGCGTTCCAGCACCCAACGGATTGAACGGTCATCATCGGCAATCCAAATATTTTCAGCGAGTGGCATGTCCATTCTCCAGCGGAATCAGGATGGAAAAACAAGTGTAACCGGGGACTGAATCGAACTGGATCAGCCCGTTGTGGCGGCGTACTAGCGACTGTGCAATTGCCAGACCAAGACCGCTACCTTCTGCATGTCCACTAACCATAGGCAGGAACAGCTTATCGCGTAAATGTTCCGGCACACCCGGCCCATTATCACAAATATCAACTTTTAAAACATGACGATAGCGCACCTGTTGAATGGTGAACTGCCGCAAAATGCGCGTGCGCAATTGAATAACACCAGTTCCATTTAAAGCGCGAATCGCATTGCTCACGATATTCAACACAATTTGAACTAGCTGATCACGATCCCCCTGAAACTCTGGAATACTCGGATCGTAATCACGCACAAAATGAATATCCGCAGAAACATCAATACTCACCAAGTTGCGTACATGCTCCAAAACCTCATGAACATTCACGGATTCAGGACGCGGTAAAGTACGCGGCCCTAACATACCATTTACCAGATTTTTTAAACGGTCTGCCTCGGAAATAATAATCTGCGTGTATTCTTTTAATTCGGGGTTTTCTAATTCCCCCTCTAATAACTGTGCCGCTCCACGCAATCCACCCAATGGATTTTTAATCTCGTGTGCAATACCACGCACCAGCTCGCGAATCGCTTGTTGTTGATGGATCATCTGCTCTTCACGCACAATGCGTAACTGGCGATCAACGCGCTGAATTTCCAGCACTAAACGCGACTGGTCTTCTAACAGAACGGGCGTTACCACGCAATCGATGGTTATTTGATCACCGTTTGCCAACTCCACCACACACTCTCGCAAGGATTGTGGATCATGCTGAGTTACGGCCATCACTAAATGCTCGTGAAAGACATCGCTGCGCACTAATTGCGCAACAGGTTCAGCTAATGCACGCTGTTGGCTCTGCCCAAACAGCATTTCACCCGATTGGTTCATGTACACAACGCGCATGTCCACATCTAGCACTAAAATGGCGCAAGTCAAAACGTCTAGCAGATCATTCATGTTCATTTTCGATTCTTTCATAACTCAAAATATGCAAATTCGATGCCAGACCAAATAGTTCAGTAAAAACAGGCTACTTACTCCTATTTCGGGAGAAGATTCTCTTGAGGCTCACCAACCATGAGCACCATAACAGTGCGGCAATATTCCCTCACGAAAGTATTTGTACTCTATCATTCCCCGAATCCAGTATGATTCTCCCACATTCCAAGCATGAATTGGTAAATAGCCCATTATGAATGATTTAGTATTTTATCATCGCCGTATTGCCCCACATCCTGCTATTGCGGTGATAAAAAATGTTATGCAAACCACTCAGCAGCATCAATTAACGACAACCTTTAATGAATTTCAGATTGATGCTTATTTACTGAGCGATGCACCACGTTCACGAGTGGTAGCCATCGATTTTGACAATACCATTACGGCTGATCTGGCATTTTACCGTACCTTGATTCGTACTTATCAAACACAAGGCTGGCTTCCTGTGGTCTGTACCGTGCGTGACCATCTCCCCGAAAACCTGCACGATATTGACACCAAACTGCATGATCTTCATATCCCCGTCTATACTACTAATGGCAGGAAAAAACGGGCTTATATGCAACGCCAAGGTGTACGGGTTGGATTATGGATTGATGATATGTTTCCCTGTATCAGTATGGCGGGTAGTCAGTTTTTTCGTAGTAATGACATACCCTATTGAAACACAAAAGGAAACTAACGCAAATGGACACGCAAGCCATATTAGAATGTTTCGTAGACGGCTATTTCAAACGCATGAATTGCCCACAATGTGAAAATACCTTCCTGACCAATGTCTATGAAATTAGTTGCAACCCTGAACCACTCAGCAACGATTGCAAGCTGTGCCAGCAAACTTTACAGCAAGGACACCTAAATCGTTGGGAACAATTCGTGGTATTGGAAAAATTCGCGCTGGGTTTGGAATACTTTTACGATGCCATCCAACAATGGGGGCTAACGCAAGTACCCTTCATTCGCCGCGTGGGTGTATTGGACGAGCACAACCACATACTCAGCCCCGACACAGTAAAACTATTCACACACGCCGAACCCCACTATCGTCTGATTTACATCATGGAACGGCTCGAACACCTCAATGCAGCGGATGCAGCCTTTTTTACGGATCACATTCATGGCATGGACTGGCAGGAAGAAAAAGTACGCTTGGAGATACAAGACGCTTTACGCGCTCGTTACGGTGATGCACTCGCTAATGATGTGCGGCGTTTGTGCATTTATTTCCGCGAACATGAAGATTATTTAGCGTGGGATTTACACGGCGAAAACCTCATGCGCCGCCCGCACGATGGCAGTATTGTGATTATGGACCCTTACATTCCCAAAATGGGGGAGTAAGTGTTCTGGTCAAGCAAAACCGGACACTTTCATTTGAGACAGTTCAAATTCAACGGGCGATAAACCGCCGCGCTTTACCATACTTCATTCCCATTGGCGGGTGCGTTGTCCCATTC
>CAZEQX010000058.1:0-13729 GCA_964514635.1 uncultured Thiothrix sp.
TTCCCCACTGATTGCCCGTGGTCGTATACGCAATTCATGGACAAGGAATTTTTCCCTGATTGAACACAATCTAACCGACCCTAAAAATGCGCGGCGGCGCGTTCGCCTCGCTGGTGGCATGGGGTTAGGTTAGGTGGGGGGGTATCCATCTCTAATTCTACCCCCAAAATACCCCGTCTTGTATCGGTTTCTGTCGGTCATTACCGGACTATCGTAGACACAAAAAAGCCCACTGTGACGTGGGCTTTCGTGCTTTGTCGGCTTTCACCGGACATCAATATGGCGGAGAGAGAGGGATTCGAACCCCCGGAAGGTCACCCTTCAACGGTTTTCAAGACCGCCGCTTTCGACCGCTCAGCCATCTCTCCGAAGGACGCAAATACTACCGAACTTTTTCGTGCAATGCTAGTACTTTTTCAAGTTTTCATCGCTTTTCGTGTCTGTATGCAGATAGACGGGTGTGATAGAATCGCCGCTTTGCTGCCCCATTATAGAGACAGACAACCGACTATGGATTCAAATAAACCTTCCCTGACCTATCGTGATGCTGGTGTCGACATTGATGCTGGTAACAACCTTGTTGAACGCATTAAACCGATTGCCCAACGTACCAAACGCCCTGAAATGTTGGGCGGGATTGGTGGCTTCGGTGCTTTAATGGCGATTCCGCCGCACTACAAGCAACCGATTTTGGTATCAGGTACGGATGGCGTTGGCACAAAGCTGAAATTGGCTATCGACACAGGTATTTACGACAGCATTGGTATCGACCTCGTTGCCATGTGTGTCAATGACATCGTGGTTAGCGGTGCAGAACCATTGTTTTTCTTAGACTATTACGCCACTGGCAAACTGGAAGTCAATGTTGCCGAACAAGTCATCAAAGGTATTGCAGAAGGCTGCTTACAAGCAGGTGCTGCCTTAGCAGGCGGTGAAACTGCGGAAATGCCGGGCATGTACAGCAAAGGTGACTTTGACCTTGCAGGTTTCTGCGTAGGCGTGGTGGAACGTGACAAAATCATCGACCATTCCCGCGTGCATCGTAATGACGTACTGATTGGCTTGGGTTCGAGCGGTGCGCATTCTAATGGTTATTCTTTAATCCGCAAAATCGTCGAAGTCAGTGGTACGGATTTAAATCAACCCTTTGGCGATACCACGTTGGGCAAAGCCTTATTAGAACCAACCCGCATTTATGTAAAATTGCTGCTGAATCTACTGAAACAATTCGAGATTCACGCCTTGGCACACATTACTGGTGGCGGCATCACCGAAAATCTTCCGCGTGTATTACCTGCGCGTACTGTTGCAAAAATCGACTTAGCGAGCTGGAAACGCCCTGAGATTTTCAACTGGTTGCAACAACAAGGTGGTGTTTCTGACGAAGAAATGCTGCGTACCTTCAACTGCGGTATTGGCATGATATTGGTTGCACCCGCCGACCAAGCGCAAGACATTATCACCGCCTGCCGTTTAGAAAATGTGCCTGCTTGGCAAATTGGGCAAATGGCAAGCTCTGACTCTGATACCCCGTTTGTGCAATATGGCGAATGAAACATCCACAGCACTGCCGCGTTTGGTGGTGCTGATTTCCGGCAGCGGTAGTAATCTGCAAGCGATCATGGATGCGATTGATGCGGGCACATTGGCTGCCCGAATTGTTGCCGTCATTAGTAATCGTGCTGATGCTTACGGTTTGCAACGTGCATTCAATGCGGGTATTCCGGCAGAAATTCTGGATCACAAGAATTTTGATAGCCGCGACGCATTTGATCTCGCCTTGCAAACACGCATTGATGAATTTATGCCGGATTTAATCATTCTGGCAGGGTTCATGCGCATTCTAACCCCAGCATTTGTGCAGCATTACACTGGACGAATGCTCAATATTCATCCGTCACTATTGCCACTGTACAAAGGCATTCACACCCACCAACGGGTGTTAGATGACGGGGCGAAAGAACATGGGGTCAGTGTGCATTTTGTCACGCCAGAACTGGACGGCGGCCCTGTTGTGATGCAGGCTAAGATTCCCGTACTGCCTAGCGATACGGCAGATTCTTTAGCCAAACGGGTACAAGTGCAAGAACACATTATTTACCCGCGCGTGGTGAAATGGTTTGTTGAAGGTCGCGTGAAACTAAGCAATAACCGCGTTGAGCTAGATGGCAAACCGCTCAATCGCCCTGCTATGCACTTAGGCGATTAACCGCGCCGCTAATGGTGTGAGTAGTCCATACTACTCACCCACCGTTGTGCCATTAAACGTTGGTATTAACCAAAATGGCAAACGTAATGTAAATCTTCCAAGGTTTCGATGTCGAAAGCAGAATTTGCAGGAACATCAAACGACTGACCACCCGCGTATTCCTGCCATGCGTCGCTGCCTGCTAAACGCACACGGCAACGGCCTTTCAGTAATTCCATGATTTCTGGCGCACCCGTATTAAAAGTCAGTGTAGATGGCAAAATCACGCCAACGCTTTTGCGTGTGCCGTCTGCCAAAATAACAGTGTGGCTTACGCATTTACCATCAAAATACACATTGGCGGTTTTTACAACACTAACATGGTCAAACTGACTCATAATATTCCTTTCTCTTCAAAGTCACGAAATAAAGAAACCCTTCCTCGTTAGCCAAGGAAGGGTTTTGCCTGTGTCACCGTCGCTTTATTGCCCAGCGATAGTCATTTTGTCGATGAGAATCGAACCTGTGTGGATGCTACCACGGGTATCCACATCATTGGCAATACCGACAATGCCTTTGAACATGGATTTTAAATTGCCCGCAATGGTTACTTCCTCAACAGGATGCATAATCATGCCATTTTCAATCCAGTAACCCACCGCGCCACGCGAATAGTCACCCGTAATGCCATTAATACCATTACCGATTAATTCTGTGACCATCAAACCTGTACCCATTTGTTGGATCAGATCAACAAAGCTCACGCCTGTGTCTTCCAGCAATAAATTGGTCGCACCGCTGGCACTTCCGGTTGACTGCATTCCCAATTTACGCGCACTGTAACTGGCTAAGAAATAACCTTGAATAATCCCATCGCGCACAATATCACGCTGTTGCGTTTGCACACCTTCTGAATCATAAGAACGGCTACCCAAACCTTGGCGTAAATACGGGTCTTCACGCAAATGGACAAAATCGGGGAAAACTTGCTGCCCTAATGTATCCAACAAGAAACTGGCTTTGCGGTACTGCGCCCCGCCACTAATCGCCCCCACGAGTGAGCCAATCAAACCGCGTGCTAATGGTGGGACGAATAACACCGGAGCTTCACGAGTGGATAAAGAACGCGCATGTAACCGCCGTACCGCACGCTGTGCCGCTTCTGCACCCACCGTATCTGCCGAATCCAGATAGCTTGCCACACGCGATACGGAATACCAATGATCACGCTGCATGGATGAGCCTTCTTGCGCCACCACCGCACAACTGATGGAATGGCGCGTGCTGTGACGCACTGCCATAAAATCGTGGGTATTGGCATACAAACTCACACCAGCGTAACTATCCACCGAAGCACCTTCGCTATTGGTAATACGCTTGTCGTGTTCACGCGCCACATGTTCCGCATGGGTTGCCATTTCAATCGCTTGTTCGGCATCCAAATCCCACGGATGGTACAAATCCAGCTTTGGGAAATCGGTAGCCATTAATGCCCGATCCGCCAAACCATTAAACGGGTCTTCGGAGGTGTAACGCGCAATACGGCACGCTGCATCGATGGTGTCTTGTAAGGCTTGCTTGGAAAAATCGCCCGTTGATGCCGAACCTTTCCGATGCCCGAAGTACACGGTCAGGTTTACACCCTGATCACGGTGATATTGCAGTTTATCCACCGTTCCCATGCGCACTTCAACCGATAGCCCCGTGCCTTTATCAATATCGACTTCCGCCGCTGTTGCTCCAGCAGCTTTTGCTTCATCCAACAAGTGGTCGGCAATCGCCTGAAACTCGGTCGCAATGCCGAAACGGTCTTGTAATTCGATCATGATGCTGAATCCTTATGCTGTCGCTGTTCCGCCAACGGTTAAACCATCCACCCGCAAAGTCGGCTGACCCACGCCAACGGGAACGCCTTGACCGTCTTTACCGCACACGCCAATACCACTATCCAAGGCCAGATCATTGCCCACCATACTTACGCGCGTAAGCACATCTGGACCATTGCCGATTAATGTCGCATTTTTCAGTGGTTTGCCTAATTTGCCATTCTCAATCAAATACGCTTCGGAAGTAGAGAACACAAATTTGCCAGAGGTAATGTCAACCTGACCGCCAGAGAAATTCACCGCATAAATACCTTTTTCAACCGATGCGATAATCTCTTCGGGCGCATAATCCCCCGCTTGCATGTAAGTATTGGTCATGCGCGGCATGGGCAAACACGAATAGGATTGACGACGACCATTGCCTGTGGATTGCGTACCCATCAAGGCAGCGTTTTGGCGGTCATACATGTAACCTTTGAGAATGCCGTCTTCGATCAAAGTGGTGCATTGGGTTTGTGTGCCTTCGTCATCCACGCTTAATGAGCCACGACGCTGTTCGAGCGTGCCATCATCCACCACGGTGATGCCTTTAGCAGCGACTTGTTCACCAATACGTCCAGCAAAAGCGGATGTACCTTTGCGGTTAAAATCACCTTCTAAACCGTGCCCAATCGCTTCATGCAGCAATACCCCCGGCCAACCGTTACCCAGAACCACCGTCATACTGCCCGCAGGTGCGGCTTCGGCATCCAGATTAATCAAAGCTTTACGCACGGCATCTTCGGCGTACTCTTGCGCTTTGTTGGTATTGAGGAAGAAATCCAAACTAAAACGCCCACCGCCACCTGCGGTCGCACTTTCCATTTGCCCATTGCGCTCAACGATTACGGAAACATTGGTACGCACTAATGGGCGTACATCCGCCGTCATGCGCCCGCTCTCGTCCACAATCAAGATGATTTCGTGTACCGCCACCATGTTCGCCATGACTTGCCGCACATAAGGGCTAGTCGCACGGGCAATACTGTCAATTTGCTGTAAAAAAGCGATTTTGTCCTGTTCAGACAATGACGCTAATGGGTCATCCATGCCGTACAAAGCACGACTTGGTGTTTTGACCTGCCAAGCGTTCACGCTGCCGGATTGCCCAGCACGGCTAATGGCGCGTGCCGCTTTTGCGGATTCCAACAGTGCAGGTAAACTGATTTCGCCACTGTAAGCGAAACCTGTTTGTTCGCCGCAGACTGAGCGCACGCCCACACCTTGTTCAATGCTGTAACTACCACTTTTAATAATGCCCTCTTCCAAACCCCACGCCTCATAACGGGAAGACTGAAAATACAAATCGGCAATCGTGGTATCTGTTGTTAATAATTGGCTAAACACTTGATCCAAGTGCTGTTCTGCCAAACCCGTTGGCGCGAAAAACACGTCACGGGCAAAATCAATTGCTTGTTTCATTACTATCCTTTTATGCCATGCGTTCTTTCGGGATGCGGTGGGATAAGACAGGGAAAGTCTTGCGAGTTTGTTCTAAAGCTGTCAGGTCAACATCCGCTATTACCACACCTGCGCCACGTTCTAATACGCCTCGGACTCGTCCCCAGTGATCAATAATCATGCTATGACCGTATGTTGTGCGTCCATTAACGTGATAACCACCTTGTCCGGCAGCCACCACATAACACAAATTTTCAATAGCGCGAGCGCGGAGCAAAACCTCCCAATGCGCCTTGCCCGTCACCTCTGTAAAGGCAGAAGGAACAAGCAAAATCTGCGCCCCTTTCTCTGACAAAGCACGATACAACTCAGGGAAACGCAGGTCATAACACACTGACATCCCCAATTTCCCAAAAGGTGTGTCAACAACAACGATCTGATCCCCCGCCACGGTTGTATCGCTTTCGGTATAGACCTCTTGATTCTCACTCAAAGTAACATCAAACAGGTGTACCTTGTCGTAACGCGCTACCACTTCACCGTTGTCATTATACAGGATTGACGCTGCATAAACCCGTGCTGGGTCAAGAGAACGCAAAGGAATCGTGCCAGCCACAATCCAAACGCGGTATTTTTTTGCCTGCTGACTGATGAAAGATTGAATAACACCTTCGCCAAAATTTTCCGCAACTTTGAGCTTATCGGTCTCTTGTACACCCATAATCGGAAAGTTTTCCGGCAGCACTACCAGTTTTGCGCCACGGCCAGCCGCTTCTTTAATGAGTCTGCCCGCCTCCATGAGATTGGCTTGTACTTGCGGCCCCGCCGCCATTTGTAATGCTGCAATTAATGCCATTTTTGAGCACCCCGTCATTTAAAACATAACGATCATTGTGTGTTTAATGGTTGAAAACATCAACCTCGGTCTGGGCAGACGGGGCTTTTACCTCCTCCACCGTCGGGTTTTTCCAATCCCCTGTGACACGATAGTGAAAACCACCCGATGAGCGCAACTTTTCAGCAGCATCTTTCTCTGTTAGCGAGTTCAACAACAGAACTACCGCCCCACCACCGATTCCACCAACAGCCGCCCCCACTACAGGTAAAGCGGAACGCAAATTTGGGATAACCGTCACGGTTTGATCATGGGTTTGTTTGACCAAATCGGTTTTACCCTGAATACCCGCCACCATTGCCGCTGCCTTCACGATGGTATCTTGTGTTTGCACCACACCATGATCCAACTGGAAAGTACCCGTAATCTCATCGAAAGCGATGCCTTTGCCCATCATGTCACGGAAATCCAGCGAGAATCGGCTAGGCAGGCGTTGAATGTCCAATAACCCTAATAAACGCCCCACACCCGGCTCGACTTCTGTCAGACTCCCTTTGCCCATAGTGATTTGTGCTTTCCCTGACAAACTGGCTAAATTAAACGCAAATGGCGCACCATCCCAATGCAACTGCGCTGAGGCCTGTAATGCCCCGCCTTCAAAACCCGCTTCACCAGCATCATCCACCAGCAAATGCCCTGGGTTTGGGATCGAAGCCTGAGCAGTTAAATGGGTATAGCACTTACCATCAACACCCTGATACCACTGCCCTTGTCGAGAAGACAACGTAAAGTCATTATTTTTAATGGTAAACTCACGGATATTCATTGCATTCCGCGCTTTTTCTAGGTTTAGTGTTAAGCTCTGGATCGCTAAATCACCTTGACGACAGTCCTGACAAGTCACTAACAAAGCCGGAAAATCCTCTGGTGATATTCCTTGTTTTGCGGCAGAACCACGGCTCGAACCCGCATTTTTTTTCTCCATATCCGTGCCTAATACCGCTAAATCCACCCCCTGCAATGCCAAATTCACTCGTCCTTGGTGCATCGCTTGTATGGGCAAATACACATTCGCTTGTGCTTTAGGCGTGACCAAATTTGCCTGTAGTACGTCATTACTCTCCACTACCAAACGTGCATCACCCAAATTTTGTTGACCCAATTGCAAAGCATCCAATACCAAATCCACATGCAAAGGCAACGGCGAGGTTGGTGCAGCTTTTGCCTTTTGAGATTTTTTACCTGTCGCCACGGGTGATGTAGTCATGGCTAACTGATAAATATCCATCACATTTAATGCAGGTAAATGCGCTGAAATCGCAACACCCGCATCAGGCAGCGTTGGGGCATCTTTCCCAATACCAATACTGATTGCAGCTCGCTCTTGTGATTGTCGTGGTACTTTCGCATTCAACACCATTAAATCAGTCAGCGTAATTTGGGTTTGCCATGCACTTTGGCTTTTAAATGGAATGCTTAATTGCACCACCGCATCACGCGCCATATCACTAGGCTTACCTAAAGGAGCGGGCAAGGCAATTTCCACCCCCTGTAAATTACTGTATGACGATAACTTTAAGGATGCTTGTGACTTATCGAGTTTAGAATCAAACGCGGGTAATTCGAGCTGAGTGACAATACCTGTTTTACCCCGCATATAACTAGCCAAATGTTTTACACTATCTGGCAAAAACAAAGCTGGCTCATTTTCCTGTTGCAAATTCACATAAATCACTTGTTTACTTGGATCAGTCTTAGCACTCATTACCAAGGGCTGACCACGGTATTGCCCAACAACCTCCTGAGCCTCGACACCATAACGATTAAAACGCACCCTTCCATTCAATGCTTTAAACGATTGCTCATATTCAGGCATGGTAAACTGATTATCGTGTAATACCACCTCGCCATTAACCGTTACGCCTTTTTTATCAAAAACGGGAGCATCCAGTGGCACATCCAACTGTAATGACAAATCCGACTGCCCTTTAAACTCGGCAATCTGCATAAAATCACGCAAGCTATGTCCAATAGGTGTGGACTGCAAGTAATTTAAATGCTCGCCTAATGCGCCTTGCGTTTGCAAATTCAATAACAAGTGCGTTTCACCGATCATATCGGGAATATCGACTTTTCCACTCTTAACAGCCAAGCCCATGATCCGTGCATTCTTCACAATCGCTGCCATACCTTCATTATGAAAACGCAACTCACCGACGACCTCACGCGCTTCTGGCCACTCAGGCAAATACGCTAAAACCCCATCTTCAATATCAAAACGAATATCAAATACACCCGACTGAGTTTTAAAAGGAAAATCACTAGGATTACCCTGAAAATTCAACTCTCCCTTTGGTACATTTCCCGCAACAATAGCCGTCTTCAGCCATTGCTCTGTGCCATCAATCAGGATTGAAGGTATATAGTCACGAACATTATCAATTCTGCGTTCAGTCGCGAATTGCATTTTCAAATCCAAATAGGGTGTCAATGAATGCTTGCTAGAGGTCGGCAACACCAATAAACCATTACCCTGTAATGTAATATCACGGTTTTTCACATGCAACTGGGATATTTGCCATTTCCAGCCGTCATTTTTTACATCCCAATGCAATGTCGCTGCTAATGTATCAATTGGAATGGGCTTCTCAAACCAGTGAGGATAATTAATCTCTGTTTTCTCTAATGCCACCTCCACTTTTCCGCCTGCATTATTTGCGACGAACGTTGCATTGACTCCCTGAATAGCAGGAACATGACCATTACCATTTAACCCTAGATGGGTAATTTCACCTTTGCCCTGAATTTGCAATGGCTTACCAACTTCGGCTTTAATTTGTGTATCTAATGTTAAAGAGCCTGATGTTAAACCCAACGTTTTTAATTGTGGTGCTGGTAATGCTGCAAGATTGAAAATTTGCGTCCGTGCGTTAATCATTCCGCCCCAGTCTTCTGTTCCATCCTCATGAGTAACACGCCTTAATGCGGCATCCACTGCTAAAGACTCGCCAATACGCGGGGGAAACAGCGCATCAGCCTGCACGGTGATTTCATCAGGCGCGAACTCCCCCATAAACTGTAGGTCATTCAATGTTAAAGTGCGATGATATGTTTTATCCATCCAATGCACAAAACCACCATTAATCGTGACACGAATGGGGGAACGACGCTCGACATTTAAAGCTGTATTTTTTTGCCCTGGTAATGGAAAACTTAAACCTTGAACATTTGGAATCCCCTGCTCGGTTTGATGTAAAATAAATTCCACACCCTCAAGCTGAATATCCGCAGGTTGTAAACGCAAGGTACGAACACTTTCCTCCCAATCAATCCCCAAAGCTAACTGCTGAATATGGATGGGAATATCACCTGAGCGGTCTGTTAATTGCAAATCATGCAGAATCCAACGTGGTGATTCGCTATTACGATCTACCTCAATACGCCCGATAGTAACGGAATTGCCTAAAAAGCTAGAAACTTCCTGTTCCAAGATACCCTTATAGTCATCGACTAAAGGCAACCAAAAATTCGCTAACCCGACTAAAGCAACTAGAAAAATAGCAATATGAAAAAAAGAGGTTAATAATGTATAAATCAGACGGACAACTAAACTCGTCTGTTTTTTACAACAGAACAACGTCAAAATGCTCCTGGGCATATAATGCCTCAACCTGCAAACGGATGGGGATACCCACAAACTGTTGTAATTCAGCCAAACTATCGGATTGTTCATCCAGCAACAAATCTACCACTTCCTGTGAAGCCAATACTAGCAACTCCCGTGCATCAAACTGACGCGCGGCGCGTAAAATCTCACGGAAGATTTCATAACAAACCGTTTCAGCAGTTTTTACAAAACCATTACCCCCACACGCAGGACAGGGTTCACATAAGATATGCTCCAAACTTTCGCGGGTACGCTTGCGAGTCATTTCCACTAAGCCCAGAGGAGAAACATCGCACACATAGGTTTTAGCGTAATCTTTTTCTAGCGATTTTTCCAGCAACTTTAGCACTTGTTGCTTATGATCATTTTGCAGCATATCAATAAAATCTATAATGATAATGCCACCAAGATTACGCAAGCGTAATTGCCGTGCAATCGCTTGAGCTGCTTCAAGATTAGTACGAAAAATGGTTTCTTCCAAATTACGATTACCGACAAAGCCCCCTGTATTGACATCAATTGTGGTCATGGCTTCGGTTTGATCAATAATCAAATACCCACCGGATTTTAGTGGCACTTTGCGTTGCAGAGCTTTTTGGATTTCCTCTTCAACACCGTGTAAATCAAAAATCGGGCGCTCCCCAGGGTAATGCACAATCACATTGGCTAAATCAGGAATGTATTGCTGGCAAAACTCTTCCACTTTATTGGCAGTTTCACGCGAATCAATCAATACACGGCTGATTTTCTCCCCCACCATGTCGCGCAAAATGCGTAAAACCAATGGCAAATCGGAATAAACCATTGTCGGTGCGCTCGATTCGCGTGCAGAACGCGCAATGTTTTCCCATAATTTATGCAAAAACGCCACATCACGCCGCAGCTCGTCTTCGGTAATACCATCCGCCGCCGTGCGCACAATATAACCGTATTCCCGACCTGCCTCTTCCCGCAACCGCTCAATCATGTGACGTAAACGTTCACGTTCTGCGTGTTGCTCGATCTTGCCTGACACGCCGATATTGTGGTTGTCCGGCATTAACACCAAATAGCGTGATGGAATCGTAACGTGCGTGGTCAACCGCGCCCCTTTCGTGCCCAATGGGTCTTTGATCACTTGTACGAGTAGTTTTTTACCTTCGTACAATAATTCACCAATCTGGACGTTCGGGCGGGGAATCGTGTGTTCGTGAAATTCTTCTAAGGACGGGTGTGTCAAATCTGAGGCGTGCAAAAAGGCAGACTTTTCCAAACCAACATCAATAAATGCGGCTTCCATTCCTGGTAAAACGCGGCTCACTTTGCCCTTGTAGATATTGCCGACGATACCTTTACGCGAAGTACGTTCGATGAGCACTTCTTGTAGAATACCATTTTCTAATAATGCAACCCGTGATTCTTGTGGCGTGACATTAATCAGCAGCTCTGCGGTCATGAATCCACCTATGATCGTTATTGTGTGTAACTGTTGAACAGCGTAGGACTGCTGAATAATAAAGCTACAGCACTTTTATATTCGCCGCTGCTAACAATTGAGCTGTTTCAAACAACGGCAATCCCATCACCCCTGAAAAAGAACCTTCCAGCCGCTCTGCAAAGATCGCGCCAATACCTTGAATAGCATACGCCCCAGCTTTATCTTGCGGTTCTCCCGACTGCCAGTATGCCAAGATTTCCGCGTCAGAAAGTGAACGGAATTTTACACGACTATGGCACACCGTCACTCGTGTCGTTTGTTCTGTCACCAAGGCAACAGCCGTAAAAATATCGTGCCATTGTCCCGACATGCGCCGTAACATGGCTTGAGCATCCGCCAAATCACGCGGTTTGACGAGTAATTCACCATCCAACAAACCCAAGGTATCCGCCCCCAATACGGGAAGAGATGCTTGCTGCATGAGTTGACGTTGATCCCATACCGCTTGAGCTTTAACTTGTGCCAAACGTTCCACCAATGCCAACGCGCTTTCGTCGGTCAAGGGGGATTCGTCCACGTCGGTAGTTTGCACTACATAGCGAACCCCAATTTGGTCTAATAATTCACGACGACGCGGCGAACCAGATGCCAACACCAAATGGGGTGCAAGCGGCTGGCAAGATTGTGGAGTTTGGCTGCTCATGGGTCAATCAACTGGATCAAAGTTATTAAGGTTTTCGCTGCGCACTTAATTCAGGTCGCCGCGATGGTAAGGATGGTTCGTGAGAATACTCCACGCTCGGAACAACTGTTCTGCCACCACAATTCGCACCAAGGGATGGGGAAATGTCAACGGTGATAATGACCAGCTTTGTTCGGCGCGTTGCAAGCAAGCGGGTGACAAACCTTCAGGGCCACCAACCAACAAAGCAACATCACGCCCCGACATCATCCATTGATCCAGTTGCGTCGCCAATTGCTCTGTTGACCACGGTTTGCCTTTAACATCCAGCGTAATGACTAAACTACCCTGCGGAATGGCAGCCAGTAGTTTTTCACCTTCGGCTTCACGAATGCGCAACAAATCGCTATTTTTGGTGCGCTTTTCTGCCGTGATTTCACGAATAATCAATTGGCACTGTGGCGGCATTCGGTGAGCATACTCTTCCGTTCCCGTATTGACCCACGCGGGCATTTTCGTGCCAATTGCGAGTAAATGAATCCGCACTTAAGCTGCCCCGACCCGCGTTTGGGGAATACCTTGCCCTGCTTCCCACAGTTTTTCCAGATTGTAGAAATCACGCACACTCGCCAACATAACGTGCAAAATAATGTCATTCAAATCCAGCAGTACCCATTCGCCTTGCTGTTCGCCTTCGATCCCCAATGGACGCACGCCCGCTTCTTTGGCGGCTAATTCAACCGTTTGCGCGAGGGATTTCACATGACGGGTCGAGTTGCCTGTAGCAATGACCATCATGTCAGTGACAGAAGATTTGCCGCGCACATCAATGGTTTTGATGTCTTGGGCTTTCATATCTTCCAATTTTTCAATGACTAAAGCTTTAAGTTGTTCCAGTTCCATTAAATCTTACATACAGTTGGTGGGTTTGAATGTAGTCAAGCACGCTATCTGGCAACAAATACCGAGGATTTTGCCCCTGTTGCAAAATGTCGCGTAACCGTGTGGCAGAAATCGCCAACGGTGTCACGGCTAGACAGTAAATGCGTCCGGCTGGTGTGGCATACAAATCGCCACGCTCCGTACTCAAGCGCGAAGCATACCACGCAGCGGGGGGCAGACTATACCCCGTGCGATGCACAACAACCAGATGGGCGAGGCTTAAAATCGTCTCCCAACGATGCCATTGCTGAAAATATAAGAAAGCATCCACACCCAAGCTAAACAGCAATGGTGTTTTATCACCAACTTCAGCCCGCAATGCTTGTAATGTATCCACGGTATAAGAATAACCATCGCGCCGGATTTCACGGTCATCCGCCCGCAATGATGGCTCGTTCGCCACCGCCAATTGCAACATAGCGAAACGCTGTTCGGCAGTCGCTACAGGCTGCGGACGATGCGGTGGCACTTTCCCCACAATCAAACGCATGTCGGTAATGCCGAAATGTTCCGCTACTTCCAATGCCGTGCGCAAATGCCCATAGTGAATCGGGTCAAATGTCCCGCCGAGAATGCCTACTGCGGGCTGTTTCTGATCTAAACTTTGCATAGAGCAGATAATAACAGATTCCCCGATTTACTATCTTGTCTGTTGATGGTCTTGTGACTTGCTGATGCAATTTACATGCAATATGATGAAAATACACCGACAACAGGAAATGTACTGATGCC
>CAZEQX010000059.1:0-13679 GCA_964514635.1 uncultured Thiothrix sp.
TAGCAGTGTGTAATCGTGTTCGATTGTAATCGACCTCCAAGTATTCAAAAACGGTCTGTCTGGGGTTGTCAGGGGTGGCGAAATGTTCAGCGTGAATGGCTTTCACCTTGAACAAATGGAAAAAGCTTTCCACACAGGCGTTGTCGTAGCCGTTACCTTTCGAACTCATGCTGCTGATAAGTCGATGTTTTCCAGTAATTCACGGTAAGCATGAGAGCAATATTGGCTGCCCCGATCCGAATGCACGATGACGTTGGTTGGGCGTTTGCGTTGAAAAATCGCCATGTGCAAAGCCGCACACACCAGTTCGGTGGTCATGCGTTCTGCCATTGACCCGCCAATGACGTGGCGTGAATACAGATAGCACTTGGGTGGGAAAAAGGGAATAATCAATTCCCCATATTCACCACTCGGTCAATTGAGTATAAAGATGATGTTAAAATACCTAGGAACTTTTGCAGTTCAGTGGATGGTGCATCCGCAATATACAATACATCTTTATTCTTCATTGGGAAGTTTTGCGCAATGAGGAAAGTCGTTGGGTCTTCTAAATTCAAACGGTAGACGACGGGTATTTTGCCTTCTGAATTACGCGGTAAGTTTTTTGCGTCATTACCAAGTGCGTAAGGGTCTTCAAAACGGAAGACAAACACACCATGAGCATCTGTACGAGCGTCTAGCACGCCACCTGCGCGACCTAGGGCTTGTGTCAGGGAAATGCCTTTTGCTTCAAAGTCAACTTCAGCATTTTTTCCCGCTGCCCCCAAAACAGTAAAGCTCAATGGTTGGTGAATCAGGGTAATGACATCACCCGCAGCGAGGGGAATATTTTGTTCTGGTTCTTGTGTCACCTGTTCCAGAGGCATACTCAATACTTGGGAATCACGAGTGACTTGAACCATCAGTTTATCAATAGGTTGGCGTGAGCCACCCGCTGATGCAATCGCGTCTAGTAAGCGTTCCCCTTTAGACGTGAGCGGAATACTTTGGCTCTGATTCACTTCGCCAACAACCGTTACGTTGGAACTTTCATTGCTTTTTACTCGCACCAATACTTGAGGTTCGTGTGCCTTACCTGTGAGTTCTTTGACGACAGCATCTTGAATTTGTTGTGGTGTTCTACCTGCCGCCAAAATTTTCCCAGCAAAAGGAACTTGAATCGTTCCATCCGCAGCGACCATTTGTTCAGGAAGTGCGGTGACTTGAGAAGAGGAAGAACTCTGGGGGCTGATGGTCGATGTGCCGAATAAGGTAGCAGGAGGTGCTTCCCAAATAGAAACTTCCAGAATATCGCCCGTACCAATGTCGTGGATATTGCTAGTGGTCTGAGGTAAGTACCGTGCGAACGAAGCTTTTCGTTGGGTAGAAGCTAAACGTTGTACCACTTCTCCTGTCACATCAATCAGATGAATATTAGCGTTACTCTGCTTGTTAGACGCTTGTTCAATCTGGCTATTGGATGCACCACTAGATGGTAAATATTTAAAGGGGGATGATGACGAACATCCAGTAATCACAGATACAACTAATAGGCTAATGGCTATGTTATGTTTCATAAATAATCTTACGATGCAGATGTTCGGTTATAAAGAAGTTGTGCTTCGGCAATATCATCGAACTCGTATAAATGGCCTTTGACCAATACGCAAGCCTTGTCGCAATGTTTTTTGATGTTTTGCATTTGATGGGATACCATGATCATGGCTCTATCTTTACGCAACTCAAATAACTCACGCTGACATTTTTCATAGAAGCGTTTGTCACCAACACTAATGACTTCATCAATTAGGAAGCAATCAAACTCTATCGACATGGAAATCGCAAAAGCTAATCGCGCCCGCATCCCAGCAGAATAGGTTTTGATGGGTTCATACAGAAACTTTCCTAATTCACTGAAGTCGTCAATATAAGGTACTTTATCTTTATAATCAACGCCATAAACGCGACAGATGAATTTTAAGTTATCTAATCCGCTTAGGCTACCTTGGAATGCGCCACCGAATGCTAGTGGCCATGAAACACTCATTTCCCGCTGAACTGTACCTGAAGTGGGGTTTTCAGCACCACTGATAATCCTGATTAAGGTGGACTTGCCCGCGCCATTACGGCCTAAAATACCCAGCTTTTCACCCTTTTGTAGCGAAAAAGATAGATTATTTAGAACTTTATGATAACCACTGCGGCTTTTGTAAATTTTAGTGACATTCGTGAGTTTAATCATTGAGCAAGCCCTCACTAAAGTTTTTCACTAATAGCAGGCCAGCTAACGTCAGGCACAGATTCACCGTCATGAAATAAACGGGGTCCTCATGTGTCATGACAATGTTACCGAAAAAACCATGACGCATCATTTCGATGCCATGTACCATTGGAATCCATAACAAATAACTACGCGCTGGTTCAGGAATCCACTCAACAAAGAATGCAGCACCTGAAACCGCAAAGATTGGGAAACTAGCAGCCCCCCAAACGCGTCCAAAGACCTCGGAGTATTCGGATAAAATACCAATGCACAATCCAACGGCCGCTCCGAACCAACTTAACAGTAACCAGCCAAAAATAACCAGTAAGGTATTGACTGGAAAGCTCATAAAACCAACATACACCAGCAATAATGCGAGAATGATAAAAGTAGCGGTATTGCCTGTAAATTCCAGCAGTATTCGCGAGACAAAAATATCCAGAATCTTTACATTCCGGTGGTGCATAAGGCCTGCGTTAGCTCGCATAGCATTTTTACATTGATTGGCAATATCACGCCATGCAAACGCACCTGAATAACCTGTCAAAACAAAAGCCGCTAGGGGGATCGCAAAATTGAGCTGATCCATCTTGGTATTGATGGCCAACAGCAAAATAGCTGACATAAACAGGAGTGGTTCACCCAATACCCACAAAAAGCCGATATTGTTTTTACCATAACGAGTCAACATTTCACGCAGTAATAATGCGTGAATGACTCGGTGTTGAATGGCTAAAGATTTCAGAATAGACATGCTTACTCCTGATGATCTTTAACGCCTGCAACCAATAGGCTCAAAATACCCCAGATAATCAAACTAAGTATGAAAACTGTAACAACAATGCGCAACCGATAGGGTTCTTGAGCAATGTCAGGCAAACTTGGCTGAGCAATGCGTTCAACATACAGTTGTTGACGTTGCGCTTCAGCACGCGCTTGTTCTAACGAAGTCAGTGTACTTGCTAATTGACGGTCTGCAAACTCTTTATCTAATGCTAAACGGTTAAACTGTACGGCCTTACTAACCAAAGATTTATCTGGTGAACCCGTTAATTTAGCAGATGCTTTATCGATTTCCTTCTCAAGCATCTCCGCTCTTTTGCGTAGAACGGGTAATTGAGGATTCTCTGCACTTAATGTCTCAACTTGCAAAATTTGTGTGCGTGTTGCAATCAGTTCATCTTGTAATTTTGCAATTTGTTGAAGTGGAATCGCCGACTGTTGTTCTGGGTCAATAACGCCAACCGTGTTTTGATATTTTGCCAATGCTAATGATGCTGCTTTGGCTTTTGTTTCTGCCTCGTCTACGGCAGTCTGTGCAAAGGCAATCATATCTTGGCGGGCGCGTTCATTGAGTTTATTGACCAACTCTTCGCTAAAAAACAACAAGCTTTTATTAACCTGACTAGCATCTTCTGCATTAAAAGCGCGTGTTTTCAATGTAATGATTGAAGAAGTGCCGTCCAATTCGACTTCTACCATATTTTGGTAATACTGGTAAAAGGCCTCATAGCTATGATCTGGAATAATACCTGCAAATCGGCTAAAAATGTCAATATCCGCATGAGAGAACTTTTCTTTTATGCGTAGCTTGTCGTCAACCCTATGCATGGCATCGCGTGACAACATGTATTCTTGGACACTGTAAGCATCACTTTGCGAGTTGGTGAAGCCTGCCCCTTGCAAAAAATCACCCAGTAATGAACTGGATTGTTTTTCGGGTGTTCTGATGATGAGTTGTGATTCCGAAAGGTACACACCAGACGCATACTTGCTGTAGTAAACGGTTGCTAATGACGTGGGAATCACGACACACAGAATGAACAACGGACTTACGAAACTTTTCAGCGTCTTTTTCACGAAAATACCTTAAGTGTTTCTGACTGATTAAGAGTAGACATGTTCTGCTTAACATTTTTTAGGAAAAAAAATAAGTCAAGAACTATGTCATACCGATCCTAAGTTACAACATAACTTTGTTAATGTGTAAGATAGGATATTTAAATAATTAGAATAGTAGAAAGTCGCCAGAAACACTAGTTACGCTACCGCCATCCAATGTACATATTTTGTATATTGGTGAATATTTTGTTGGATTGTTTTTATTCGCAATTAACCAAATCTATTGTAGTGATAGGCTAAATCTAGTCTAACAGATCGGTAATAAGCTGCCGTGACTGGTATCACATTATGCAAACTCTTTCGGTCTGGTGAAAATTAGTTCGTTCCCGATAGGCTATTGATGGATTTTCTGAGGTGGATTTGTCTTTTTAACTAATTGTTTTTTCTTGATTTTATCTTTTATTGGCGTTTTTTTTAAACGCAGGCTTGCATTGGGGGGATAGCTGTGTATAATGCGCATTCTTCAACGACGGCAGGCGCGTAGCTCAGTTGGTTAGAGCACCACCTTGACATGGTGGGGGTCGTTGGTTCGAGTCCGATCGCGCCTACCATTCTTTTAGATATTCTCTACTATAATCACCATTTTATAAACCATGTGACCCCTCGTATAGGTCACCACTGGAGCATAACGATGCCAGTTATTACTCTCCCAGACGGAAGTCAACGTTCATACGAATCTCCATTATCGGTACTTGCAGTTGCTGCTGACATTGGTACAGGGCTTGCCAAAGCGACACTAGCGGGCAAAGTCGATGGTCAGTTAGTCGATGCCAGCTATGTGATTGATCGTGACGTTACATTAAATATCGTGACAACCAAAGATGCTGAGGGTTTGGACATTATCCGCCATTCTTCGGCACACTTGATGGCTCAAGCAGTAAAACAACTATTCCCTGATGTACAAGTTACCATCGGTCCTACGGTTGAAAACGGTTTTTACTACGACTTTGCGTCCGCACGCCCATTCACGCCAGAAGATTTGCAGGCGATTGATGTGCGAATGCAGGAACTTATCAAACAAGATATTCCCGTCGAGCGCAGCACTTTGTCGCGTGATGAAGCTGTGAGCTTCTTCTTGGGCATGGGTGAAAAATACAAAGCGGAAATCATCGAAAGCATTCCTGCTGACCAAACATTGTCTTTGTATCGCCAGGGTGACTTCATCGATTTGTGTCGTGGGCCACATGTGCCAAGTACAGGAAAAATCCCCGCCGTGAAAGTCATGAAAGTGGCTGGTGCATACTGGCGTGGTGATTCCAAGAACGCAATGCTACAGCGCGTTTACGGCACGGCTTGGGCAAACAAAAAAGATTTACAGGCGTATCTGACCTTTTTAGAAGAGGCAGAGAAGCGCGACCACCGTAAAATTGGTCGTCAGCTAGACTTATTTCACTTCCATGAAGAAGCTCCAGGTTCGGTCTTTTGGCATCCAAAAGGTTGGACAGTGTTCCAAGAACTCATTGCTTACATGCGTAAACGCCAGCAAGAAGCAGGGTATCTGGAAATCAATACCCCAGATGTGATGGATCGTTCTTTGTGGGAAACATCGGGTCACTGGTTTAATTACCGTGACAATATGTTTACCACCACAACCGAAGATGAACGCGTATTTGCTCTCAAGCCCATGAACTGTCCAGGCGGTATGCTGATGTTCGCACAAGGTTTGAAAAGTTACCGCGATTTACCATTGCGCATGGCGGAGTTTGGTAAAGTACACCGTTACGAGCCTTCAGGTGCATTACACGGCTTGATGCGTGTGCGTCACTTCACCCAAGATGATGCCCATATTTTCTGTACCGAAGACCAAATGGCACAGGAATGTAAAGATGTTGTCGAGTTGGTGCTGGATATTTACAAAGATTTCGGCTTTGAGAATGTCCATATCAAATTGTCCACCCGTCCTGAAAATCGTATTGGTTCGGATGAAATCTGGGATAAATTAGAAGGCGCGTTAGCTAATGCTTTAGAATCCATGGGATTAGCTTATACGTTGTTCCCTGGTGAAGGTGCTTTCTATGGCCCGAAACTGGAATTTGTGCTGCGTGATGCGATTGGTCGGGATTGGCAATGTGGTACATTGCAAGTTGACATGAGCTTACCAGAGCGTTTTGATCTATCCTATGTTGCTGAAGATAACTCGCGCAAACGTCCAGTGATGTTGCACCGCGCGTTGTTTGGCTCATTGGAACGCTTCACGGGGATTTTGATTGAACACTACGAGGGGAAATTCCCATTGTGGTTGTCACCTGTGCAAGCGGTGTTGATGAATATCACCGACAAACAAGGCGAATTTGTTCAAGAAGCTGCAAAGCAATTGCGTAAAGCCGGAATCCGTGCTGTAGCAGACTTGAGAAATGAAAAAATTGGCTTTAAAATCCGTGAGCACACTATGCAGCGTGTCCCTTATCTATTGGTTGTTGGGGATCGCGAAGTGGAAACACAATCTGTGGCGATGCGCACACGTTCAGGCAAAGACTTAGGTACATTACCATTAACCAGTGTCATCCAGCATTTAACTGCGGAAATTGCCGCGCATAGCCTATCTGTATCGGAGGAATAGCTCATCGCTCTCGAAAAAGAACACCGAATCAACGACGATATTAACGTTCCCAAAATTCGTCTGATTGATAAGGAGGGGGAGAACAAAGGTGTTGTCTCCCTACGCGAAGCCTTAGAAATGGCTTATGAAGCGGAATTGGATTTGGTGGAAATCGTCCCTACGGCGAAACCACCTGTGTGTCGTATCATGGACTACGGCAAGTTCCGTTTTGATGAAAGCAAAAAAGCGGCGCAAGCGCGTAAAAACCAAAAACAAGTGCAGGTGAAAGAAATCAAAATGCGTCCGGCAACGGATGAGGGTGATTACCAAATCAAACTGCGCAAATTGAAAGAGTTTTTGGACGAAGGTGATAAAGTCAAAGTGACGCTGCGTTTTAAAGGTCGGGAAATGGCACACAAAGAATTAGGGATGGAAGTCCTGAAACGTGTCGAGAAAGACCTTGAAGAATTTGCAACTGTCGAGCAGTTTCCAAAACTGGAAGGTCGGCAGATGGTCATGATGATGGGACCTAAAAAGAAATAGGTTCACGTCACCACTTCTACTTCCTAGAAGTCATCTCGATACCACCCTGTTAAGGCAAGGCACTCTTGCAGGGTGATTTATTCATCTTCATTTTAAGGAGACCAAGATGCCTAAGTTAAAGACCAACCGTGGAGCGGCAAAACGCTTCAAGAAGTCTGGTAGCGGGTTGTTCAAACGTAAACAATCACACCTGCGTCATATTCTGACCAAAAAATCTACCAAGCGTAAACGTCAGTTGCGTTCTGGCGACAACTTCGTTGTTGCAGCCGATCACGCAAGCATTCAAAAACTGCTGCCTTACGCTTAAGGAGAGATTAAAAAATGGCAAGAGTTAAACGTGGTGTAACGGCACGCGCCCGTCACAAAAAAGTTCTGAAACTGGCAAAAGGTCATTACGGTGCGCGTAGTCGCGTTTATCGTGTGGCGCATCAGTCAGTTATCAAAGCAGGTCAATACGCATTCCGTGACCGTCGTCAGAAAAAACGCCAATTCCGCGCTCTGTGGATCGTGCGTATCAATGCTGGGGCGCGTCAGTTCGGTTTGTCTTACAGCCGCTTTATGAACGGTCTGAAAAAGGCTGGCATCGCGCTGGATCGTAAAGTCTTAGCTGATTTAGCGGTTCGCGATGTAGCAGCATTTGGTGTGGTTGCAGAAAAGGCAAAAGCTGCCCTAGCTGCCTAAGCCACCTTCAAGTGCGCTAAATGATACCCCTCAACGGGTAGTGCAAGGCGGGGAAAGGTTTTTGCCTCTTCCCGCCTTTTGCTTTTTATGTCAATACATCAAAGTGAAGGAAATCGCCGTGCAAAGTTTGCTGGAATTAATGGGTCAAGCCCACGAGCAGATTTCGCAAGCCACTAATCTAGCTGCCTTGGATCAAGTGCGCGTGCATTATTTGGGCAAGAATGGCCTGCTGACGGAACAGCTCAAACTGTTGGGTAAGTTGCCGCACGAGGAGCGTAAGGCCGCTGGTGCGGAAATCAACAATGCTAAACAAGCTTTGAGTGTGGCATTGGATGAACGCCGTGTCAGTTTGCAAGCGCAAGCCTTGGATGCGCGTTTACAAGCAGAAAAAGTGGATGTGACTCTGCCTGGTCGTCGTGTGGATACGGGTTCGCTGCATCCAGTGACACTGACTATTCAACGCATCACGGAAATTTTTGCACAACTGGGCTTTAATTTAGCAACAGGTCCAGAAATTGAAGACGATTTCCATAACTTTACGGCATTAAATATTCCCGAATCGCACCCAGCCCGCGCGATGCACGACACTTTCTATCTGCAAAGTGGTTTGTTGTTACGCACGCATACCTCGTCGGTGCAGATTCGTTACATGGAAAATAATCCGCCGCCATTGCGTATCATTGCGCCAGGGCGTGTGTACCGCTGCGATTCTGATATGACGCATAGCCCGATGTTCCATCAAGTCGAAGGTTTGATGGTGGATGAGGATGTAACGTTTGCGGATTTGAAGGGTATTCTCGAAGCGTTTTTCAAAGCATTCTTCGAGGTGGATGAGTTGCCCACCCGTTTCCGCGCGACGTTCTTCCCATTTACTGAGCCATCTGCCGAAACCGATATTCAATGCGTGCATTGTGGTGGGGCAGGCTGCCGTGTCTGTAAAGGTACAGGCTGGTTGGAAGTCATGGGTTGTGGCATGGTGCATCCGAATGTACTGCAAAATGTCGGTATCGACAGCGAAAAATACACTGGCTTCGCTTTTGGTTTTGGGGTAGAACGTTTGGCAATGTTACGCTATCAAATCAATGATTTGCGTGTAATGTTCGATAATGACGTGCGTTTCTTGAAACAGTTCGGATCACATTAAGCGGAGTACGACACAATGAAAGTCAGTGAACAATGGCTGCGTGAGTGGATTAATACGCCGCTGACCTTGGATGTAATTGCTGATAAATTAACGATGTCTGGTTGTGAAGTCGAAGCGCGGGAAGCGGCAGCGACGGCTTTTACGGGCATTGTGGTAGGGCATGTTATTGAGCGCGAAAAACACCCTGATGCAGATAAGCTCAGCGTGTGTAAGGTGGATAATGGGCGTGGCGACATCCTGCAAATTGTCTGTGGTGCGCAAAACGTGCGTGCAGGTTTGAAAGCTCCATTAGCATTGATCGGTGCAGTGCTGCCAATGGACGACGGTTCAGACCTGAAAATTAAAAAAGGCAAATTACGCGGTATTGAATCCTTCGGGATGCTGTGTTCGGCAACCGAGTTAGGGATGGCGGATAAAGCCGATGGTTTGTTGGAATTGCCTGCGGATACACCCGTGGGTGTGGACATTCGTGACTACCTGCAACTTAATGATGAAGTGCTAGAATTAGCCATTACCGCCAATCGTGGTGATTGCATGAGCATGGTGGGGGTCGCGCGGGAAGTGTCATTGCTGTTGGATGTGCCATTAACTCCTCCGGTAATGCCTGCACAAACAGCGACGCTTGCACAAACTTTCCCTGTGAGTATTGAGGCGAGTGAGGCTTGCCCACGTTATGCAGGGCGTGTGATCCGTGGTGTGAATGCGCAAGCTCCAACACCATTGTGGATGCAAGAAAAATTACGTCGTGCAGGTATTCGTAGTATTTCCGCGCTGGTGGATGTGACTAACTATGTCTTGTTAGAACTGGGTCAACCCATGCACGCTTTCGATCTGGATAAGCTCGATGGTGGCATTGTGGTGCGTTATGCGCGTCATGGTGAAACCCTGAAGATGCTGGACGGGCAAATCGCTACTTTGCGTACTGATACCTTGGTGATCGCGGATAATGCCGTGCCTGTAGCAATGGCGGGGATTATGGGGGGCGAACCGACCTCCGTGACGGACGCAACGGTTAATTTGTTCTTGGAAAGCGCACATTTCCGCCCTGAGAAAATCATGGGTAAAGCGCGGAGTTATGGTTTGCAAACGGATTCTTCTGCGCGATTTGAACGTGGGGTTGATCCAAGTCTGCCCGTACAAGCGATGGAACGCGCTACGCAACTGATCCTCGGCATCTGCGGTGGTGAAGCGGGTGAAGTGGTCGATACTTGTGCAGATGATGGTGTTTTAACGCGCAAAAGCATTCTGTTACGTCCTGAACGCATCCAGCGTGTGTTGGGTGTGGTCATGGATCAAGCCACAGTTGAAGGTGTACTAGCACGTTTGCATTGCCAGTTCACTCGAACTGAAGAAGGCTGGCAAGTGCTTGCACCATTGGCGCGTTTTGACATTGCCATTGAAGTGGATTTGATCGAAGAATTAGCGCGTGTCTTGGGTTATGATGCTATTCCGGCGGTGTTGCGTCCGCGTGCACCTGTGATTACGCAACCTAGCGAAAAAACCGTCAGTCAGGCGAGTTTACGCCAATTGTTAGTGGCGCGTGGCTACCAAGAAGCAGTGACTTTCAGTTTCGTTGACCCGAAAATCGAAGCGTTGTTAGCCCCTGGTGCAGATAATATCGCTCTGGCTAACCCGATTTCGGCAGATTTAGGCATGATGCGTAGCACGTTATGGTCGGGTTTGGTGCGTGCAGTTGCTTATAATTTAAACCGCCAACAAAATCGTGTACGCTTGTTCGAGGTGGGTCCCGCATTTTATCAGGATGCAGAGGGTAAACCTCAACAGAAGATCATGTTATCGGGGGCAATTACGGGCAATGTTGCGCCAGAACAATGGGCGCAGGCGAACCGTGCTGTTGATTTTTACGACCTAAAAGGCGACGTTGAAGCGATTTTGGAGCAAATAACGGGGACGGCTTTCCATTTTGCCCCCATAGCGCACGCAGTATTGCACCCAGGGCAGTCTGCACAAATCATGACGATGGATGCGGTTGTCGGTTGGATGGGGATGTTACATCCGGTTCTTGAGGAAAAGTTGGGGATTGCCCAGCCCGTTTACTTGTTTGAACTGGATTTGAGCCTATTAGCGCAACGTGTATTGCCTAAATACCAAGCTGTTTCCAAGTTCCCTGCGATTCGTCGTGACTTGGCGTTATTGGTGAAAAAGGATGTTCTTGCCATCGCTTTAGAAAATGCGGTAAAAAAAGCTGCGACTCCGCAGTTGGTATCGTATTATCTATTTGATGTCTATACAGGCAAAGGCATCCCCGAAGATCAAAAAAGTGTGGCATTGAGCTTGATTCTGCAAGATGCTACGCGCACGCTGGAAGATGCGGAAATTAATCGCATGGTGGATACTATCGTGGCTTCACTTCAGGAAGAAGTAGGCGCAGTCTTACGTTAAAAACAGGGAGAATGTAGATGACAATAACACTGACCAAAGCGGATATGGTCGAACATTTGTTTGAGGAACTCGGTCTGAATAAACGCGAAGCTAAGGATTTGGTGGAGCTGTTTTTTGAAGAAATTCGGGATGCGTTGGAAACGGGTAAAAACGTGAAATTGTCGGGCTTTGGCAATTTTATGCTGCGTGATAAGACGCAACGTCCAGGACGTAACCCTAAGACTGGGGAAGAAATTCCCGTTACCGCTCGACGAGTGGTGACGTTCCGTCCAGGGCAAAAGCTCAAACAACGGGTTGAGGAATATGCAGGAACTAGCGACGCAGCTTAATGCAGCTTTGCCGCTTATTCCAAGCAAGCCCTATTTTAGTATCGGTGAAGTTAGCGAGTTATGTGCCGTCAAACCGCATGTGTTGCGTAATTGGGAGCAGGTGTTTCCTAGGCTTAAACCGATAAAGCGTCGTGGCAATCGGCGTTATTACCAGCGAGACGATGTTGTTTTTGTGAGTGAAATCCGAGCCTTGCTATACGAGCAAGGCTATACGATTGACCAAGTGCAACAGAAGTTGTTGGATGACGCCAATGCCATTCAAGCTTGTCCTGAACCCCTAATTCTTGAGGGAAACGACATGACACCACTCATTCACGAGCTGGAAAAAATACTCGTGCTATTGGGCGGATAGTCTAGCAATTTCGTGACTTCAGGTATTGTTTGCACAAATTCTTACAAATCTACTTGAGCTTCACGGAGTGTTACGGTAAGCTTCTCCCCCTTCGGTCGGGGCGTAGCGCAGCCTGGTAGCGCATCACACTGGGGGTGTGGGGGTCGTAGGTTCAAATCCTATCGTCCCGACCAATTACTTGTCTTATCCTGTCTCATTCTGTCCCAAATCCTTTTCTAAACAGTGACTTGAAACAGCTTTTTTGTTTCATGCTGTCCCATCGTGTCGCACTCTATCCCACTCAAATGTTTGTATTATTGTTTGTATGGCGTTAATAACACGGAGTTCATACAAACAATGGTCAGAAAACTAACTGATTCTAAAGTGAAAAATGCTACCTGTAAGGCAGACGGCAAACCGCTGAACTTATCCGACGGTGGCGGGTTGTATTTGCACGTTAAGGCGGGTAGTAAGAAGGTTTGGCGGTACAACTACCGCATGGACGGCAAAACCAAAACGCTGACCATTGGTTCTTACCCTGAAGTGAGCTTGAAGCAGGCACGCG
This sequence comes from uncultured Thiothrix sp., assembly GCA_964514635.1. Classification (GTDB taxonomy): domain Bacteria; phylum Pseudomonadota; class Gammaproteobacteria; order Thiotrichales; family Thiotrichaceae; genus Thiothrix. The sequence goes on from CAZEQX010000059.1 coordinate 12,680, forward strand.
AACAACACGAAGACGCGAGAGCCTTGTTAGCACGAGGTGTTGACCCTTCTGGACACAAGCAAGCCATTAAAGCCGCTCGTACTGACATTACTGCCAATAGTTTTGAAGCGATTGCGCGGGAATGGTTTGAGCGCAACAAACCAACGTGGTCACAAAGTCATATTGACCGCACCAGCAGCTATCTGGAACGCGATGTATTCCCGTGGTTGGGCAAGTTCAACATTAACCAAGTGACTCCCAGTGACATTATTCGCGTGGTACAGCGTGTCGAAAGCAGAGGCGCACAAGAAGCCGCACGCCGTGTGAAGCAATACATCCTACAGGTCTACAAGTACGCGGTGACGCTGGAACTTGCCAGCCGTAACCCTGCGGCGGATATTGATAACCGCATCATCCTGAAGCCGCGTTCTAAAAAGCATTTCGCCACGATCACAGACCCGATGAAGGTCGGGCAGTTGATGCGGGATATAGACTTGTACCAAGGTTCGCCTGTGGTGCGCTGTGCCTTGCAGTTATCCCCCTTGGTTATGTTGCGCCCTAGCGAATTACGCGCCGCCGAATGGTCAGAAATCGACTTAGATGCCGCAACGTGGACGATTGAAGTAAGACGCATGAAAGCACCAACCCACGTTAAGCAAGCCAACCAAAGCACGCACATTGTGCCGCTGTCACGGCAGGCGGTGGCAATCCTGCGGGAACTGTACCCACTTACAGGGCGGTTTAAGTACGTTTTCCCCTCTGCCAGAGGTGCAAGCAAGCCGCTATCCGATAACGGGGTTAGAACCGCATTACGCACAATGGGCTATGACAATGACACTATGACCCCGCACGGCTTTCGGGGTATGGCTTCGTCGCTGCTGAATGAATTGGGGTGGAATCCAGACGCTATTGAACGCCAGCTTGCCCACAAAGACGGGAACAAGATTCGCGCCGCCTATAACCGCACCGACTACATGGCGGAACGTATCGCCATGATGCAGGCATGGGCAGACCACTTAGA
>CAZEQX010000060.1:0-13543 GCA_964514635.1 uncultured Thiothrix sp.
CCAACTACAACACGCGCCCGCGTGCGGTGGAAATCATGGTCGACGGCAGCGCGGTGCACGTCATTCGCCAGCGCGAGACATTAGACGACCTCATGCATGGCGAATTTATTTTGCCATCATAACTTTTTACTATTAATTTATCGCAATATAAAAATATTTTTGCTTAAAATACAAGTTATTGCTGTTTGTCAGAAATTTCCTGCATTTGGTTCTGAGCCTCATAAGAAAACAGCTACAGGCTGTTTTCTGTGAGCTATCCTTATCAAGGATAGTGTGGGTAAATCCAGAGCTAAATTAGGGAGTAGATTTATGTCAGCGACAATAATCGTCACAGGACGTGAGCAGTCGGGTGTAGTGCTTTCCAAACGCGGTAAAGTGACAGCAAAAAGTGCCAATCAAGACATTCGGATTCTCAAACGCGGTGATCCCGTGTTTGCCGATGATTTAGTGCATACTGTCAGGGGGGCGAACGTGCAACTAAAGATGCGGGATCGCAATATCGTCATGCTGCGTGGCGGTTGTGCGTTTCGCATGAGTTTGTACCGTTCAAAAGGCGCAGGCAATGGGCAACGTTTTGAATACGTTGGCGGGGCATTGCGTGAAAGCCGCCGCGAACCCATGCCATTATTGGATTTAGGTCTGAACTAAGCTATTGCAAACAATGCGTGAAGCTATCGGCTGCTGTTTGCAACAATTGTGTGTAGGTATTCTCATCCAGTGGTAGTTTCATACCCAACGGATCCAACTCCCCCACTGTTATCTTGCTGCCTTCCGCCAGTGTCTTGACTAATGCTGGCGGAAACTGTGGTTCTTGAAATAGGCAAACGGCTTTTTCCTGTTCAATGATGTGGCGAATGTCTTGTACATGGCGTGCTCCTGGTAAACGTGCCACATCCAATGTCACAGCCCCTGCGAAATTCAGCCCATAGCTTTTGTCAAAATACTGCCACGCATCATGGAAGGCGAGGTAGGGTTTTTGTTGCAAGCCTTGTAACTGGTTGCGAATGTGTTGGTCCGTGGTTTGGATTTGCTGTTGTAATGCTTGCGCATTGCGTTGGTAATCTGCCTGATGTGCGGGGTCGAGTTTGGATAATGCTTCAGCAATGGTATGGCTCATTGCCAAAGCATTTTGCGGATTCAACCAAATGTGCAAGTCCTTATTGGCATTAGTCCCAATGGTGTCGTCATGGTGCTCTGTTGCGTGTTCGTCTGTATCATGGTGTGGCGTGCGATTGGGTAAAAGCTGTACACCTTGGCTGTTAGTTAGTGCGATGACCGATGTGTTAGTGGGTAAGCCTGCTAATGGTTTGTTCAGGAAGGTTTCCAATGCAGGGTCAATGCGAAAAATGACCTTCGCTTGTTCCAAACTCTGCATTTCCGACGGGCGTAAAGCATAATGGTGTGGTGATGCGCCATCGGGTAATAATTGGCGTAATTCCAGTGGGCTTTGTGCGCCACCTGCAATACGGTACACCAAGGCGTGAATCGGTTTGATGGTGCTAATCACCAGTGGGCGAGTATTATGCTGCGTGTCTTGGCAGGATGTTAAAACAGGAACACACAAGCACAAGAAACTCGCTAGAATACGTTTCATTTTTTACTCTCTAAATCATAACGGCGAAACAACGACGCAACAATGTCTAGTCAAATGTCCACCACGGTTTTGGCCTCGTTAGCAAACATTTCTTTACAACTGGGGCAGCGCACGATTTTGCAAGATGTCAGTTTGGAAGTGTTCCCCGAACACGCGCTGACAGTGATTGGTCCTAATGGTGCGGGGAAGTCCACTTTACTCAAAGTCTTATTGGGTTTACAAGCGGCAGATCAGGGTAAGGTTTGGCGGATGCCAAATTTGCGCATTGGTTATGTGCCGCAGAAATTTCAGTTGGACCGTTTGTTACCCTTAACTGCTGAACGTTTTATAGGCTTGAGTCTACCCAAACACGACCGCATGGCAATTGTGCGGGTGGCGCAAGACATTGGTGTCGAACACTTGTTGGGGCAAGCGGTGCAATCTTTGTCGGGTGGGGAATTGCAGCGGGTGTTATTGGCTCGCGCATTATTACGCCAACCGCATTTGCTGGTCTTAGATGAGCCAGGACAAGGTGTGGATGTGTCAGGGTTGGCAGAACTGTACCAATTAATCAGTCGTTTGAAACAGCAACACGGTTATGGGGTATTGATGGTGTCACACGACTTGCATTTGGTCATGGCAGCGACGGATCAAGTTTTGTGCTTAAACGGGCATATTTGTTGTTCAGGCAAACCGGAGGCGGTGTCGCGTCACCCCGAATACTTGCGTTTGTTTGGTTCGTTGCATTCCACAGCAGGATTGGCGATTTATACTCATCATCACGATCATCAACACGATATGCATGGCTGCGTTGTGCCATTGGCAAGCGCACAACGGGGAGCGGGTAATGACTGAGTGGTTTGATGATTTTATTATCCGTGCCATTGTTGCGGGTATGGCAATTGTGGTCATGGCGGGCGTATTGGGTGTGTTCTTGCTCTGGCGACGCATGGCGTATTTCGGGGATACCTTATCGCATTCGGCATTATTGGGTGTGGCGTTGGGGTTTTTGACGGGCATGAACATTAACCTGTGGATTTTGTTGGTGTGTGCGGCAGTGGCCTTGTTGATGTTGTATGTCCAGCATAATCCGCGTGTGGGTAGTGATACGTTATTGGGCATTATTGGGCACAGCGCGTTAGCCTTGGGAACGGTGGCGTTGACCTTTCTGCCGACGGTGCGCGTGGATTTAATGGCGTATTTATTCGGCGACATTTTGGCGGTGAGTCGCACGGATTTGTTATTGGCATGGAGTTTAGCGGGCGCGGTTTGCCTTGTGTTGTGGTGGATTTGGCGACCGTTATTGGCTCTTACGGTTCATGCCGAATTGGCGCAAGTCGAAGGGGTGAAAGTGTGGTGGATTAGTGGGATTTACATGCTTCTGATTGCGCTAATGGTGACGGTGGCAATGAAGATCGTGGGGGTGTTACTGCTAACTGCTCTGTTGATTATTCCTGCTGCGACGGCACGGCAATTCGCACGCACGCCGGAACAAATGGCGGTGTTAGCGGTAGTTGCGGGGTTATTGGCTTTATTTGGTGGCATCGCGATGGCTTTGCAATGGGATACACCAGCAGGGCCTAGCATTGTGGTGATGGCGAGTGGTCTGTTTATCTTGGCACAATTTTCGCCCATGCGACGGGTGTGATGGTGCAATATTACGCATATTGTGAGTGTTATGCCCCATTTCGGCAGTCTTTTTTGACCTCTGGTAGTGCTCCTAGTGCATTGCCAGTGCCTACCTATTGTGCAATGCACCATTCGATGCTACAAATGCGTGATATTTATCATCATTTACCTTAGTGGCTTGTTTTATGGAAGTAACTGCTGTTTATCCTGGTACATTTGACCCAATTACCAAAGGGCATCTCGATTTGATCCGCCGGGGGCGCATCTTGTATCGACGTGTTGTGGTCGGGGTTGCCTCGAACCCTAAGAAAAAACCGCTGTTCTCTTTGCAAGAACGAGTCAATATGATCAAAGAAGAACTGGCGGCAGAAGGCATGGATGATGTCAAAGTCATTGGTTTTGAAGGCTTATTGGTTAATTTTGCACGCGAGCAAAACGCGACGGTTTTGATTCGTGGAATGCGTGCAGTGGCGGATTTTGAATTTGAATTTCAATTAGCCAGCATGAACCGTAGCCTCGCGCCGGAAGTGGAATCTGTCTTCTTAATGCCTGGCGAAAATTATTCCTTTATCTCTTCCACATTGGTGAAAGAAGTGGCTATTTTAAACGGGGATGTGTCGCGCTTTGTAGCCCCGCATGTATTAGCAGCATTGAAACAAAAAATCGTGCAGGTGCGTACCGAGCGTGGGCTGGAATAACAGCATTCACGCTGATTCAGTAGTGTGATATTGATTCCGGTTAATGTTACGCTTCACGCCCACTTGTTAGAATGCGCCAACTTATTTTGAAGTAGAGGAATAGTAATTTATGGCATTGATGATTACCGATGAATGCATTAACTGCGATGTATGTGAACCAGAGTGCCCCAATCAAGCCATTTCAGCGGGCGATGAGATTTATGTGATTGATCCTACTCGTTGCACGGAATGCGTTGGTCACTATGATGAACCACAATGCGTAGCGGTTTGCCCTGTCGATTGCATCCCGCACGATCCAGAGCATGTGGAAAGTCAGTCTGACTTACAACTGAAGTACGAAAAATTAATGGCGCAAAAATAAGCCAGATTTTCTGCTCACAACGCCTGCCATCGTGCAGGCGTTTTTGTTTGTGAGTTCAAGGCGTGGTGCTGGTTTGCGTTGGTTTGGTCGCATTAAATGTCAGTAGAATTTTGCGATTTTCATCCAGTAAGTGCAGTTGTTCCCGACTTAGCGCGAATTGTTTGGCTTGTGAGAGTTGTTTGAGAAAGTGCTGTTCGATTTGGTCGCGTTCCCCACCGCACGCCATTTTGGTTGCGCCAATTGCCCCTGTGCTAAATACGCCATCATGACTGCCGACGTAGCTGCCGAAAAAGCTATTGCAACCTGAGTAGCCGCTTAAACGACTATCATCAAAATTTAAGGTTAAAGGTCTTTCACTAACTACGGTATTGCCATCTAATGTTTTTAATTGCCAAGTGCTATGTTTTAAACTCAGGCCAGTATTCGCTTGGGTTTTGGTTTCTAATGTGCAAGCGGAAACGATGGCCAAACCGACTAGGGTGGCGAATATTTGCCCCGAAAAAGATGACAGAATGGTTTTAACGCTCATGCTGACTGCTCCATTGTTTATGTTTGTTATGTTATGAGTTGGCAGTAAGAAAAAAGTTGCAAAAGTATAATGCGCTTAACGAATCAGCACTTCAATGAATGACGGATAATCTGCTGCACTACAAGTTCTCGTTTCTATTAGTCTATTTAATGTTGGAAAAGGTTCATGAATCAATCGCCCGCTAGTCAGTTACTACAATTGCTGACGACTCAACAAACGTTGCAATTAGCCACGCTGGATACCAATGGTAATCCAGCCATTAGTTACGCCCCGTTTATTCGTGGTGAATCGGGTGATTTCTATATTTTTATTAGTGGGTTGGCCAGCCATACGCAAGATTTGTTACGGCATCCGAACGTTGCGGTTATGTTGATTGCTGATGAACAAAATACCCGCCAAATCTTTGCGCGTACTCGCGCTACTTACCAATGCAGTGCGGAAGTCGTAGCGCGGGAAACGCCCGAAGCCACGTTGTTATTGGATGCTATGCAGGCACGATTGGGTGAAGTGGTAGGTGTATTGCGTGGTTTGGGTGATTTCGTGTTGTTCCGACTGAAACCACAAAGCGGACGTTTTGTGATGGGGTTTGGGCAAGCGTTTACCTTGACGGGCGACGGTTTACAAACATTGGAACACATTACGAAAGCTTAGGTGGTGAATGATGGTTGCCTTTTCTCCCATCGGTTATGTTCGTTCGCCCTATAAGGAAAAGTTCGGGATTCCACGTCAACCGAATTTGGTGACGGAAGCGCGTGCTACCTTGGAATTGGTTGCACCTTTTAATCAGCCAGAAAGCGTGCGTGGGTTGGAAGGTTTTTCACACATTTGGGTGATATTCGTGTTCCACGCTACGGCTGCACAGGGTTGGAAGCCGACCGTGCGCCCACCACGTTTGGGGGGAAATGCGCGGTTGGGGGTGTTTGCCACACGTTCAACGTTTCGCCCGAATCCGCTGGGTTTGTCAGTTGCACAGTTATGTGGCATTCAGCAGCAGGGGAGTAAGATAACATTGACATTAGCGGGCGTTGATTTGCTGGATGGTACGCCAGTATTGGATATTAAGCCGTACTTGCCGTATGCTGATGCGCTTTATCAGGCAAGTGCTGGATTTGCAGCAGATGCGCCGCAGGCATTGCAAGGTAATGTACAGTTTTCGGTGCTGGCGGGTCAGCAATGTGCACAGCAACAGCAGCGACTCAACACGAATGTACGCCTTCTGATAGAACAAATCTTGCATCAAGACCCTCGGCCTTCTTACCGTCATGGGCTGGCGGATGAGCGTGTGTATGCTATGCGTTTGTATGATTTTGATCTGCGCTGGCGTTATACCCCGACGGGAATTGAAGTGCTGGAACTGGCAGTCATTTAGTATCGTTCAGGCTTGGAACGGTACAGGGCTGGTTATAAAACCTTCAACACCGACACCATTCATCTATACATGTTGAAATCTACTGTTATCGCCGTTGCGATTATTGCTGGGGGCACAAACCTCGCGTGGGGTATGGAAAATCCACTACAGGCAAAACCCAATATCGCCGTACCACAACCAGCAGAATTAACCCTGATTCGTCATCAACAAACGCACGATCTGCCGGATGACATTCTGGCGATGATGCAAAAAGACAGCATTCCGTCGGATCATTTGAGTGTTTACATTCGTGATTTGAACGCAAATGCCCCTTTAGTGCTACATAATGATCATGTACCGCGTAATCCGGCTTCGACCATGAAGCTGGTGACGACGTGGACGGCATTAAAATTGTTAGGCCCTGCTTATACTTGGAAAACCGAAGTGTGGACGCGCGGTACGGTTGCTAATGGGGTTTTGCAGGGGGATTTGATTTTAAAGGGCTTTGGTGATCCGTTTTTGACGGATGAAGCTTTTTGGCAGTTATTACATGACGTTCAGCTCAAAGGCGTAAAATCGATTACAGGTAACTTGGTGGTGGACAACAGTTTTTTCAGTTTACCGCCACAAGACCCAGCCGCATTTGATGGTGAACCTTCAAAGGTTTATAACGCGCCGCCGTCGGCATTAATGTATAACTTTCAGGCAACTCGCTTTTTGTTTGAACCAGATGTTGCCAACAAACGGGTGAATATTTCCGCTTTTCCTGCTGTACCAGGCTTGCAGATTGATAACCAAGTGCAGTTGTCGGCACGCGAAAGCTGTACGAAAGGTGATTATCACCCGTATTTCAGCCACACGGGTTCGAGCGTCAAAATTACGGGAACTTATGCGCAAGGTTGTGGGAAAAACTTCATCATGCGCGTGATGTCAACACCAGAAGAGCATGTGTTTAATGCGTTTCGTGATGTGTGGCAGGCGCAGGGCGGAACGTTTAACGGTAAATTGCAAGTCGGTGAATTGCAAGCAGGTGACACGTTGCTGCATAAGCATGAGTCACGCACGCTGGGTGAACAAATCCGCTTCATTAATAAATGGAGCAATAACGTCATGGCGCGGGAATTGTTGTTGACGGTGGGGGCGCATTTGGGTGGCGCACCCGCAACGTTGGAAAAAGGCCAAAAGGCTGTGCAGATGTTATTGGCGACTTCTGGTATTGATCTAACAGGTATGGTGCTGGAAAACGGTGCGGGTTTGTCGCGTGATGAACGCATTACCGCGCAACAATTGGGTCAGCTCTTGGAAAGTGCGTGGCGTGATCCGTACATGCCGGAGTTTATGGCTTCTATGCCATTATTCGGCGAAGATGGCACATTGGCTGAGCGGTTTAAAAACGATGATTTGCGCGGGCGTAGCCACATGAAAACGGGGACGTTACGCGATGCTACGGCAATCGCTGGTTATATGTTGACCCGCACGGGCAAGCGATTAGTGGTAGTGTTACAACACAATGGTGCTGAATCCGGTGGCAGTGGGCGGCGGTTGCAAGACGCTATCCTACGTTGGGCTTTTGAGCAGTAATAAAGCCCCGCGTTTGTCCATCGTCAGCGATGGTTAAAGCAAAAATACGAACTTGGGAGCTGCACGGTGAAAAAAATAATATGGAGTCTCTGTTTGCTGAGTGCGGCTTCCCCCGCTGTGGGATTGGCGGCGTTTTTTCAAACGACAGATGACAAAGCTTCTAAACCCAGCGAATCCCCTGTGAAAGTGAATGTGCAGGGGGCGAGTGAGGAATTGGCCGACAACCTGAAAGCGTTTTTGCCATCGTTGCGCAACCTAAAGTGTGATTCGCCTGCCGAGCGCGTGCAGCGTTTTATTGACTCATCGCACGAAAAACTAGCAGAAGGTGCAGAAGCGATGGGGTATTACTCGGCGCAGTTTAACATTACCCCAACGCGCCAAGCGAATTGTTTGGCTTTGAATATCGCCGTTAAAGCGGGTGATCCGGTGCGTGTCAAACGGGTGCAAATCGACGTTGAAGGCAGCGGGAAACAGTTACCTGAGTTTCAAGCACTATTGGCACAGCCGCCCTATCGTGCGGGTGATATTTTGGTGCATCAGGCCTACGAAGATTTTAAGGCGAACCTGACACGCACCGCGAATAATTTGGGCTTTTTTGATGCGAAATATGTAACACGCGAGATTCAAGTTGATCCAGATACGCTGGAGGCGGTGGTACAAATCGCTTTTGATACAGGGCAGCGTTATCAAGTCGGCAAGGTAAGTGTTGAACAGGATGTGTTAGATGACAAGCATCTGCGCCGTTATATTCGGGTGCAACAAGGTGATACCTATAATGGTGAACAGTTGTTGAAACAACAGCGTATTCTGGAAGGTAGTGGTTATTACAGCGATGTGCAGGTGCGCGGGCAGTACCAACAAGCGGAGCAAGGGCAAGCTGTTCCGGTAGAGATTGTCGCGCAACGCCGCAAGCGTTATTCCTATACAGGGCAAATCGGCTACGGTACGGATACGGGAATGCGCACTGAGGCAGGCATGGAAGCGCATTGGGTCAACCAAAAAGGTCATAAAGTCACGGCAAAAGGGCGAGTCGGCGAGAAAGAACAGGCGGTTGAAGCCACTTATAAAGTACCGTTGTGGAGTCCTGAGCACGAATACACCAGCTTTTCAGCGGGTTGGCAAAAAAGCGATAACAACGACATTAAGAGCGAAGGTTTTAAACTCGGCGTTGATTATAACCGTCGCAGTGATGATGATTGGCAGCAAACCATTTTCATTAATTACCTCGATGAAACCACGCAAGTAACGGGTGAAGATGAAACCCGTTCCCAAATGGCTTTGCTAGGGGGGCGCGTCAAAAAAACCAAAAGCAACGATTTGCTATTTCCTTCCGAAGGTTGGCAGGTGTTAGCGGAGGTGAAAGGGGCGCGTAAGGGTATTCTCAGTGACCAAAATATTCTGCAAGGCAAAGTGCAGGGTAAATACCTACATACCTTTGATAATCAGGGTAAAGTGATTGCTCAAGGTAGTGTGGGATCAACGCTAACCGATGAGTTTGATGAAGTGCCTAAATCGCTGCGTTTCTTCGCAGGTGGGCAAAGTTCGGTGCGGGGTTATGATTTTGAGTCATTAGGCGAAACCAACAGCAGTGGGGAGGTGATCGGTGGTAAACATGTGATCACCAGTAGTTTGGAATACGAACACCCTGTCGCTGATAAAATCAGTGCAGCAGCTTTTGTCGATGCGGGGAATGCATTCGATGATACAGCAAATCTCACCATGAAAGTGGGGGCGGGGGTTGGAGCGCGTTACAAATCGCCTTTAGGACCGATTCGTCTGGATGTCGCCGTGCCAAAAGACAAGCAAAGCGATGTGCATTTCTACTTTAGCTTAGGGCCAGACCTGTGATGCGTTGGTTTAAACATCTGCTGTTACAGCCCTTATTGGTGCTGTTGATTTTGTTGCTACTGGGGGCGGGAACGGTTGCGGTTTTGGGGCTTTCCAACACGGGCACGAAATTACTGGCAGAACAGGCTCAAGGTTTATTGCCAGAACTCACGTTGGAAGGCTTGGATGGCGTGCTGGCGCAACGTTTAACCGCCGACAAAGTGGCATGGCAAGACGACACCACGGCGGTGGAAGCGCAACAAGTCACTTTGCAGCACAGTTTGGATTTGGGTTCGCCCGTTACGGTGCATGTGGAACAGCTACACGTTGGTAAACTGGTGGTGCGTCTGAAACCTACGGTTGATGCTTCTGCAAGCGATGAACCCTTTGACCTACCTGCGATTATCTTGCCCGTGAATGTGGATGCGCAACAGGTCAGTATCGATACGCTGGAAATTTGGGATGGTGAAACCCTGACGGCATTGCGCGACGTGGTGTTGACTGCACAAGCGCGTGACGGACATTTGCACGTTGACAACCTTCACGCGCAATTATTCGATGACAAAGGTACAGTAACGGCGACCTTAAACGGCACGATGGCATTGGGCAAGCCGCATGAGTTAGACACGCAATTACAATTGGATGCCGATAGCCAAACGTGGGGTGTGGGGAAATCGCATTGGCAAATCGGTGGGGAATTGCTGCATTACACTTTGCTGGGTGAGGCGGATTGGCAGTATGCAAATTACCCACGTTATAAAGGGCAACTGAAAAGCCAAGGTACGTTCGATGATATGCAGGTGGAAAACTTGCAGTTACAAGGTGCGGCGGGCGAAGCGCAAGCCAAGGGACATATCGCGTGGGATCAAGGCTTCGCGTGGCAGGCTGATATTCAAGGTAAACAACTAAATCCACAGCCGTTTGTTGCCGATTTGCCTGCAAACTTAAACACAATGCTACAAACCAGCGGTAGTTTGCAAGGTGATAAAACCCAAATCAGCCTGAATATCACGCAATTACAAGGCAAGTTACGCGAATACCCTGTAGACATTAAAGGGCAGGGTGATTGGAACGGCAAGCTACTTAATGTTAAAGCTTTGAACGCTTTGGTGGGCGACAATCGTTTACAAGCCAGCGGGCAAGCCACCGATAAGGTCGAAGTGAAATGGCAAATCGATGCGCCGAAACTTACGCAGCTTTACCCCAAACTCAATGGTAATGCTAAAGGCAACGGTACATTAGTTGGGCAGGCGGACGGTTCGCAGTTGCAATTGGCCATTAATGAACTCAACGGCAAGCTGGAAGGTTATGACCTGAAAGCTAAAGGTTTGTTGGAATGGGGGCAACAACGTTTATTGGCGAAAGATTTACAGGTCGAATCGGGGAATAATCGCGTGGCGGTTTCGGGGCAAGCGACTGAACCTTTCGATTTGCAGTGGAAAGTCGATGCGAAAAACCTCGCCAAAGCGTGGAAAGGTTTGGAAGGCAGTTTGCAAGGTGAGGGTATTTTCAAAGGCAAACTCACGCAGCCAACCATTCAGGCGGATTTGCAGGGTAAGCAATTGCGGTTTCAGGATTACCGTTTGGGGGCGATTGATCTAAAAGCCAGCCAAGATGGTACACGTTACACCATTCAAGGCAATGTGAAAGATTTCAAAACGGGTGATACGGTCATTAAATCTGCGAAAGTGGATGGTTCGGGCGCGGTGGAAAATCACCAACTGACTGCGCAAGTGACGCATCCTGATGGCAAAGTGGATTTCCGCGCGAATGGCGGTTGGAAAGATAACCAATGGCGTGGCACGATTTCCCAATTGGCTTTGCGTGATACACCAGCGGGGGCGTGGGATTTGGCTTCACCCGTGAATTTAACGGCGGGTGCAAAAAGTTTTAGCAGTTCTGAGGTGTGTTTGACGCACCAAGGCTCGAAGTTGTGCGCAAAACCGACATGGGGGGCGCAAGGTTTAACGGTAACAGGTGTGGTGCGACAAATGCCGTTGGTAATGGCACGTCCGTGGTTGCCGAATACTGTGGATTTAGCGGGTAGTGTGGATGCGGATTATCGTTTCGAGCAGCGCGGTGGCAAACCACAGGCTAAAGTCGATATTCGTTTACCCGATAGTGCGGTGACGATTATCAGTAGTAATGGTAAACGTGAAACCTTGCGTTACAGCAATGCGCAAGCGAATCTGAGTTTGAATGATCGGCAATTGGATACCAGTGCACAATTTGCTTTGACCGGATACGGCACAGTTCAAGAGCAGGGGAGTATTACGCTGTCGCCTAACAAAGGCAATCACCGCATTGATGCTACGATTACCGCTGACATGCCAGACATTAGTTGGATGGAACGCTTTTCCCCACAAATCGAACAGCTTAAAGGTCGTGCAGAAGGTTCGGTTAGTATTAGCGGTAGTTTGAGTAAGCCAAATGTCATGGGTGAAGTGCGTCTGCTGGATGCGCAAGTGCATTTGCCGGAAACAGGGGTAACGTTACAACGCATGAATCTCACCATGCGTTCCCAAGATGCGGCGCACGCTGCGATTAGCGGTTCATTACAGGCGGGACAGGGCACATTGCAAGCCAATGGTGTATTGTCGCTGGCTGATTTACCCCATTGGCAAGCGCAGGTGAATTTGCAGGGAAACAATCTGCAATTGATGAATACGCATGAAATCCAAGCGTTGGTTTCGCCGGATTTGCAATTGCAGGTGAGTCCGGCAAATGTTGCGATCACAGGAACAGTTCGGATTCCCGAAACCACCGTCACTTTACGCGAATTGCCACAAGGCGCAAGTGCCTATTCTGATGATGTGGTGATTGTCGGGCGGCGGGCGGCACGGCAGTCCGTTACCATTGCAGAAAAAGATGTACCCATGAATATCACACCCAATGTCCTGATTGAGCTGGGTGATAAAGTGAAGTTCTCAGGGTTTGGTTTGGATGCGCGATTAACGGGTAAATTGCGGGTACTGCGTACACGACAGGACATAATCGCCGAAGGTGCGTTAAATGTTGTGGACGGTATTTACAAAGCTTACGGTCAGAACTTAACCATTGAAAAAGGGCGTTTGATGTTTAATGGTGCATTAGACAACCCAGGTTTAGATGTTAAAGCCGTGCGTGAAGTCGAAGATGGGGATATTACTGTTGGTATTGCATTGGCGGGGACGGTGAAACAACCAGAATCCACACTCTTTTCATCGCCGACACAAACCCAAAGCGATACATTAAGCTATTTGCTTACCGGACGTGCTATGTCTGGTTTGACGGGGGATCAATCCTCATTACTGACCGAAGCCATCACCGGATTAGGTATTGCAGGTGGTGAAAGTTTAGCGCAACAATTTGGTGGCAGTTTAGGCTTGGATGATGTCAAGCTGAAAGCCAAAAATGGTGATATTCAACAAAGCGAATTGGCCTTGGGGAAACGTTTGGGGCCTAAATTGTATGTGCGTTATATCGTGGGGCTGTTTGATTCGCTGCAACGATTGGCAATTACCTACCAAATTAATAAGCATCTCCAGCTTGAAGCCCAAACAGGGGTGCAGCAGAGTATGGACTTGATCTACAAAATCGATACCAATACAGGGTTTTTGGGCAAATAACAGTAAAGGCAGTTTTTTAAAAAAAGACGAAATATTTTCTTGCACAAATTGAACAATCACTCTATGATTGCGCCTTCACTTCACGGTGAGCTTTTGACGAAAAGCTAATTAAGTTAAATCGTCAATACAGTTTCAATTTTCTGCTTTTAAGGTTGACTTTGTGAAATGATTAATACACAATGTCGGCCTCTCAAGCTGGAGGGGTTCCCGAGCGGTCAAAGGGGGCAGACTGTAAATCTGTTGTCACAGACTTCGAAGGTTCGAATCCTTCCCCCTCCACCATTTTGATTTAGTTTGCACGTTCAGCTACTTCGTATTGCGAAGTGATAAGGTCTAGGCGGGTGTAGTTCAATGGTAGAACCTCAGCCTTCCAAGCTGATGGTGTGGGT
>CAZEQX010000061.1:0-13209 GCA_964514635.1 uncultured Thiothrix sp.
CGGATTTCTGGGCAACACCTCGGCTACGCTCGGCGACCCCATGCTTGCCATGATTGTCTGCCGTACCTGCCGCTGATTTGGACATATTCCGTACCTGCAAGTCTTCGATGAACACGAGCGCGTGGTTTTGGCTGATCGTGGTCGTGGCTTTGTGCAGGAAATCGCGGCGGGCGTTGGCGATTTGCGTGTGGATTTTTTGGACTTTAGCCTTGGCTTTCTTCCAATTATTGCTGAATTTTTGCTTGTGCGCCATGCGCCGCTGGTATTTGGCGAGTTTGGCTTCTTTGCTTTTAAAACTGTTGAGTGGGGCAATGTAACTGCCGTCAGACAGTGTGGCAAACCGTGCGATACCAAGGTCGATGCCGATAGCCGTGGTTGCTTGTGTGGCGGGTAATTCTACTTCCCGCCAAGTCTGGATGCTCACCAACCATTTGCCGCCCTTGCAGGAAACCGTGACATTGCGCACTTCACCCAATACTTCGCGGCTGTTGCGGTAGCGTATCCAGCCCAATTTTGGCAGGAAAATGCGGCTGTTACCTTGGTCGAGTTTGATTTGTTTGGGGTCGGGATAGCGAAAACTATCGCCACTGCCCTTACGCTTGAAACGCGGGAATCCAGCACGTTTGGCAAAGAAATTCTGGTAAGCTTTGTCCAAATCCTTGAGGGCGTGTTGCAATGCTTGTGAGGGGGAATCTTTTAGCCATTCCTGCCCCTCTTCACGCTTCCATGCGGGAAGCCACGCCGCCATTGTTACATAGCTAAGGTGCTTCGCTCCTGCCTCATAGTTTTCTTTCTGCAACGCCAGTGCCTTGTTGTACACGAAACGGCACGACCCCGCAAAACGGCGCATTAGCCGCTGCGTTTCACCATTGGGCATGAGTTCGTATTTAAAGGCTTGTCGTCGCTGCATACCGATCATTATCGTTTTTTTGTGCAGTTAATACGATTGTGAAGCGTTATGCGGCAGTTCTAACCGGATGATGCGCAATAAACGTTGAGAGGAGAGGGATTTAGGGCGGCTACGCCACCAAGCACTCCATCCCCGCCCTGACTCGTGCTGAGAGTAGTCGACGTAAGGGTGATGTCTGCCGCGCAATCTGATAAAAGAATAATAATTGATCACTGATAAGCGGCACAATCTTTGCTATCCTCTATAGCTGAAATGCAAAAACACTAAAGCAAGGATAGTTTCAAAATGACAAATCAATGGGGTCTTGATCGTCCAAACCGTCGCAAGCAGCAAATGAAGCGCGAGTTAATTGGTCTCGTCACGGGGTCAGTATTTTTACTGACGGGTACGGCATTCTTATTTAATCACTCATTAAATAGTGGTGATGCAACGACCACACCACCACCTAGTGATACCCAGCCAGCACCTGTCATGGCGGCTGCATCGATTAACGATACGCCAGAACGAGCTGCTCCAACAGTGGACACCACTGTGGTGACACCGACAGTTGCTACCGTTGCACCTAGTGCGCCAACGCCAACACCAATCGAAAGTAGAATAACAGAGCAACAAACGACAGGCGCAACCACCGCATCATCGGCGGATACTAGCACACCTACAACCGTAACCCCACCTGCAACTGAAGTCATAACGACTAACGCAACCATGAGCGCGACAACTGGCGGCACTGATGCAGCGACAACCAATACGCCTGCACCTTCCGCACCGACCGAGGCAACCACTGCCACAACCCAAGAAACACCTGCGGTTGCAGCATCAGCGGGGTGGATTTATGCCGGACAATTTGTGAATGGGCATTGGGCAGAAAAAGGCTTATCGATAGGCAATGAACTACCTGTCGCGGGGCAAACCTATACCGTTAGTTGGGGGGCGACGGTGCGTTCTTCACCACCTAGTAAAAATGCGGGTGGTAAACACGCTGCTATTAAAGGCAATATCGCCGCAGGCAAAAAGGTTAAGGTATTGCAGGTTAAAGAGTCGGGTACGAAGGGTCACGTTTGGTTGGAAATAGCTCAGTAGTTCCCCGATAAGTTTTATCCCCCTATTATCTTTCTCTAATATTGTTCGGTACACTTGCAGCTAGTTCCCTGTTGCAAGTGTTTAATCGGGCAGTATTATGTCTAGCATTCGTATCAAACTATTCGCCACGATATTTCTCGCCTGTTTATTAGTGATCGGCGGAATGACTTTTCTGGTGCAATACACTTTTAATAACAATTTCTTAGCTTATGTTAATGAGCAGGAAAAACGTGCACTTTCACAATTAGAAACGCAGTTGGTCGAGTATTATCAAGCCAATAATGGTTGGCAGCCGTTGAAAGATACGCCGCGCGTGTGGAATAAGCTGATAGCAGGAGCATTTCGCAGCAGTATGCTACCCGCAAACGGTGAAGAACCGTTTGACGAGCCGCCACCGCCGCCACCTAAATGGCATGAAGAGCAAGCCGTCGGTGGTTTGCCGCCGCCGCGTTCGCGTATGCGCCAACAGGTTGATCGTTATATTGCACGGGTCGTATTACTTGACGAGAACCGACATTTGGTAAAAGGTAATGAGCGTTTGCCAGTGCCAGAAAATGCTCGTGCATTAATGATCGGTAATCAGATTGTGGGTTATTTGGGATTGCATCCGCGTCAGAATTTAACCGAAAAAATTGACATGGATTTCGCTGACCGTTTGCAACGTACTATCTGGATCGTGGGGTTTATCAGTTTATTATTAGCCAGCGTACTGGCATTTGGGTTGTCGCGCCATTTTGTCCGCCCGATTCAGGCCTTGCGCCAAGGAACACGCCAATTAACCGATGGGAATTACACCTTACGCATGGCACGTTTTAGCAATGATGAATTGGGACAATTAACTAATGATTTCAATTTGCTCGCCGAACGTTTGCAGCAAAATGAGGCGTGTCGTAAACAGTGGATTGCGGATATTGCCCATGAATTGCGCACACCATTAGCGATTCTACGGGGCGAAATTGAAGCTTTGCAAGACGGGATTAACCAGCCGGATGTGGCGACGTTGGCTTCTTTGCATCAGGAAGTGAGCCATTTGCAACGCTTAGTGAATGATCTTTACGATTTGTCGATGTCTGACAGTGGCGCACTCAGTTACCGCAAAGAGCCTTGTGATGTCATTGCACTGTTGCGCGAAACGTTGGATTTGTACAGCACGCAATGCCACGAGCAACAATTGCAACTGGATACGCGCGGCATAGGGCAACAAGTGATGATCGTGCAGGGCGACCCACAACGTTTGCAACAGTTGTTTAAAAATTTACTGGAAAACAGTTTGCGTTATACCGACAAACCAGGGCAATTGCGTTTAGCCGCGTGGCAATCCAATGGTCAAGTCAGTATTTGTTGGCAAGATTCCCCGCCTGGCGTGCCAGATGAATCATTACCACGTTTGTTTGAACGCTTGTATCGCGTGGAAAGTTCGCGCAACCGTGCAACGGGGGGCGCGGGGTTAGGATTAAGTATTTGTCATAATATTGTGGTTGCGCACAATGGTACATTAAAGGCGACACATTCACCGTTAGGTGGTTTAGAGATTTGTATGACCTTACCTGTGGCAACTTAAAGCGCGATAATCAACATGGAACGTATCTTAATCGTCGAAGATGAACCAAAAATCGCAGAT
This sequence comes from uncultured Thiothrix sp., assembly GCA_964514635.1. Taxonomy (GTDB): domain Bacteria; phylum Pseudomonadota; class Gammaproteobacteria; order Thiotrichales; family Thiotrichaceae; genus Thiothrix. The sequence continues at coordinate 3,612 of CAZEQX010000061.1, forward strand.
TTACTGCGTAAATACCTGCAAAACGCGAATTTTCAGACGCATTGGCTAGACAATGGTGCGGTGGTTAGCGAGTGGGTGCGTCAGGAACATCCTACCTTAATCTTGTTGGATTTAATGTTACCAGGCAAAGATGGGGTGGAAGTTTGCAAAGAAATCCGCAAGTTTTCTCATGTACCGATCATTATGCTCACCGCGCGAGTGGAAGAAATCGACCGTTTATTGGGCTTGGAATTGGGGGCGGACGATTACATTTGTAAGCCCTTTAGTCCGCGCGAAGTGGTAGCGCGAGTCAAGGCGGTTTTACGCCGTTGGCAAGTGATCGAACCTATATCGATGGCGGCGACGGAATCCGCGACGGATGCGATAGCGGGTTTGGTGCTGGATCGGGATCGTTTATTGGTGAAATACGGTCAGCAGGAAACCACGTTGACGCTGGTTGAATTTGAGCTATTGGACGCTTTGCGCCAGTACCCAGGGCGTATTTTCGGGCGTAATCAACTCATGGAAAAAGTGTACCCCGACAATCGTATTGTGTCGGATCGTACTATCGACAGCCACATTAAAAAACTGCGCAAGAAATTATCAGAAATCGCGCCAGATCAAGAGCTTATTCATTCCGTTTACTCGGTGGGTTACAAGTTTGAAGCGGCGTAATGCCGCTTTGGACAAGGTATTTTTACGCTGATTTAACTTTCACACTCTTTGCACAATTGCGGCAATAAGCTTGCACAATGCTTCGGTATGATTCCCTCATCGCAAGCAAGAAGCCTTGCACGATATAAACCAAAACTGATGAAAATGTTCAAGGGGAATTTTATGAAAAAAGTATTACTGACAGCCGCTTTAGTAAGTGTAATGGGCGTATCTGCATTTGCGTTTGCAGGTCCTGGTGGTGATTGCGGTGGTCACGGCGGTTTCGGTGGCGGACGTGGCGATCACATGGGTGATATGTTGCAAGATAAGTTGAAATTGGACGATGCGCAAAAAACCAAATTCGACGAAATCATGAAAGAACAACGCACCAAAATGGATGAGCTGCAAAAGCAAATGCGTGATCAAATGAAAACATTACGCACCGACAGCGAAACCAAAATTGCGGCGATTTTGACTCCAGAACAGGCGAAAACCTTTAAAGAAATTCAGGATGAACGCCAAAAACGCGAAGAAGAACGTCGTGAAGAAATGAAAAAACGTTTAGAAAGCGGCGATTTCTAACGGATTGATAATCTCCCAACCTGACACTCCTAGATTCTCAATTTTCATATCGCTTAAGTCATTTCACCTCGCGTTAGGGCAGCTTGCGGGCTGCCCATTTTTATTTATGCAATCTTTTCCCAAACAAAGCCGACGATATTGCGGGTTTGTTTACTAAGCTCAATGCCCACTAAATATAATTCACGCCCATCTTGGTATTTATTGGCGTACTGTTTGGCTTTGATTTGCGCTAATGCGCTGCCATTGCCTTGTTCGGCATCCAGCACTTTAAATTCAAAGATAAAGGTTGTTTTTTCGACTATGACTGTCAGGTCAATTTGCCCGATGGATGTTACGTCTTCAGGAATGGTGGTTGCGCCACTAGCAACCATGTGCGCGTAAAACAGGCTGGCATAATAGCCTTCGTATTGGTCAATGTGATTATTGCGATACCAATGGTGTGGAATGCTGGCAAAAAAGCGTTTGAATAAATCGCGCACTGCTTCTAAATCTGGTTTGGCTAATTGGCGGTAAATTTGCAAACTGATTTGTGCGGCACGGCTATTCGCAGGCGTTAGGTAGCTGAGTAAATGCGTTGTTAAGCTGAGTTTGACTTCCATATTGGGATAACCCAAGACAAAACCCAATTGATGCCCCAGTTGCAAGGTATCACGAATGGTCAAATAACCTGTTTGGAATAATAGAATTTCAATCGGTATATTATCAATATCAATACTACTTAGAGCAGAATCCTGTATTTCAAACTGCTCTAGTTCTGGCAAATAATAATGTTCACTTTTAATGAGTGTCATCAAAAAGCTAGGTGTGGCTGTTTCAAACCAATAACTGCGGAACTGTTTGCCTTTATCGATAAATAATAAAATATCAAATGGATTATAGACCGATTCGCCTAACCAATTGTAACCATTGTACCACTTTTGAACTTGCGCTATATCCACGTTGTGTAAGTGAGTTGCAAAATGTTGTGTTAAATCAGCATGGGTATAACCGCATAATGTGCTATAGCGTTTATCTAAGGTAACGTCATTAAGGTTATTTAATCCACTAAATAAAGAAACTTGTGAAAATTTGGATACGCCTGTTAGTAATGAAAAATGTAATAGTGAATCACGCCCTTTTAGCACCGAATAGAGGTTTTTCAGCCCGTCACGCAATTCGGCGGCGCGTTTACTGTCTAGAATTTGGTCGAGAATGGGCTTGTCGTATTCGTCAATCAGCACCACAACGGATTCACCGAAACTTTTATGAGCTTGCTCAATCAGTCGCGCAAATAACAGGGCATTATCATTACCGTCAGGTAAAATAATGTTCAGGCGGTGGGCATTATCAAGCAACTGCTGTGTAATGCGTTGTTCTAGCTGTTCCCGACTGGTGTATACGCCGTCGTTGAAACTGATGTTAATGACGGGGTGTTTTTTCGACCAATCCCAGTGCGGATGCAGGTGTAAACCGCGAAATAGAACTTCATTGCCTTCAAATAATTCCTTTAGCGTGTCGACCAGCAAAGATTTGCCAAAACGACGCGGGCGCGACAAAAAATAATAGCGTCCACTGGTAACTAATTGTTCAATTAACGCGGTTTTGTCGACGTAGAGGTAATCTTTGTTGCGAATTTCGCTAAAGCTGCTGATGCCAATGGGTAGTTGTTGCATATCTCTTCCCGAAATAGAAGGGCGACGATGGCATCATCGCCCGTCAAGCTGTGGATGAGCGTTATACTACTACATCAGGGGTGATTTGTGCGGGAGTGCTGGATAAGTAACGTTCCAGTTCTGCCATGCCCGCAGGTAGGTCCAGTTTTGCGCCTGCGACACGCATACTTGAACCCAGCGCATGTAAGGTGCGGAACAGGTTGTGAGCGCGGCTTTGTTCGCCCATTTGCCCAATTCGCACGATATTCAAACCAAACGCGCCGGAAATTTCTACTTTATGCACTTGCGACATGTGGTTACGCACCGCATCGGGGGATACCCCTTCTGGTACAACAATGCCTACCACGGAGTTTAAGCGATGTTGCTTTTCAATCAACAAACGCAAACCCATTGCTTCAATACCTGCTTGCAGGGCTTCGGAACAGCGTTGATGGCGGTGATAACGTTGTGGCAAGGTTTCTTCGCACACCAAACGCAAGGCTTCGTGTAGAGCAAGGATGCCAGAAACCGGAGCTGTGTAATGGTAGGATTTTTGATTCCAGAATTTGTCGGCTAATTGTGCATCCAAACACCAGTGGAAGGGTAATTCTTTACGCGGGGCGATTTTCCGCGCCCACGCTTCTTCGGAAAACGCCAGTAATGATACCCCTGGAATCGACGATAAGCCTTTCTGACCACCTGTAATGATGGCATCAACTTGCCAGTTGTCCATTTCTAGCGGCATGGTGCTCAACGTGCAAACCGCATCGACAATCACTAAACAGCCGTATTTTTTGGCGACTTGGGCAATTTGTTCCAAGTTTTTATTGCACACGGTATTGGATGTTTCGCCCTGTACGAGAGTGATTGCGTCGAATGATTCACGGCGTAGCACCTGTTCCACCATTGCTGCCGTTGCCCCTTGGTTGGGGGGAACTTCCAAAATCGTGGGTTCGGCACGCACCCGCCGCGCCATTTCCGCTAAACGTTGGCTGAAATAACCATTGGTAATGCACAGTACCTTAGAGCCTGGGGCAAGCAGATTGGCTATCGCCATTTCCATCGCGGCTGAACCCGGACCGCTCACGCCCATAACATGGGAAGATTGTGTCTGAAACACATAGCTTGCCATGACTTTGACTTGTTCAATCACACGGTTCATGGTTTCACCGAGGTGATTAATCACAATCGAGTTGGCGGCTGCGACTTTAGGTGGAATAGGTACTGGGCCTGCTCCCATCATCAATAAAGGCTCATCTGGGAGGATTTGTTCCAATGGCACAATATTGGTGGGAGCGAATGATGCTGTCATGTGTGTAGAGTCCTTGTTACGTTTTGTGATTTTAACCCGCGCTAACGTTAGCTTTAACCGTCGTGTAATGGAAGAACTCTACGGCAGTTTTGTGCAGATTTGGTGGCGAATTTGTGCATTTTATGGGTGAATAGATTAATGGCAGCGGCAATAAAACCTCACTGACAAAATCGTGCAGTAAGCGCAACACTCCTGACAGAATGCTGTCAGTAGCACCGCTTTACACTGAGTTCTCAGTCATAACAGAGCATCAAAGGAGAATGATCATGCAAGTGAACCCAGTGGGTTGGTTTGAAATTTATGTGCAAGACATGCCACGAGCTAAAGCGTTTTACGAGGCGGTGTTTCAGGGGGAATTAACCGCAATGGAAAAAGCCGAGATGTTCCCTGAAATGGACATGCAGTTGTTTCCTATGGACTGCCAAGCCAAAGGTGCGGGTGGTGCACTGGTGAAAATGGCGGGCGTGCCTTCTGGTGGCAATAGCACTTTGGTGTATTTCAGTTGTGAAGATTGCGCTGTGGAAGCCGAACGCGCGGCAGCGCACGGGGGCAGTATTTTTAAGGAAAAAATGTCTATCGGTGAACACGGTTTTATTGCCTTAGTCTATGATACAGAAGGCAATATGATCGGTTTGCATTCCATGCAGTAAGCGGCAAACGCCCACCGTTGAGTATGAAACCCACTAGCCATTAGGGTTAGTGGGTTTTGGGTTGTGCTTTAAAGTTGCACGCCGATGGTTACGCCAGTGCGCGGCAACCACGGGTAAGGTGCGCCGAAACTGTCGCTATTGCGTTCGTTATTGCGTTGGACTTGGCGTGATTGGCAAATACGGAAGCCATCTTCCCACCCCATTTTGTAGTCGGGATGATGGTATTTATTCAAATCTTTCGCGTAGGCGAAGCTACGATTGCCGCCAGCGGATAAACCACTTTGACAACCATCACGATAACCGTCGGTGAACATGGATGATTTACCATTCACGCCCGCCATTTCGCGGTTTAATTGTTCGGCAGGGGGCGTGCTGGCACAACCTGCTAATAACATAATCAGTGCGCCAACGCCGCTAAGTAAGGTCAAACGCCGAGAGAAACCAAAAGCCATGTTGAAATTCCTGTGAAATAGTGTGTCGAGCACGCAGTTGTGCATTGATACTGGTATATTAGCGCGGATTTCTTCCTATTCGGCAAGAGGACTTTAAGATGAAATTGTTCTACTCTCCCACTTCCCCTTATGCCCGCAAAGTACGCATGTTGGCAATCGAAAGTGGTTTGGATGCGCAAATTGAGGCGATTACCGTTGACACGGCGAACCCTGATCCGGCGTTGCTTGGCGCGAATCCGTTGGGGAAAATTCCAACCTTGTTGTTGGAAAATGGTGAAGCGATTTTCGATAGCCCTGTGATTTGCCGTTATTTAGACAGCGTGGCAGCGCAATCTTTGCTCCCGAAAACGGGTTGGGAACAATGGGAAGTCTTGCGTTGGGAAGCTCTGGCCGATGGCGTAATGGATGCTGCATATAATTTGGTCATGGAAGGGCGCAGCCGCCCTGAAAATGAGCGTTCACCACGCACCATGCTGCGTTGGGCGACGGAAATTACTCGCACTTTAAAGCACATGGATAGCCGTTTAGCGACCTTAGGCACGGACATTACCTTAGCGCATATCGCGTTAGGCGCGGCGGTGGGTTATTTGGAGTTTCGTTTGCCACAGATTTTGCGTGATGCGGATTGTCAGGCTTTAAATGCGTGGTACGCGCTTTACAAAACCCGTCCGGCAATGGAGGCAACATTGCCACCGCAATAAGCGCATAGATTCAGGATCAGCCAATAACACGGGTGACAATGGCATACCGTTGCCACCTGTGTGAACGCCTACCATTCCATTCACCAAACTATTCCCGCCCGCCTAAATCTGTTATATCGAATAGTGGCGCGAATACGCGGTAATAATGCCATTACTGGTGAGGTTCAATTGTGGAATGCACAAGCTTTTCAACAAATGGATCAATTAGCACTGTATTTTTTCATTGCCTATGCTGTGACGGTATTGGTAATTGCGTTACATAATATTAGTGGTTTTTTATCAACACAAAGTAACGTTTTTTTATACCATGTCATGTATGCTATTAGCTTGCTGGTATTCCAAGCAGGTCAGTACGGGTATATGGATTACTTATTTCAAATAGAAACAACTTTTTATAAAGAATTGTTGTTAGTGTTCTGTTTTTGTGTCGCTTATATTGCAGTCTTGTTTTTTATAATAAGTGTGGTTGATCACACTCCTGAGCCATTTTTCTATTACACATCACTGTTGTTGATCGGTTTCAATGTTTTAGTAATGGCAACATCACCTTTTATGCATTTGCACATTACTTTAATGTTATTTGCAAGCGGTGTATTGGTCGGTGCGCTATTGGGAGTCATACATGTTGTCATGCTCTATCGCAAACACGACATGCGTGGACAACATTTGTTAATTATGATGCTCCTGTTTGCACCCTCTAGTAGTCTATTATTGCTGAGTCGCTTTGGTATTATTGATGACTCTTTGTTATCTGAGCATTTGATTTTGTTGATTATCATTGGGGAAATGATTTTTATGTCATTTCTTATGTTTAATCAAATTCGTAAGATGCGTGTGTTATTTGAATTATCGCAATATGCAGACCCGCGTAACAAATTACCCAATATCTTAGCATTGAAAGCCAAACTGGGTGAGGTAATTAAGCGACAACAAGCTCATGCACTTACTTATTGTTGGTTTTCGGGTTTAGAACGCATGGAAATTGCGCATGGTAGTGATTTTCGGGATCAATACTTACAGCAGTTAGCCTTATGGTTGGATACACAATTAAAGCAGCAAGGTTTTGGTCTTAATATTCAACATAAATGCAGTAAGATCAATGTGTTTTATTGTGAGAAAAACACATTAGCGTTTATCACTTATCCATTGAACCATTTGGAACATGCGCGGCTGCAATCTTTATTGACGCAAACCATTGACCTAATGCGTGTGCAATACAGCTATGGTTTGGACATGCTTCCCATTATCGCTAGTACAAATGCTACCAAGCATGATCAAGACATGACGCAGCTCATGCAAAACACAACCGTCGCATTAGCGCAATGTTTGCAGAGTGGTCAGTCATTGTTATTGTATAATGATGATGTGGGTTATAATGAGCGTCGCAAAATCACCTTGTTGCATGATTTTGAACAAAGCCTTGCAAAAAAAGAATTTTACTTAGAATGGCAACCACAACTTGATTCGCATAATCAGCAACTCTCTGGTTTAGAAGCTTTAGTGCGTTGGAAACACCCGCTGTACGGGGAAATTTCCCCCGCCTTATTTATCCCCCTATTAGAACAAAGCGCACAGATTTCGCATTTATCACGCTGGGTAATTACCCAAGTTTTTGCCGTTGTACCGGAGTTTTTAGCACAATACCCTGCATTGGATATTTCGGTGAATTTATCCGTGCATGATTTAATGGGACGTGAGTTATTACCCGTGATTGACCAGTTATTGGAAAACTCACCACAGGTAATTACGCAACACTTGATTTTTGAAGTGACCGAATCCATGCACATGGAAGATAATCAACGGGTTTTAACCGCAGTGGAGGCTTTACAACAGCGGGGTTTTCGGATTTCGATTGATGATTTTGGCGCAGGTTATGCTTCATTTGGTTATTTACAGACCTTGCCTGTGAATGAATTAAAGATTGATAGACGTTATACTGAAACTTGTCACGAACCTAATTCCCAAGCGATTATTCGTAGCATTATTGATTTAGCCAAACGTTTGAATATGACGATTGTGGTGGAAGGTATTGAAAATCAACGTCAACAAGAATTATTCACGGATTGGGGGGCGCACCGTTTACAAGGTTGGAAATTGGGTAAGCCCTGCACACAAAGCGAAATTCTGACATTATTTCATTAATAGGCGGACTCCTGACAGCACGTTGTCAGGAGCAATGTCGTAACATGAAACGCCCCAAAACATGAGAATGATTCATGCGTCGTGCTGACCGTTTATTTCAATTAGTGCAAATTCTGCGAAATAAGCGTTTAGTCACGGCGCGGGAACTTGCCGAACGTTTGGACGTTTCCGAGCGCACTATTTACCGCGATATTCAAGATTTGAGCCTTTCCGGTGTCCCTGTGGAAGGCGAAGCGGGCGTGGGTTATCACTTGCGTTATTCGCTGGATATTCCGCCACTCATGTTCACCGCTGCCGAAATCGAAGCCCTTGTGGTTGGTGCTCGCATGTTAAAAGCATGGGGTGGCAGCGAATTGGGCAGTAGTGCGCAATCCGTGCTCGACAAAGTACAAGCCGTGATCCCCGCCGAATTGCACCGCCATTTAGAAGAAAGCCGCTTATTCGCCATGCGCTTTGGTACACGCCAAGACCTTGAATCCACGCTCGACGTTTGCCGCCACGCCATTGCTCAACGGCGTTATTTGCGGCTGGATTACCAACGCGCCGACACCGAATGCAGCGTGCGCGAAGTCAAACCACTGGGGCTGTATTTCTGGGGCAATGTCTGGACACTGACCGCATGGTGCGAATTGCGCCACGACTTCCGCACCTTCCGGCTGGATCGCATCCGTTGGCTCGAAACTCTCGAACACACTTTTGAAGAGATGGCAGGGCAACGCTTAAGCGACTTCATTGCCCTGATGCAATGCCAAAGCAACTGATTTACAGGAACGGGTTGTCAACTTCTTCGGCTGCGGCGACGGTGATTTTGTCGGGCAATGCGCCGTCGGTTTGCTCGGCTTGTAGCGCGGCAACCACTCCATCCAGCAGAGCCTTTAATTCCTGTGCTAAGGCGAGTCCGGCGGTATCACGGGTAATGTCTATGCTGCCGAATAGCGAGACACGATCCAAGCGATTTTCGACATTTAAATCGTGGATAATTTGGGTTTCGGCTTCGTTCTTGAAAAAATCCATAGTCGCTTTACTCACGGTTTTGGTAAGGTCATCACTTTGTTTTTGCTGGTCGTACTAAGGCTGGGGAATGGGTCTATCCCCGCGATTTTACTCAGTTCGGCAATACTTACCGTTTTATAGTCTTTACTGTCATTATTAGCTACTAGGTACGCGCCACTTTCGCCCGTTTTCGCATCATAAATCGCTTTGAAGTAGCTTGTTGGTACAAAAACACGATTATTAACGCGCTTGATAGCCGAACCGCTAAAAATTACCCCTGACACGACATACAATTCGCCGCGTTGTTTGGTCAAATCGCGGGTGCGGCTTTCAATATCCGACCATAAACCACGGTTGTTCGTTGGGTTTTGCGGGGTCATATTTGCCAATGAAAAACTTTCCGTCATGGCACGAGCGGTAGACATATCGGCAGCAGGTGCGAGATGCCCACGGTCATAACCGGAGTTGGAATAATCGGCTAATTCCGAACGATCCGCTTCGG
>CAZEQX010000062.1:0-13159 GCA_964514635.1 uncultured Thiothrix sp.
GATAGCTTCAGGTGACTGGAGTTCAGACGTGTGCTCTTCCGATCTATTTTGCAAATCGCAGCGGATACATCACAAGTCTGTTTACTAGCAAGCGTTCCGTTAGCACTGGAATATGAAGCTAAGTGTCTGGAAACGCACCATTGGACAGAAGCCCAGTTAAGCAAGGAAGAAGCCAGCATTTTTGTCGATGCTGTGATCGCCTTGGTCGAACCTGTCCACTTGGACTTTTTGTGGCGACCACAATTGCATGACCCTGCTGATGAAATGGTGTTAGAAACCGCTATCAATGGCAGGGCAGACATGCTTGTTACCTTCAATTTGCGGGATTATGGCGATGCCCCCGCCCGTTTCGGCATACAAGCCATGCGCCCCTCTGATGCTATTAGGAGAATTCGTCTATGAAACAACAAATTGCAACTTACCCATTGCGTTTGCCGCGTTCCCTCAAAGAAGCGGTCAACGAAGCGGCAAACAATGATGGTGTAAGCATCAATCAATTTATCGCCATTGCGGTAGCTGAGAAATTAGCTGCATTGAGAACTGCCCGTTTTTTCAATGAACGTCAGGAACGAGCGGACATGGATGCGTTCAAACGCATTCTGACACGCCAAGGTGGACAAGAGCCGTGTGAGGGAGATGAGTTAGTAACTGGATAATCAAACACAGTATCCAACCGACTGTTACCGTGATAAAGGCGAAATAATGCCTTGCTTACGGCAAAGATTGGAAAATTTGGCAGCCGTTTCGTAATCCTCATCGAGAACAATCTCATTGGGAAACCACTAGTAATTGCGCATCAAATGTTAGGTTAGTTGCCATATTTATGTTCTCTTGTTACTTGAGCGAAACCTTTTATCAAGCTGTTCCCATCGCTTTGCGCAGCAATTCCAGTCCACGCTCGGCTTTACCACGCCCTCGCTCTGCCCGCAGGCGGAAGCGGGTTTCTGCATCAAAATCCGCCAGTAACAAAGTCGCCATTTCATTCAATAACTGGTTGATGCTCATCCCGCGCTGATCAGCAAGGATTTTTAGGCGTTGGTGTTTATCGTCGGGTAAACGTAAAGTAATTGCACTCATATTTTCACCTCTGCAAAAAATTGTTCGGGCGAGCAGATACGGAGGTCAGGGAATTTCAATTCCATCTTACTAAAATCCCGCAAATTGTAGGTGACAAGGTAGCGAGCATTACCTGCAATCGCCAATTCCATCACATGGTTATCACCTTACACCAAATGCGTTCAGCGATGACTTTCTGGCACAGCGCGACAACGCCCCGCCACAAGAACGGGAGTGGTTTTAATGTTGATGCTGGATAGCAATATCTGCATATACACTTGTAACCAACAATACCCACGAGTTTGAACGCATACCCAACTTGCTGCTAGAAAACTGGGTTTAACAGACACCCCCGCCCCTCTTTCGCATTGGCAATACCTGAACAGAAGCAATGACTTAGCGTTTCCCCTAGTAAAGTCAGTGGAGAGCTATCTCTCACATAACTCACTGGAAAATTTGGTAAAAAGCGGAACGGAGAAGTACAAAAAACAAGCAAAAATGACTTTTCCACGAAAAAAATGATTTTCTCCCCGTATTTCGGATGATGCAGCGCATTATTTCCGTATAATCACCACAGAACTAATCATGGGAGCTGCTGTGTGCAGAGGCTTCTATACCGCTACCAAAGGAGAAACCAATGGCCGATAACGATCAGAATCCGATCAATGCATTAGGATTTGCATCCGTTGCCAAAGAACTGCATGAGAACTTCAAGCAAGTGGAGGAAATCATGTCAGGCTTTGCTAAGTCTTACGAGAATATCGCTTTTGACCCTTTCAACCTGCGTGATGCTTATGGCGAATGGTTGGAAGCATTAGCGAAAAACCCACAAAAAGTTATCGAAGCGAACATGACTTTCTGGCAAAAGTCGATGGAACTGAGCCAAAAAGCCATGATGAGTTTTTTGAGTGGTCAACCAACCGACCCAGTGATCAAAGAACCCAAGTCAGACCGTCGCTTTAGCCATGAAGATTGGGCAACCAAACCGATTTTCGACGTGATTAAGCAATCTTACCTGTTGGCTTCCGACTGGACACGCCAATTGATTGCCTCCGCCGAAGGGATGGACGATCGCACCGCCGAGCGCGTCAAGTTCTTTACCGAACGTGCGTTGGATGCCATGTCTCCGACGAACTTTGCTTTGACCAACCCAGCGGTTATTGAAAAAATCCGTGCGACCAATGGCGCGAACTTGGTTCACGGCTTGAAAAACATGCTGGAAGATTTGGAAGCAGGCAAAGGCCAATTGCGCATTCGCATGACTGACGCGAGTGCGTTCAAACTGGGGGAAAACATTGCAGCAACACCGGGTAAGGTGGTGTTCCAAAACCGCATGTTCCAGTTGATTCAGTACACACCGACCACAGAAAAAGCCCTGAAACGCCCATTGTTGATCGTTCCACCGTGGATCAACAAGTTCTACATCATGGACTTACAACCGAAAAACTCCCTGTTGAAATGGTTGGTTGATCAGGGTCACACCGTTTATGTCATCTCTTGGGTGAACCCAGATGAAACTTACGCGGAAACAGGCTTTGAAGATTACATCCACGCAGTACGCAAAGCCTTAGACGCTATCCAATACGACACTGGCGAATCCGAAGTCAATGCGATTGGTTACTGCATCGGCGGTACATTGCTGACTTCCACACTGGCGTACTCCAAAGCGATTGGCGACAACCGCATTAAGAGCGCGACCTTCTTCACCACCATGATCAACTTCTCCGACCCAGGTGAGTTGGGCTTGTTCATTGATGATGCACAGATCAAAGGTCTGGAAGACAAAATGAACGATGCAGGCTACTTAGATGGTAGCATCATGGCAGGTACGTTTAACTTATTGCGTGCGAATGACTTGATTTGGTCGTTCTACGTCAATAACTACCTGTTGGGTAATGACCCACGTCCATTCGACCTGTTGTACTGGAACTCTGATTCCACTCGTATGCCAGCGAAAATGCACTCATGGTACTTGCGCAACCTGTACCTGAATAACCAATTGTGCCAGCCCAAAGCTCTAAGCGTTGATGGCGTTGGTTTGGATGTGGGTACGATTGAAGTGCCAGCGTGCTTCATTTCCACCATCGAAGACCACATCGCCCCGTGGAAATCCACTTATATGGGTGCGCGTTTATTCGGCGGCGATGTACGCTTTATCCTCGGCGGTTCAGGTCACATTGCAGGTATTATCAACCCACCAGCGGCAAACAAATACGGCTACCGTTTGGGTACAGAGTTACCAGAAAACCCAGACGAATGGTTAGCTAAAGCCGAATCGCACATGGGTTCATGGTGGCCAGAATGGGATCGTTGGGTACGTTCATTATCCAATAATGAAGAAGTCGCGGCGCGTGTCCCTGGTGCAAGCAAATTAGCCGTTATCGAAGCAGCTCCTGGCACTTACGTCAAAGCAAAACTGGGCGAACCTACCCCAGTATTGCCAGAAACCGAATTGCCTGAAGTTCCAGCCGCTCTCGAAGCTGTGGTAGAAGCCGCTCCCGAAGCCCCCGCCGCAGAAGCGACACCTGTAGCAGAAACTGCCCCTGTCGTAGAAGCTCCGGCTGCTCCTGCACAAGGAGAACCCACTGGAAAAAAGTCGAATCGTAAATCAGGTAAGTCCAAACGCTAAGGCGACCTGATTGCCACACGGAAGTGTGTTGACCCCTCGCCCGAAGAGTTCACTTTTCGGGCGTTCGTTGGGTTGTTGTCATTTATCCACATAACACCTAAAAACTAGGAAGCTTTATGCACCTACCGCGCAAACTTTCTACCGTCATTGCCTTAACCTTCAGTGCTTGTTTAACCCTTCAAACTGCCAATGCCGAAACCATTGTACAACGCGGTAACGGGGCTGAACCCGAAACGCTCGATTTTCACAAATCCAGCGGTGTGCCCGAAGCCAATATTGAGCGCGATTTATTTGAAGGCTTAATTACCGAAAGCGTGGATGGCAAACCTCAAGCAGGCGTGGCGGAAAAATGGGAGATTAGCAGCGATGGCAAAACCTACACGTTTCACTTACGCACGGACGCTAAATGGTCGGACGGCACTGCCTTAACCGCTGACGATTTCGTGTACGCATGGCGACGCGCATTAGCACCAGAAACCGCCTCCGATTATGCTTTTATGCTTTGGCCGATTGTCGGTGCGGAAGCTTTTAGCAAAGGGACGAACCAAGACCCCGCCAGTATTGGTATAAAAGCCACCGACCCACACACCTTGGAAGTCAAACTCAACGCCCCTACCCCGTATTTCTTAACCTTGCTGATGCACCACATGACTTACCCTGTACCGCAAAAAGTCGTGGAAAAAGCAGGCAAAGATTGGACAAAACCTGAAAATATCGTCAGCAATGGCGCGTATACATTAAAAACATGGCAACCACAAGCACAAATTACCTTAGCTAAAAATCCACATTATCGCCGTGCCAAAGACATTAACATTGATAGCGTGGTGTATATTCCCACCGAAGATAAAGCCACAGAATTAAAACGTTTTCGCGCGGGTGAACTCGACATTACCGACGATATTCCCAATGATCAAACCGCGTGGGTAAAAGAAAATCTCGCGGCGGCTTTGCATAATTCACCTTACATTGGCACTTATTATTATGCACTGAATCTGCAAGATACGGCTTTTAAAGACAATGTGAAATTACGCCGTGCATTGAGTTTAGCGATTGACCGTGACATTTTAACCGAAAAATTAACGCAATCGGGCGAACAACCTGCTTTTGGTTGGGTTCCCGCCGTGGATAATTACACCCAGCAAACCATGCCAGAAAAAAGTTTGGATAAAACCGCGCGTTTAGAACTGGCGAAAAAGCTGTATGCCGAAAGTGGTTATAACGCGGATAAACCCTTAACACTCGAATTGCTCTATAACACCAGCGATAACCACAAAAAACTGGCGATTGCTGTTGCCGCAATGTGGAAACAAACGCTAGGGGTGCAAACGAATTTACGCAATGAAGAATGGAAAGTGTATTTAACTTCGCGTAAACAAAAACAATTCCAAGTAGTACGTTCAGGCTGGATTGGCGATTATAATGATGCGTACAGCTTCTTGAGTTTATTCAAATCCGATGTCGGCGAAATGAATACCGCTGCTTACCACAATATGGAATACGATAAGTTAATCCATAATGCGGAAAACGAGGCAGATGCAACTAAACGCCGCGACTATTTGCAACAAGCAGAACAGGTATTATTAAATGACATGCCCATTATTCCGGTTTACCATTATACTACCCAGCATTTGGTGAATCCGAAAATCACAGGCTGGGTTGATAATGTAATGGATGTACACCCCACTCAATATTTAAGTATCAAGGTGGAGTAATCGCGTGGGGCGTTATGTATGGCGACGATTATGGGGTGCTATCCCCACGTTATTGGTGATTATTACGCTTGCGTTCTTCTTAATTCGGCTTGCACCAGGTGGACCATTTGATAGCGAACGGGTGGTTTCCCCCGAAATTGCGGCGAATATGGCACGCGCTTATCATTTGGATCAGCCTTTACCCGTGCAATACGGTCATTATTTATGGAATGTCATGCAGGGGGATTTTGGTCCCTCTTTTAAATACAAAGATCATGCGGTTAGCGAATTGATTGCGCAAGGTTTCCCCGTATCACTGCAATTGGGTTTGACTGCCATGTTGCTGGCATTATTGATCGGCTTACCCGTCGGAATGATTGCCGCTTTAAATCAAAATCGCCCACTGGATCATGGCATTATGGCACTCGCCATGACAGGAATCACCATTCCTAGCTTTGTCCTAGCACCGTTACTGGCACTGATTTTTGGTGTGGTACTGCACTGGCTACCCGTTGCAGGTTGGGATGGTGGCTGGCAATCCGCTGTATTGCCTGTGATTGCTTTGGCTTTACCTCAAATTGCTTATGCGGCACGGCTAATGCGTGCCAGCATGTTAGAAACCTTAAGCAGCCCGCACATTCGCACCGCCAAAGCCAAAGGTTTACCAACATTATTAATCTTACGACGACACGTTTTAAAAGGCGCGTTATTACCCGTCTTATCATGGCTTGCTCCGGCAACCGCCGCGATTATTACGGGGTCAGTGGTCATCGAACAGATTTTCGGTATCCCCGGTATTGGCAGGCATTTTGTGCAAGGTGCATTAAATCGGGATTACACACTGGTCATGGGTGTAGTGATTTTTTACGGCGCATTGATTATTTTCATGAATTTATTGGTTGATGTGCTTTACGGTTTAATTGACCCACGGGTGCGTTATGAATCCTAAAGCTTGGCGACGCTTATTGAAAAATCGCATGGCGGTTGGCAGTGCCCTATCATTGGCATTCATTACCTTATTGTGTGTGATTGCACCGTGGTTTAGTTCACACCCTTACGACGAAATCTATTGGGATAATATGGGTACGCCACCCGATTGGCAAAACGGCTTTTATTTTGGTACGGATGCTAATGGACGCGATTTATTCGTGCGTACTTTAATCGGCGGACGCATCTCTTTAATGGTCGGATTAGCCGCTACGCTGGTTAGTTTAATCATCGGCGTTTTGTATGGTGCGACAGCGGGTTATTTAGGTGGAAAAACCGATACACTCATGATGCGCTTTGTCGATGTATTATATGCCCTGCCCTTTATGTTTTTCGTGATTTTGTTAATGGTGTATTTTGGACGCAGTATTTTTTTGATTTTTATTGCAATCGGGGCAGTAGAATGGCTGACAATGGCGCGAATTGTGCGCGGACAAGCTTTATCGTTAAAAAATCGTGCCTTTGTTGAAGCAGCGCAGGTTAGCGGTGTTAGTCATTTCGGCATTATTCGCCGCCATATTGTGCCAAATACCTTGGGAACGGTGATCGTCTATGCGACTTTAACCGTACCACAGGTGATATTATTTGAATCGTTTTTGAGTTTTTTGGGTTTAGGCGTGCAAGAACCTTTAACCAGTTGGGGCGTATTAATTGCCGAAGGTGCAGCCCAAATGGAAACTGCACCGTGGATGTTATTATTTCCCGCTGGCTTTTTAGCCGTTACGTTATTTTGCCTGAATTTTTTGGGTGATGGTTTGCGCGACGCGCTCGACCCCAAACAAACCTAATCACACACGCCCTGCTATAGCCGCTGTCACACTAGCGGGATTGCCGCTTGGTTGTGTATTCGTTGGCACAACCACGGGGATAGTGTCATTCATGGTTGGGTCAACGGCTGGGTCTAATACCACCTGCGGAGTGGTTGGCGTACTCGGTTGGACAACAGCGGCAGGTAGTTGCACTTCGTTGCTTTCGCTGGCGGCAACCAAATCGCGTGATAAGTCGCCATCCACAATACCGGATATTGCCCCAATTAAACGCGCACGGGTGTATTCTTTGATACGCCCGCTGAGGCTTTCACATAAGCTATTGGCTAATAAGAAACGTTGTGTGTTTTCCAGTCGACCTTGAAATAAGGTGAGTTGATTCAAAGTTTTACCGTACAGGACAAAATTCACCCCTGCGATAAATTGCACCATCACGCCCCCGACCGCACTGACAATCGCGGCATTGCTGTCTTGGCTGAGCATGAAGGCAATCGCAGCAAGGAAAAACACCAAACCAACCACACTGGCAACCAATGCCCAACGAAAACTGCGCGTGGCTTGAGACAGCGATAAGTCGTAAAATTTAGACAATAATTCAATTTGTGAGGCAGCGATTTCTTTCACGTCCCCCTCGGCGGCATCCGTGAGGCGTTTAATCGCAGGTTCGGCAGCTTCAGATACCGCTTGTTGACGAATCATCCAAGCTACGGAAGTAGGATTCTCATTACTGTTCATGTCAGCAACCACTCTGGCGTATGATACCTGCCATTATAAACCGAATCCGCCAGAAAAAGAGCCTTGTTCCGTGACAGCCTTATTATCCATTCAACATTTAGCCATCACTTTTCACACATCCGCAGGCAATATTGCAGCACTCAAGGATGTGAGCTTACAACTGCAAGCGGGGCAAAGCCTTGCGGTAGTAGGCGAATCGGGCGCGGGTAAAAGTCAGTTGTTTCATGCCGTGATGGGTTTACTACCACGCAATGCGCAAACCACGGGCAGCGTGCAATTCCAAGGCGCGGAATTGCTCAATCAGCCTGCAAACGTATTGAACCGTTACCGTGGCAAACACATGGCAATGATTTTCCAAGACCCGATGACGGCGTTAAATCCGTTCCTGACAATTGGTCGACAATTAACCGAAGTGCTGGAAGTGCATCAAAACCTCGACCGCAAAACTGCCCGCGCTAAAGCCATTGCCATGTTAGAACGGGTACGCATTCCTGATGCCGCACGTCGCTACAGCAGTTACCCGCACGAATTATCCGGCGGAATGCGCCAGCGCGTCATGATTGCCATGGCTCTGTTGTGCGAGCCGCAATTGCTGATTGCCGACGAACCCACTACCGCACTGGATGTCACGGTGCAATCCGACATTATGGTGTTATTGCGCGACATTCAAACCACGCAAGCAATGAGTATCGTATTGATTACACACGATCTAGCCTTAGCAGGCGGTTTGTGTGATGAAGTCGCCGTCATGCGGCACGGGGAAATCGTGGAAACGGGCGCGGTGGATAGCCTTTTTTACCAACCACAGCACCCGTATACCCAACAATTATTAGCAGCGGCGCGGCATTAAACCATGTTGGCGCGTAAACCCAAGGGGTCGTTAGGATTCACCCAATCTTGGAATGGCTTACGACGGTCATGGTGTGTCAATTGATACACTTTCCCCAACCAAGTGCTGTAAAACACTTTCGCGGTATCGCGCCAGCTATTGTGTAACATCGGCAACAACAGCTTTTCGGGAAATTCCGGCATCGGTTTACCCAGTGCTTTCGCACTGGCTTGCGCCATGCGGTACTCGTTCAAAATCGCTTTAGCTTTCGGGCGCAAATAGTTCTCTGGAAACGGCGGATAATCCGCCCGCACGCCCGTAAACCAGCGTGTAGCTTCGCGGCGATATTCCTTTAACAAACTGATTTGGTCGTATTCGGGATGTCCTTGCAAAAACACCAAACGGAACAAATCGGGGCTAACCGCCATGTGAACCCCCGCTTCGGGGCTTTCCACCAAGACTTTCAACCCTACTGCTTCCAATGGTTCGCGGTCGATCTGGTTAAAGCGTGAATGTGGCACATCAAAGCGCGTGTTTAAATCATTTACCAGCGGATGTTCCGGCATGGTAACAGCGTGGCTGTACACGCCCCAACGCTTGTAACCCAACGGACGGCGACGAATCCCCCACAAGTGCTGCACCAGCGCGTGACTGGCTAAACACGAAAACAGCGTCGAGGTCACATGCTGTTGCGCCCACGCCACCACATCGCACAAACCTTGCCAAAACGGTTCGTCTTCCAGATTGTGTGCCAACGGATTCGCCCCCGTAATAATCAGCGCGTCCAAACCTTGTTCTTGCAAATCCTCAAAGTTTTCGTAATACCGCGCAATGTGCGCCTGCGCTTGCTCACCACGCGCAATGGTATCCAAGGTAAACGGGTGCAGGTGAAATTGTGCAATCAGGTTGGATTCACCGACTAAACGGAAAAATTGCCGTTCGGTTGCTTCCAATGCCGCATCCGGCATCATATTCAAAAAACCAATGTGCAGCTCACGAATATCCTGCTGAAACGCATAGTCCGCGCTCAGAATGGTTTGCCCTTCTTGGCGCAACCGTTCAAACGTCGGCAACGCAGTATGTGCAACTAATGGCATTGAATCATGACCCTCCCATAAAACTCGCAGACACCTACCACAAACCGTTTCCCATCTTTTGTGGTAGCGAGTACCCCCTTACGCTGCATTACGCGCAATCGCTAACTCAATCAGCGCGTTAAAATCCGCCTCATTACGCACTTGCGCCACTTCTTCGGATGTCACGGTATAACCATAATCCCGTGCAATCGCCTCATAACGTGGGATACGCGAATGGAATAAACGCGGGAAAATCCAACGGGTAAAGGCATCAGGTTCCATTTGTGCAGCGTACTCTAAACCTTGTTCTTGCAGATACACTGCTAACTGTTCCTGTAAAAACTCAGGGCGGTAATACAGCGGTTTCGGGTCACTACGCGCACGATCAATCAGCTTTTGCTCTTCGTCCTTGGTTGTCACTTTGATGTACAGAATCAAGGTATGTTCTGCCAATAGATCAATCACAGATGGCTCATCTAATTCACACAAGCTGCCACCAACATCATTGACGAAGTGCGAATAACCGTAAATGAATTGCGCCTTACGCACAAACTCCGGCACGTCCAACATCGCCGCAATTTCCGCTTCGCGGTACAACGCTTGACGACGCACAAATTCATCTAACGGCACGCCACCCAACTCTGGATTGCCTAATTTACCAACAAACGACAGAACAGGCCCTAAATCCTGCACCCGAATGTTATTACGGATGTAAATCCAGTCATTACGCAACAAATCACGCAGAAACGGCACTTTCATTGCCTGTTCCTTGATGATGTCCATGATGTCTTCATCCAAATAGCGCGTACCAATGCGGTAATCACCAGAATAATGAAACCAATCATGTTCGCGTAACATGCTAGAAATGTGAGTTTTACCCACGCCGGACATGCCCAGCAGGGTCACTTTCTTGTGTTCCCAATTACGGTATTGTTCAACGGTCAGACGCACACTCGATCTCCGTGCAAAGTGTTTAGCCAATGGAGGGCTACTTTATCACAAATAACACCGAAGACGAGACGAGAGTGAGCCGCTTAAACCGCGCCAAACCCGCCGCCGCTGGGGGTTTGCATGATGAAAACATCACCCGCTTGCATATCGCAGGAATCATTACCGTTTAATTCGAGCACCTCGCCAGCAGCGCGTACCACACGATTGCGCCCGCATTCTCCGACTTGTCCGCCCGCAACCCCGCGCGGTGGATTAATGCGGCTAGACGATAATACCGTGACAGTCATGGGTTCGAGAAAGCGTAACTGCCGTTCGACACCATCACCGCCGCGCCATTGCCCCGCGCCCCCCGAACCGTGGCGAATCGCAAACCGTTCGACCCGCACTGGAAAACGATTTTCCAACACTTCGGGGTCAGTCATGCGCGTATTGGTCATGTGAGTTTGCACCGCACTCGCGCCGTCAAAGCCTTTTCCGGCGAAAAATCCCGCCCCCGCGCCGCCGCAAATCGTTTCATAATTTTGGTAATGCGCATTGCCGTACACAAAATTATTCATCGTACCTTGCGAACCCGCCAATACACCCAACGCGCCGTACAAGGCTTCGGTAATCGCTTGGCTGACTTCGGTATTGCCCGCAATCACCGCAGCGGGGTAACGCGGATTGATCATTGAACCTTCCGGCACAATCAAATGCAGCGGTTTCATGCAGCCTTCGTTGAGCGGAATATCCGCACCCACCAATGTGCGAAACACATACAACACCACCGAACGGCACACCGCTAATGGCGCATTGTAATTACCCGCGTCTTGCGCTGACGTTCCGGTGAAATCAATGATCGCCTCACGCGCGGCATGATTCACACGAATAGCGACTTGAATTTGCGAGCCATTATCCAAGCGATACACGAACGCGGCATCGTTGAGCACGTCAATCACACGCCGCACGCTTTCTTCGGCATTGTCTTGCACATGCGCCATGTAGGCTTGCACCACGTCCAGCCCGAATTGCGCGGTCATGTTGCGTAATTCCTTGACTCCGGTTTCATTGGCGGCAATTTGTGCGGCTAAATCGGCAAGGTTTTGCTCGATATTACGGCACGGATACGGCGGCGCAAGCAGCAATTCACGGGTGGCTTGTTCGCGCAATACACCAGCTTCCACCAGCTTAAAGTTGTCGATGACAATGCCTTCTTCGCGAATGTGACGGCTATCCGGCGGGGTCGAACCGGGAGTTTTGCCACCAATATCCGCATGATGCCCCCGCGCTGCCACGACAAAAATTAAGCGATTTTCTGCATCAAACACGGGCGTAATCACCGTAACATCCGGCAAATGCGTGCCGCCGTTGTACGGATTATTGATCATGAATACATCGCCCGCCGCCATTTGCCCCGCATTGTCGCGCAAAATGCTACGCACGCTTTCACCCATCGAACCCAAATGCACCGGAACGTGCGGCGCGTTCGCCACCAATCCGCCAGTCGGGTCAAAAATCGCACAAGAAAAATCCAGCCGCTCTTTGATATTCACCGAATGCGCGGTATTCGCCAGCGTCGCGCCCATTTGTTCGGCAATCGACATAAACAGGTTATTGAATACTTCCAACATCACTGGATCAGCTTTCGTTCCCAAGGCTTCTTGGCGTACCAACGCTGTCACACGACTCAAAATCAGATTGCCCAACGCATCACATCGCGCCTGCCAACCCGCTTCCACCACATTCGTGCCCGTCGACTCCACAATGATTGCAGGACCATTAATCACATCAGTACGGGAAAGTTTGGCACGATCAAACAACGGATATGGCGCGTCGCCCCCCATCCCTTCCCCCGCAGGTGGGGAAGGGAGAGCAGGCAACTCCCCGACCGTCAGCCCTACCGCTTCGGATGAGAGTAATTCGATCATCAGCGTGCCATTCGCAGGCACAAAACCGTAACGGGCTTGGTGCGCGGCTTCAAACGCGGCTTGCATTTGTTGTGGCGTACCAAATACGACGGGGAAGGTTTGATCCGAACCGTGATAGCGTAAATGCGCCCGTTGTTCGATGCGAATCTGTTCGGCTGCAATGCCTTGGCGCAGAACTTCGGCGTGGGTTTGCGCATTCAATGCCGCCAAAATTGCTTGCGCTGCGTCCAATTCGGCGAACGTTTTGCCAAATTGCCGTTCCCGCAGGGCGCGAATATCCGCCAAACCCATGCCAAATGCGGACAATACCCCCGCAAACGGATGGATAAAAATCCGCTGCATTCCCAAGGCATCGGCGACCAAACACGCATGTTGCCCGCCCGCACCGCCAAAACATTGCAGCGTATATTGCGTCACATCGTAGCCGCGCTGCACCGAAATTTTCTTGATCGCATTCGCCATGTTTTCCACAGCAATGCGCAAAAAACCTTCCGCTAGTGATTCCGGCGTGCGCGGCGGTTCACCCGTTTC
>CAZEQX010000063.1:0-13088 GCA_964514635.1 uncultured Thiothrix sp.
AGTGAATGTTTACCATTTTCATGACTGGTGTGGGGAAATGCTACGCCAATATCATATTGATCGCCCACAAACACACAGCGAAGATTATTTACCTGCATTGGTTGAAACAGTAATT
The DNA here is from genome assembly GCA_964514635.1 of uncultured Thiothrix sp. Lineage (GTDB taxonomy): Bacteria > Pseudomonadota > Gammaproteobacteria > Thiotrichales > Thiotrichaceae > Thiothrix. The sequence goes on from CAZEQX010000063.1 coordinate 116, forward strand.
CATGCTGTTACCACGGGACATATTCCGCGTGCACAATATGGTGCGGTAATGATTGATGAGGGACATGACTTTCAACCAGAATGGTTAAAACTGATTACCAGTATGGTTGATCCCGAAACAGATTCTTTATTATTGTTATACGATGATGCGCAATCCATCTATAACCAGCAAAAACAATTGAACTTCAGCCTGTCGAGCGTTGGCATTAATGCCAGAGGGAGAACCACCATTCTCAAACTCAATTATCGCAATACCGATGAGATTTTCCAATTTGCGGATCACTTTGCCCAACACTATTTACAAGCCCGTGACAGCGATGAAGACCATATCCCCGTTGTAGCGGCGCAGTCTGCTGGTAGACATGGCACAGCTCCCCAACTACGAGGCTTCCCTGATTATGCGACCGAAGTCAAAGCCATTACTAACTGGTTAAGCCGCTGGCAACAACGGGGCACAGCATGGGCAGAAATGTGTGTGCTTTATCGTCATATCACGCAAGGTAAACAGTTATTTACTGCCTTTCAAGCGGCATCCATTCCCTGCCAATGGTTGGGGAATAGTCAACACAAAAAACAATTTCACCCCAAGGCTGAGTCTGTCAAATTAATGACCATGCACAGCAGCAAAGGGTTAGAATTTCCATTGGTGATTATTTCAGGCTTAGGTTTTCTGCCACAAACCGATCAAGATACCGTCGCAGAAGCAAAGCTATTGTATGTTGCGATGACTCGCGCTACGGAAAAACTGCTGCTAACTTATCATCAAGAAAGCGAATTTGTACGGATATTGACACCCCCTGCTTCCAACTAGTTCAGTGTATTGGCGTGTAATGTGCCACTAACTGCCACGTTTCCTACCGTTGATTCCGGCTATCGCCAACAATTTTCCTTTTATCCACATTAATCAAGTTTATTAAAAAGCTTTATGAGACTATAACCACATGACGAAACGGTAGCCACTCTCAACCAAACGGTGAAAATGTGAACCTGAGTAGTAACATGATTTTTCTGACTCTCTTTGTAGATGGATTTAGCCGAGTGTTTTACTCGGCTTTCTTTTTTACGATTTATTTACTTTATCACACCGTCAATAAAATCAGTTTATTTGATTGGCTATTGTCACTTGTGTACCACCTCAATAGTTAATAGTATTAAGCCATAATTTATAAAAAATAGGAGGGTGGTATCCATGCTTAGGCAAGCTTTATCAGTCGCTCATCCGCTGTTCAATTACCTACCAACTGGATGGACATATCCCGAAACGGGAGCTACACGCGACTTGCGTTTAGACTTTATGCGTGGTTTTGTTATTCCATTATTATTTGCCAGTCATTTTGATTATTTTTCGTTATTGATGTTTATTGGTTGGGAACGAGTTGGCCTCATTTCCACCGCAGAAATCTTCGTGATTTTATCAGGCATTGTTGTTGGCATGGTTTACGGTAAAAAAGTAAAAAATGAAGGTTTATCGGCTGCCATGCCACATTTGATTCAACGCTCGGTTGATTTGTATCGAATTAGCGTTGTTGTTATCTTAATTATTGCTGCGCTTCGTTATGTACCTTGGATTGATAGCAGTATTTTAACCACTTTTTATGATGCGCCAGCTAATCAAACATATTCGTTATATCCACCTTTGGATGCTGGGATTTCAGAAGTGATCAGCCAAGCATTATTACTGAGGATCGGGCCACATCAATTTCAAATCATTGGCATGTATGTGGTTATGTTTATGCTTTTCACACCGCTGGTTTTTTTCATGCTGATACAAAAGCGTGTTAGGTTGTTATTAGGAATCAGTTGGGTGATTTACGCCATTCATTATGGCGCACCGTTCCAATCATTGCGCCCTACGGGTGCGCAGTTTGAATATGCTTTCCCCATTATGGCGTGGCAATTGATCTACATACACGGTGTCGTCGTCGGGTATTACAAAAAAGAAATCGTCAGTTTTTTATATACACGCAAAGGGCAATACTTTGTTTATCTTTGCGTATTATTATCCATGTGTTTTTTATTATTAACGTGGTGTCATCCTATGCCGCATATCCCGCAATGGATAACCCTAAATCTCATAGCACCAGAAACCTTTCAAAGCATTTACGCTGAATATTTCATGAAAAGTAAAATAGGCATCGGGCGGTTGCTTAATGTCGTGGTATTATTCATTGCTGTTTATGCTTTGCTAACTGCTTTATGGAAACCTATTAATGCGCTATTGGGTTGGTTTTTTATTCCATTAGGGCAAGCCACGTTGTATATCTTTTTTGTGCATATTTTTCTATTGTTACTCATTGCAAATACTCCATTTCCCAGTTATCAAAATTTCTGGGTGAACACGGCCATTCACACCAGCTTATTGGCGATTGTCTGGGTAATGGTTAAAAAAGAGTTTTTGTTCCGGTGGATTCCGCATTAAATCCCGATGACGACAAAGGCCGAGTCATACCCGACCTTTGCGAAACTTAATACCTTATGCTGTTTCCAACAGCCCTAAACGTGCTGCCACCCATTTGGTGGTGGTGGCTTGAATCAGAATCGTCATGAGAATGGCAATGAACGTTACCGAGGCAACCACATCCGCTCCGGGGGCTTTCATCCCGACTAACATGCCCGCTAACGCACCAGGGATTACACCCGTTTCGCGCGTCCAACACATGAACAGTAATTCATTGCGCATCCATTTGGCTTTTCGATCCAACGCGGCACAGGCAAAGACGGTCAGCGGGCGACCAATGAACATAAAAATCAATACCACCGCAATGCCTGCCCATAAGTATTCACCCATGAGGGCAAAATTCACTTGCGACCCCAATAAGATGAAAATGAACATGCGCATAATCAAAGCCGTTGTGAGGATGAAATCTTCCATGCGTTCGGTTTCGCGCTCTTCCATTGTAAAGCCGAGCATATCGCGATTCCCCACGATAATCCCAAAGGTAAATACCGCCATGAAACCAGAAGCATGTGCGCCGTCTGCCCCCATGTATGCACCAATCACCGCCATCAATGTGACGATAGGCGCGTACTCCAGCAAGAAATTGAACCGTTCATGCGCAACTAGCAATACGGCCAAATACCCCAAAATCGCCCCAACCAAAATCCCTAATAGGGATTGCCAAAGCAATTCCATTATCGAACCGACCAAGGAAAACTCAGCATGACCTGTCGCAATGCCCAAAACCGTAAACGTCGCAATCGCCCCCATCGCATCATTGAACGCTGATTCGCTCATCACTGTTTGCGCCACGCGCTCGCGGATTTTGACTTGTTGGAACACAGGGACAAGCGTAGCGGGGTCGGTCGAAGCCAGCGTTGCGCCGAGCAGTAACGCAATCATAAACGGAATGCCCAGTATCCAATACGCGGCGATTCCCGTAACAAACAGGGAAATCAATACCCCCAGCGTCGCGAGGATAACCACGCTCAGCCAGACTTCTTTCAGCACTTTTAGGCGTAAAGAAGCCCCGCCATCGAACAAAATATAACAAGAACCAAAAATCAAAATCAGTTGATTAACAGCCGAATCCGCTGCAATGTCCACCCAACCTAACACTTCCGGCCCTAATAGCATTCCCACTAATAAAAATATCGCCACATCCGGCGTATTTAATTTTTTAGCAATAATGCCAAAGAATGAACCAATGGCAAGAATAAGGCCAAAGAGCAATAGCGCGTGTTTGGCGGTTTCAATAGCAACTGAGGATTCCATAGACTGATACAACCTAAACGATTAATACGTCAGCGATTCTATGCAGCCTACTGTAAATTTGTGATAAACAACCCTACTCTTAGTGGGATTAGCCGACCACAAACCGATAACCCACCCCTGTTTCCGTGACAATGTGCTTGGGTTGGGTGGGGTCTTGCTCTAATTTTTGGCGTAAACGTCCGATGTAGATGCGCACATAATGCCCATCTTCGGAATGCCCAGCACCCCAAACATCGCGCAGCAACTGGCGTTGGGTAATGACTTTGCCTGGCTGCGATAATAAAACCGTCAGCAAATGGTATTCACGCGGAGTGAGATGCACACTTTGTTGTGCTTTAGTGACCAGACGGCTGGCACGATCCACCACAACATCCCCAAAACTGACAATCGCCGAACCTTCATCACCAGCGCGGTCACGGCGACGTTTTAGCGCCCGCACTCTCGCTAGTAATTCCGCCACGCCGAACGGTTTGGCGAGGTAATCATCCGCACCAGCATCCAACGCGGTGACTTTATCCGCTTCCAGATTGCGTGCCGACAAAACCAAAATCGGAACACTCGACCAGTCACGCACAGTACGAATAAAATCCATACCATCGCCATCTGGTAAACCTAAATCCAGAATAACCAAACTCGCGCCTTGTTCACCCATGAGCGTAATACCATTGGCGAGAGAATGGGCCTCTAATACCCGAATCCCTTCCCCCTCCAAGGCCATGCGTAAAAAATGGCGGATTCTTGGCTCGTCTTCAACAACCAATACGCTTCCAGTCGTCATTACAAAATTCCCTCGCCCAACTCAGCATCATCCACTTCATCATCCATCGTGGGCGGCGTGCCTAATGGTAAAGTAAAACAAGCACAACCACCTTGCGTTTGGACATCTTGCGTTAGGAATAATTGACCATCATGGGCTTTTAATATGGCTTCACAAATCGCCAAACCTAAACCTGAACCTAAACGTGGCATCATTTCGTGATTCATAACAGCTTGCTGATTCGCCATTACAATCGCGCTCGGAAAACCACTCCCCCCATCGTGTATGCAAACTTTGGCATAAGCATCCCACTGTTGCACCTCAATCACAATGGCACTGCCTTTTGGCGTATATTTGGTGGCATTTTCTAACAAATTACCAATAACACGCTCTATTAAAACCGCATCAAACGATAATAACGGGAAATGCGGCGGTATAGTAACGCGAACTTGATAATCTGCCAAAGCTAATGATAACAATTGGCGAGATGTGGCAATAACATCATCGATGGGTTGCCATTCCTTGTTTAAACGCACCGTTCCTGCTGACAACCGCGCCAAATCCAACAGTTTAGCGACCATTTCAGCTAAACGTACCGCTTGTTCATGAATCGCTTCCATGCTTTCGCGTTGAATAGCCGACAAATGGTGCTTCTCGGCTTGGTGATTCAAGGTTTCTGTCAAACCAACCAAAGCGGTCAGTGGCGTGCGCAAATCATGAGAAAGTGATGACAAAATCGAACTGCGTAACCGTTCCGATTCCATTTGAATGGAATGCATCTGCGCCATTTCCGCAAAACGGATGCGCTCACGCGCAATGCTCAACAAGGAAATCGTGGCATCATTATTGGGGTATTGCTTTGCAATCGCTTCGACTTGTTCCCTATCCACAGCGCCTGCGAGTTCCCGCGCCATCTGATACAAAGCGGATGCTTGTTCTTCGCTCACTGTTAAAGCGCGATTTTGCGCCAAGATAGTAGCCGTTAATTGCCCTGTCACTACAGCCACCAATAACATCACCGCGAGGGTAATTAAATGTTCTAGCGTACTGGTGACAAGCGCAAATCGGGGGGGGACAAAAATAAGATCAAACAACAAAACCGACAAAATAGCAGCAATCAATGAAGCCCGCTTTCCCAACCATAACGCACATAAAAACACTTCCAGTAAAAACAACATCACAATATTCGCAATGTCCAATACGTTCAACAGTGGGAAACACGCAGCACTGACTAATACAGGTACAGCACAAGCCCAAATGTAAGACTTCCACACGGTTAGCCGTTCGTTATTGATGCGTGCTAAGACGATTTTCCATAGCGACATGCATTTTGCTCTTGGGTGGGGGACACGAAAAACCCCCGAACAAGTCGGGGGTCTTCATTGATGATTTGCTGTTTAGCCTAATGCATCAACATTTGGCTTCAACAGTAACAAACATCTTAGTGGTCGTGTGCGCCTTCTGCACCGATACCAGTGTTTTGGCGAACGTACAACTCATCCCACATTTCATCAGAACGTGGGTCACGAGTGAACAGAGAAACCAAAATAGTGACCAAGAAGCCCAATGGAATGGAGATCAAACCTGGGTTTTTCAACATGAACACAGGTTTTTCCAAGCCCATCATGCTGGTGGTTTGACCGTTGAATTTGGTCAAATCTTCTTGTGCAGCTTTGATGGATTTTTCCAGACCTTTGATCTCTTTCTCTTTAGCAGCTTTTGCAGCGTCATCAGTCAAAGTAGCCAGATCAGCTTTCGCTTTTTCCAGTTTCGCCAACGCACCAGGTACGGCTGGTTTTTCTGGAGCAGCTTTCACTTCTTTCTTACATTCTGGGTCAGCAAACAACTCGCAAGAGAAACTCCATTGTGCTGGTTTGGCTTCAACCGCTGGTGTTGCTGGTGTGCCATCCAGAACTTTCTTCGCATCAGCGATTTTCGCTAATGGGTAAGTCATGTTCGGAGACAACATTACCAACATAATCGCAGTACCTGCACCAACCAACATACCCGCAACAATGCCGTAAGTATTGGCTTTCTTCCAGTACATGGTCAGGAAGATGGCTGGCAAGTTAGAAGAAGCCGCAACCGCGAACGCCAAGGCAACCAAGTGCGCAACGTTTTGGCCTTTTGCCGCAATACCAACGTAGATAGCCAATGCACCAACGATACCTGTCGCAACACGCGCCGCTGTGATTTGCTCTTGTGCTGTTGCGCCTTCACCACGGAAAACACCAACGTACAAGTCATGTGACATGGCAGAAGCAGAAGCCAGAACCAGACCCGCAACAACCGCAACGATAGTCGCAAATGCAACAGCCGCAACGAACGCTAAGAACAAGTTACCCAGCAAAGACTCAGGGCCACCACCAACGAATTGCGCCAGCAATGGAGCTGCCATGTTACCGCCTTTATCCAAGCCGATAATAGCTGCTGGTGTTACGTTCATCGCAGCACCCAAACCCAAGAACAGAGTCAGAACGTAGAAGCCACCGATGATAGCCATCGCCCAGATAACGGAAGTACGAGCGTCTTGTGCTGTTGGTACAGTGAAGAAGCGCATCAGGATATGAGGCATACCCGCCGTACCCAATACTAACGCCATACCCAAAGAGATTTGGTCGATTGGGTTTTTCAGGTACAGACCTGGTTCTAAGAAGCGTTGACCCAGTTCTGCTGGAGTCATGTTAGTAGCTGCGTCACCGAGCAATTTAGCAACTTGTTTTTGGATGTCAGGGTTGTTGACCGCTGCATCTAAGAAGCCAGGGAATGAGAAGCCGTATTGACCCCAAGTGAACAGTACCAACAGAACAGAAGCTGTCACCAACAGAACGGCTTTAATGATTTGAACCCAAGTGGTTGCTTTCATACCGCCGAAAACAACGTAGGTCAACATCAAGATACCGACCGTAATAACGGAAACTTCGTACTCGATACCGATCAGGGTTTTAACCAGAACACCGCCACCGACCATTTGCGCGGTCAGGTAGAAAGTGGAAACGGTAACAGTGGAAATCGCTGCTACGGTTTTGGACGCTTTTGGGTTATTACGGAAAGCGAGGATGTCGCCCAAAGTGTATTTACCGATGTTACGGCAGGGTTCAGCAATCACCAGCAAAACGGTGATATACGCCACCAACCAACCAACGGAATACATGAAACCATCATAACCGTATAAAGAGATCAGACCAGCGATACCCAAGAAGGAAGCAGCAGACAGGTAGTCACCTGCAATCGCCCAACCGTTTTGGACACCTGTAACAGAACGACCAGCAGCGTAGAAGTCAGCAGCAGAAGCGGTTTGTTTTGCTGCACGATAGGTAACGTACATGGTCATGGCGATAATTGCACCAAACACCAAGAACGTTAATGGCTTGAATTTATCAGCAACAGCTCCACCTTCAGCAAACGCCTCAGGAGCAACCAGTGCAAACATCGCTAAAATGCCTAACCATAAAGCTTTTTTCATTATCCTACCCCTCTTACTTAGGTTGCGTCGTTGACGATTTCAGCCGCCATCGCGTCGAAGTCACGGTTTGCACGACGTGCATAAACCGCAGCGATAGTCCACGCTACCACGAACTCAGACAAAGCGAACAGGATACCAACGTTCATTGGCCCCCAGACTTTAATCTTGAACAGTTCAGGATAGTAAGCCGCACCAATGGGTAATAAGAAGTAATAGACAATAGAAACCAGCATCAGACTCCACAGGAAAGTGGTTTTCTTCCGATGCAGTGCCTGGAAACGCGGGTCGCGGCTAAGCGCGTCCCAATTGACTGTTGATGCCATTAAATGACTCCTCCGTTTGCAAAAAACTATTGAAAACACGCCTACTATGGTGCAAAAAATACACAAAAAGCCCTGAGCAGTGGCAATAATTATTTAGAATTTTGAATGTCTGGTTTAAGACTGACGTGTTCTCACCTTTCAACCGACAAGACCCGCCTCCCAGCCGGAATCCTGTTGATGGGCTTAATCATGGCATCTGAAGTGTAAAAAAGGTGTAAATAACCCTTGCTGCAAACGTTCTTTTCTGCTTTTTTCATACCCTTATCACAACGTGAGGTCATTTGCATTTATGTTTTATTTACATTAGATTTCCTAATTTAACGGCTATCTGCCCAGTAACTTTTACAGTAAAAACGATGACTTACGATAATTTATACCGATTACTTCTTGGGGTTGTGTTCTTCGCTTTCCCCATCAGTGTGCTTGCCGCGCCTGAATCATTGGGGGCATCCCAACACGCGACAACACCCCTGCCGCTACTGACAGGGACAGGTTTGGGCATTACCGCATTAATACTTTTTGTTATTGCTTATAGCATGGTTATTGCGGAAGAAACATTGCATTTGCGCAAATCCAAACCTGTTATGTTAGGTGCTGGATTAATTTGGATTCTAGTGGCTCTCGCTTATGGTGCGCTTAACCAAACCGCGCAAATGTTGAGCTTGCTCGACCATAATTTATTGGAATATGCCAAATTAATGCTATTCCTATTAGCTGCCATGACATTTATTAATACCTTAGACGAACGTCAATTATTCGCCGCATTACGCGCATGGCTGGTATCTCGTGGCTTTTCATTACGCGCCATTTTTTGGATTACAGGGGTGCTTGCCTTTTTCATCTCCCCGTTGGCTGACAATCTCACCACCGCATTATTGATGGCGGCGGTGTTGATTGCTGTTGCGACAGACCATCCTAAATTCGTCGCCCTAGGCTGTATCAATATCGTTGTTGCAGCGAATGCAGGTGGTGTTTGGAGTCCGTTTGGCGACATCACAACGTTAATGGTTTGGCAAGCAGGCATCATTCAATTCACTGAGTTCTTTGTATTATTTATTCCATCACTGGTCAACTGGCTCGTCCCCGCGCTAATCATGTCGTACTTTCTGGAACAAGGTAAACCCAACGCGGTGCAAGAACAAGTGACAATCAAACGCGGCGGTTTTGTGGTTTTGGGATTGTTTATTGTCACCATCGCTTTAGCGGTCGTGTTTCATAACTCACTGCATTTACCACCTGTTTTGGGCATGATGACCGGATTGAGCCTACTGAAATTATACGGCTGGTACTTAAAGATCAGTGACAATGAGCCTAGCAATGACACACAAGAAAGCAGTGTCGGGCGATTTGATATTTTCACACAAATTCAACGCGCCGAATGGGACACCTTAATGTTTTTCTACGGTGTTATTCTCTGCGTGGGTGGATTAGGTGCATTGGGTTATCTAACCCTGCTCTCAGACATTTTTTATAATGACTGGGGTGCGACATGGGCGAATATTTTCGTCGGAATATTATCTGCATTGATCGACAATATTCCCGTTATGTTTGCCGTTATCAGCATGAATCCTGAAATGTCTCATGGGCAATGGCTGTTGGTCACATTAACCGCAGGTGTAGGTGGCTCATTATTGTCGATTGGTTCAGCCGCTGGTGTTGCACTAATGGGGCAAGCACGCGGAATTTACACATTCGCCAGCCACCTAAAATGGGCTTGGGCCGTCGCACTGGGTTACATCGCTAGTATTATCGCACATTTCCTTGTCAATGCCGCACTCATATAACCCACTGATACTGTTAGAAAATCGGAATCACGGCAAGCGTATTCCGGTTTTTTCCAACACGATAAGTTGCTGTTTATAAAGCTGCCCAAGTGCCCGTTTAAAGTGGGCTTTGCTGACATGAAACTCGCGGTAAATAGCTTCAGGTGCGCTTTTGTCACTAAAAGCGGAGCTGCCACCATTGGCCTGTAAATGATCCAAAATACGTTGTGCCAACGTATCTTGCACCACGGTATTGGGTAATTGCAAAGCAAGATCAATGCGTCGGTCGGGGCGAATACCTTTTATATAGCCCTGCACCTGCTGTCCCACGCTCAAGGGTTGGAAAACTTCATTAGCATACAAAAGCCCCAAATGTGTACCATCCACCACAGCTTTGAAACCGATCTCAGAACGTTCATAAATCAGTAAATCCACCGCTTGCTGGGGAACAAAATCCCCGCCGAACTCATTCAAGAACAATTCCAAACGTGATGAAGCGACAATGGTTTCCGTTTTTTCATCGACATACACATAAACCACATACGAACGCCCCTCCTGCATGAGGTGTGCTTGTTCGCGCCGTGGCACTAACAAATCCTTGGGCAGACCCCAATCCAGAAATGCCCCAAACCGACTCACAGCCACCACTTTCAAACTAGCACATTCGCCCACTTTCACCATTGGCGTGGCTGTCGTGGCGATCAGACGATCTTCTGAATCCAAATAGATAAAAACCTTGACCCAGCTATCCAATTGACAATCACGAGGAACGTAACGTTTGGGCAGCAGAATGTTGCCGTAGCTACCACCATCCAAAAACACACCGATGCTTGTCTCTTTGACAACGCGCAGCAAATTATGCCGACCCAGCTTTAACATGCAACATTCCTTATCTTGCTATTCCTTGGTGATTATCGCACGCTATGCCGTTTTGGTGAACGAAATACCATCCAACCACCCGCGTGTTACCAGCGCACACTGTTGCCACGGCTTTTTCGAGAAAAATATCAGTTGAATATAACGCAAGAACAAATAACGGAAATAGAAACCGATTTTTGCAAACGGCTTAATACCAATAATTCCTTTATCAATGCAATAATAAGTGTTTTTCGTCATTTCATAGAGGAACAAATCTGAATAAGAGCCTTTATTTCCCGAACCAACGAAATGCGTTAAATTGACTGGCTTGACCACTAAATACATGTCGGCTGCTCTGGCACGGATGCATAAATCCAAATCCTCACAATACATAAAGAACTTGCGTGAAAAGCCGCGTAATTCCGCAAAATATTTGGCTTGCATCACAATAAACGTTGCAGGAATAAATTCCGTTGATTTATCTCGATCCGTTAAAGGGGTTTTATTGAAGTAAATATTACCCGTCCAACGCCCAACATTAGCCCCCGAATACCACAGCCCTTCCCCAGCTTCACGTTGCGTCATGATTTGTGGCGAGTAAATAGCACGCTCATTGTCATCCAATGTCGCAAAGAATTTTGCCATAAAATCATTAGGAATCAGCAAGTCATTATTCGCAATTACTAGCCAATCATAGGCCCGAATCGTTGCTAAAGACTGTTTGAATAAATAATTATGACCACGACCAAATCCCAAATTATGTGGTGCGAGTAAAATTTCAATCTGGCATTCTGGGGTTGCCAACTGTGCGTATTTGTTTGACTTTAGTTCACCAGAATTATCCAGAATATGTAAAACCACTGGATAAGGATAATCCTGTTTAATAATAGCTTCAACAAACTGATCTAAATACTCACTAAAATAATTAATGGTGAAAATATGAATGTGTCGATTTCTCATGAATACCGCCCAAAGATTCGAGAACAGGATAGATTAATTACCCAATTAGTCAGAATTTAATGAGATAATGAGAATGAACACCAATATGTCTCAGACTAATCAACACAATCAAAAGACAAAAGGCAAGCCACAACCTAGGATGTGCCCATATAATGCCAGCGGAAATAGGGCTTGCTTTCTGATGAGGTTCTAATTTTTCGCCCCTGTTTATGCGTGTGAACCACCGCTATGATGGTCGATGTTCACCCGATAGAACAGGAAGTCGCGCATAACACTGCCCTCAGTCAAAAACACGACGGCTTAATGCAAAGACCTGTGCAAAAGTATATGATTTTGGGAAACCGTTGAGGAGAAGGCGCATTTCTACAGCAACCCCTTTGCGCAGTATGGCAGCTTATACCGCGCTCGCCGCTGTCATGTCGGTCATACTGCTTGGTTTATTTGCGTGGTGGTTTGCCGCCGCGTGGTGGTTGATTGCAGCTTACGCCGCCGTGGCTGTATGCGCCACTCTCAGCGTGCCTTTATTATACCGCTGGTGGGGGTATCACGATGCGGATGAAGCGCAATGGTGGCAAGCACGCAATCTCAATGAACACAACGCGCTCATGGCAAAACTGCAACACGCTCGCACGAGTTTACAAAGCCTGCACATCGGTGAGGCGGTACAACAAGCCGACACCTTAATGCACATTCTCAATGACTACCGTTCGGTGGTGGAAACCCGCTTCATGGGCAAACAATTCACCCCACTAACGTATCTCAATGCCGCCCGCGCTGTGCAAGAACACGTTATTCAAAATTTAAGCGATATGGTTGCGGTCGGGCACAGTTTGGTGGGATTAAGCCGTCATCAAGCCGATTCGACTCGCACCGAACAAGCCGAATTAGCACAAGAACAACAGCAACGTTTGCAAGCATTACTCGAAGAAAATAACCAATTTTTCGCGGCACTCAATGAAACAGCGGTCGAAATTGCCAATATTCGTTCGTATAGCGAATTTGAACGCATGGATACCCTCACACGCCTGATCAGCCTTGCACAAATCGCGAACCAAACAGGAAGCCGTTAATATGCGAAACGCAATCACCCCTTTTACCGCGATTACCCTGTTAGCGGCGTTACTGACAGCGTGCG
>CAZEQX010000064.1:0-4993 GCA_964514635.1 uncultured Thiothrix sp.
CATACCAGCATTTTGCAACTCAATATATGGTGTTTTGTGGAACGCAATTCGACCACTTGTCACTACATCACCCATTCAACGCGATGACAACGATCAGAAGAAGTTATTTCGCTTCTTCTTTAGGCGGGTCTTTTGGCTGTTCGCCACCTGCTGTATCCGTGCCTTCGCCATACTTTTTCACGAACAGGACAGAAGGCTCACCACTACGGTTATAAAACTGTAGACTATTGCCTTCTTGCTGGACACTGCCTGCACGTTGCAAAGTACGGATATAACTGCCTTGCCAATCACCCACGTTAATGGTTGGCGCACCTACAGCCGGACGCAAAATCGGGCAACCTTTATCCCCTTCTTTTTCCACGCTTTCCATCATAAAGCCAGTGTGACCAACACGCTTAAATTTTGCGATGTAGTCATTACACCCTGCAAAACCTTGCAGGTCATTTTCACCAACCTGCATGTTAATCTCTAACTCACCCGGAACTTTCGTGCCATAGATAGACAATAAGCGCCATTTAGAACCCAACAGCGATGGGCCACCACTGTTTAATGGGCACGCTCCCGCTGGTAAAGGAGTCGTCGCACTTCCCGTTTCAGCAACAACGCGAGAACCCAACAATGCTAATGGCAACAAAAGCAGAGTTCTCCGCACCTGCATAAATGAACGGGGGGTGGTAGTGTTTGTTTTCATGGTTTTCTTCCCTCAATTAACAGTAATCCCTAGATTCCACACGGCACGAAGCAATTCCTCGCTACAAATGCCCCGTGTATGAATAAAACAACACTTATAGAGTATAGATGAGAGCTAAAATTTTGCCGAATCAGATGTTTTTGTTAATCTGACGTTGTATTTATGCAACACTTTGGCGGCGCGGGCAAACTCACACCGAAAATACGGCTAAGTCTTTGCCAATTAAAGAAAGCACCTGGGTCTGTCTTTCTTGACGGTGCAATGTGTTCATGCCCTGTAATATGCTCAAAACTTAACGTTGGGTAACTCTTGATCAAGGCAGGCAACAATACCTCAAGCTGACGGTACTGTTTGTCCGTAAATGGCACAAAGTCCGTTCCTTCCAACTCAATACCGATAGAAAAATCATTACAACGCTCACGACCACGATAAAATGAAACACCCGCATGAAATGCCCGTTTATGAAACGGGACATATTGAACAACCTCCCCATTACGCCGAATTAATAAGTGGCTTGCAACACGCAAATGACAAATTTCCGCAAAAAAAGGATGTGCGGTAGGGTCAAGCTGATTGGTGAATAATTTATCTATCCAATTTCCACCAAATTCATACGGCGGTAGACTAATATTATGCAAAACAATCAAATCAGGCGTGCAACCATCAGGACGCTCATCATGATTAGGTGACGGGCATTGTCGTGCTGCATCCAATAAACCTGTTGTTGTATCAATAATCACGGTTCTTCCTCTGCGGGTAATAACAAAGCTATATCAATCGCTTGCTGGATACGCTGTGGTAAAGCTTCACAAGCTATCACACAATGATAATACCCATTAACGTATAAAAACATTGCAGGCAAATGGAAGACCTCTAACGCATTCACCAAACCACCATTGTGTACAGCATCCACCTCAAACACCTGAAAAGTGGCATTTTCAGCGACCATTTTAGACAAAACCAACTTTAATTGACGACAAGCCCCACAAGATGGCGCGGTAAAAAATACCAATGCGACCCCATGAGTTGTAGCCAATACCTCAAAAAAATTCAAATCGTCAAGACTGGTAATTTCGTTCATGCTTGGCATTATATGCGCCCTGACACACCACTACACAGCCGTACAGCTTGCCGCCGAAACTTGCTATAGTCAGCACAACCACAAAGAACAGGACGCACACCATGCTCGACAGCCTACACATCAAAAACTTCCGCTGCTTTGAAGATTTAACCATAGAACCGTTAGGGCGCATCAACCTGATCGTAGGCAAAAATAGCACTGGCAAAAGTACCGTATTAGAAGCCCTTTCTATTTATGCAGCTCGCGGGAGAACTTATGCTTTTGATAAAGTTCTTTCTCACCGCAACGAATTTTTTCATAATCGAGAAGAAAGATTTAAATATCTTTTCTTTCATAATCAATTGCCGAATACTATTGAAAATTCATTAATTATTGAAGATGCCAAAAATGAAGATGGCGTTTGCATTATCTACGATAAAGATAACGGCAAATTTATTAATGGATTCCGTGATAAAAATGGTATTACAGTCCATTCGGATTGGAAACTAACAGTTGTTGAATACTCATATCAATTTGTCACAACTGATTTACTATCTGAAGACTACCTTGCTTATCTTTGGGATGAAGTTATCCTAAGCTCTGAAGATGAAGAAATTAAAAAATCGCTTCAAATTATCATTCCCGACTTGGCAAATCTAGTTTTTATTAAATCTCAAAATGAGGACAGTACGGAACGCTTTGCCATTATAAAGATAAAAAATACAGCAAGAGGTATTCCCCTCAAAAATTTTGGCGAAGGTGCAAGTCGTCTTTTACAAATCTTTCTTCATGCATTACAAGCAAAAAATGGATTTTTATTAATTGACGAGTTTGAAAATGGTTTGCATTATTCAATTCAAGAGGAAGTTTGGGAAAAGCTGTTTAAACTGGCGAAAGAATTAAATATTCAAGTTTTTGCGACAACGCACAGTCAGGATGCAATCAAGGCATTTAGCAAGGTTACTTTAGCTGATCAAGAAGTAGAAGGCAAGTTGATAGCATTAGGGCGTAGCGTTGGCAAATCCAATTATGGGCAGATCATCGCTCATGTTTATGATGAAGAAGGTTTGGATTGGATTGTTAATTCTGGCATGGAAATTCGCTAATGAAAAAACAACAAAGAATCCTTTTGGTTGAAGGGCAAGATGACCGTGCTTTTTTTCAACATTTTCTTTGCAAACTAGGTTTGGAAGTTGATATTGAACCGGAAACACCTAAAAACTTTTGTCAGACGGAAAGTGATGGAGTTGACGTTTTGCGTAAAATGGCATTACCTACGGCGTGGCATAGAATCACCACTGGAGAAATCACGCATCTAGCCATTGTGATTGATGCTGATTCTCAAACATTGGGCTATGGCTTTATCAAACGCCGTGAGCAAATCACTTCCACATTAAGTAACTATGGTTACAACATACCCGAATTTTCTAGCATCAATAACCCAGGTGAAATTTTCACTCATCCTGATGGCTTCACATCCATTGGCTTATGGATTATGCCTACTCACAGCACTGATGGCATGTTGGAAGATTTATTACTAAATAATTTAAACCCTAAAGATAACAATCAACAAGCTTTATTAGACAGTGCTGATAAAGCCATAAACGACCTAGGTGATTTGCGTACATTTAAGGAAACACACTTATCCAAGGCTCGACTTTCAACATTATTAGCATGGCAAAAAAAACCGGGTACATCTTCCGGCAAAGCTTATCAAGCTGGCGTATTTGACACAGAATCCCAAGCCATCAATTTATTCATCCTCTGGCTTCAGAAAGTATTTGCATAAACATGAACGGACTTAACCCTCAACAACAAGCAGCGGTAACGCATTTAGGCTCTCCCCTTTTAGTTTTAGCGGGCGCGGGCAGCGGTAAAACGCGGGTAATTACACAGAAAATTGCGTGGATGATCCGTAATAATGTTTATTCGGCGAATCAAATCGCGGCGATTACCTTTACTAATAAAGCAGCGCGGGAAATGCGCGAACGTGCCAGCCATTTGCTTAATAAAGAAGAGGCTAAGGGTTTAACCGTTTCAACGTTCCATACGTTAGGTTTGAATATTATTAAGCGTGAAGCGAAACGGCTCGGCTATAAAAGTAACTTTAGTATTTTAGATGCGCAAGACAGTAGTGCGATTCTCAAGGAGCTGGCGCATAAAGAAAATATTGAAGAAGCTGATAATGTACGCTGGACGATTTCACGTTGGAAAAATGATTTTATTTCGGTAGAGCAAGCAGCACAGTTAGCAAACACACCCGACGAGAAGTTGGCGGCATTGTTATATGAGAAATACCAACGTCAGATTAAAGCATACAATGCAGTGGATTTTGATGATTTAATTGTTCTACCTGTACAGCTATTTCAACAGCATAACGATGCCTTGCAGTTTTGGCAGAATAAACTTCGGTATTTATTGGTCGATGAATACCAAGATACTAATGCCTGCCAATACCGTTTAATTCGTTTACTGTGTGGTTTACGCGGTAATTTGACCGCTGTTGGTGATGATGATCAGTCAATTTATGCGTGGCGTGGGGCGCGTCCTGAAAATATTGCGCAGTTACAGCAAGATTACCCAACCTTAAAAGTGGTTAAACTGGAACAGAATTACCGTTCTACCGCCCGTATTTTACAATCGGCGAATCAGTTAATTGCGAACAACCCACATTTATTCGAGAAGAACTTATGGAGCACCTTAGGAGAAGGCGAGCCAATTCGAGTTATTCCCTGTCGTAATCCTGACCATGAAGCAGAAAAAGTAGTAAGCGAAATTTTAAAACTTCGCTTTCGAGAGCGAGCGAATTGCAAAGATTTTGCTATTTTGTACCGTGGTAATCATCAAAGCCGCTTATTTGAAAAAATCTTACGCGAGCAAAATATTCCATATAAATTAACGGGCGGTACATCTTTCTTTGAACGCGCTGAAGTAAAAGACTTGTTAGCTTATTTGCGTTTGATTGCCAACCCTGATGATGATGCGGCTTTTTTGCGCATCATTAATACACCAAAACGGGAAATTGGCACATCCACGCTTGAAAAACTGGGGCAATACGCGCATGAACGACATATTAGTTTGTTTTACGCGGCTCAAGAAATGGGTTTTGCCCAACGTATTTCAGCAAAAGCCTTACAACGGATAGAAACCTTTTGTGCATGGGTACAGGAAATGATGCATTTAGCAGAACATACCGCGCCCCCGACTATGGTAAAACGTGTCATTCAAGATACAGGTTATGA
>CAZEQX010000064.1:5003-12938 GCA_964514635.1 uncultured Thiothrix sp.
GTGGTTACATAATACCTGTAATACAGCAAAACAAGCCGAAGTACGCATGAAAAACGTCTGGGAAGTTTTAGAATGGGTGCGCAAATTACACGATGACGGTGCAGGTAAGGAAACATTAAGCGATATTATCGCCCACATGAGTTTGGTGGATTTATTGGAGCGCAATAGCGAAGAACAAGAACAAGATGCGGTTTCGCTAATGACCTTACACGCGGCTAAAGGTTTGGAATTTCCGATTGTGTTTTTAGTCGGGATGGAAGAGGAGTTATTGCCACACACGAATAGTTTGGATGAGTCAGGTATTCAAGAAGAACGGCGTTTAGCTTATGTTGGCATTACTCGCGCTCAAAAAACACTTTTTATTACTTATGCCAAAACCCGCTCGCGCTACGGTGAAATGGCAACCATTGAACCCAGTCGTTTTTTAGAAGAACTCCCACAACAACATTTAGCATGGGAAGACAAAAAAGTGATAACCCCCGAACAACGCCATGAAACCGCAAAAGCCTACGTCGCTAATTTACAAGCATTGCTAGGGGATTGAGAGTAGCCTTACAACGGCGATTTCAGTTTAATGACTTCGCCGAAACTGGCGTACTCACCTGCACCTAAACGACTTAATGGATTGAGTGCTTTGGTATCCAGTTTAAAACGTCCTTTACCATCATCTTGTACAATCGAATCCGCGATGTATAACTGGCGCACTAAACCCAGCATAAACGTAAACGTGTCACTTAATTGCATCATTAACAACAACCGACGGAATACCGTAACGCGGCATAATAGGCAACCCCCACGACAAAAAAACCCCCTTGTTGTGTGTCCGGCAACAAGGGGGTAAAGGGTGGAGTGTTATCGAGAGGGAGAAAGCAGGTAATAAAACTATCTGTCGAAACAATCCATGCCAGTGCTACTTCTGAAACTATTTGGCTTTCATGGCTGCCACAAAGCGCGTTTTATCACCATTGACCACTAAAATAGCCAGCGGTTTGTCATCCGGTGCGGCTTTGACCAGCGATTTCAGCTCTTCCGTACTGCCAATAGGCGCGTTATTGACGGAAAGAATCACATCATCCACTTCCAAACCCGCCTGTTCCGCAGGGCTATTAGGAAGTACTTTGCGAATAATGACCCCTTTACCTTCGGGTAAATTGTTCGCTTTGCGCTCGGCTTCCGTTGGTTTTGTCACCGCAACCCCCAAAGAAGCACTGTCATTGCTGGCAATGGGGCTGCTGGATTTGCCTGCGTCTTTGTCCGCTAATTGGTCAACCGTCACATCTAAACTTTTTTCAGTGCCTGCACGCAGTACTTTCATTACGGCTTTTGTGCCGACTGGCGTATTGCCCACCAACAACGGCAAATCAGAAGCCGAATTTACGGCCGAACCCGCAAAGTTGACGATAATATCACCCGCTTGCACGCCCGCTTTGTCCGCAGGGCTGCCCGGCATGACACTGGCAACCAGTGCGCCATTTGGCTGACTCAGGTTAAATGAATTGGCAAGCTTTTGATCCATATCTTGAATCTCAACCCCCAACCAACCACGGCTCACTTGCCCTTTGGTTTTCAGTTGCTCAACAACATTTTTCGCTACATTGATGGGAATGGAGAAAGAAATCCCCATATAACCACCGCTACGGCTGTAAATTTGTGAGTTTACCCCAACCACACGTCCACCGAGATCAAACAGCGGACCACCAGAGTTACCTGGGTTCACGGCTACGTCGGTTTGGATAAACGGGACGTAAGTGCCATCGGGTAAACTGCGTGATAGCGCACTGACAATGCCTTGCGTGGCACTGTGATCCAAACCAAATGGCGCACCAATTGCGACCACCCACTGCCCCACTTGCAGTGCGTCAGAATCGCCTAATTGCACGACTGGCAGGTTATCCGCTTTGATTTTCAACAGTGCGATGTCACTGAGCTTGTCCAAGCCCACGACTTCTGCTGGTAATTCACGTTTGTCGCTTAATCCCACCGTCACGGCTGTTGCGTCTTCCACCACATGCGCATTAGTAACCACATAGCCGTCGGCTGAAATAATGAATCCAGACCCCATGCCTTTGACAGTATGGTTATCCGGCTGCGCATCGGGTAAACCACGGAAGAAACGCTCCAACTCTGGCGGCAACTGTAAGTCATCGGGTAAACCACTGGTATTACTGGATTTACCTTCAATACTGATATTCACCACCGCCGCGCTGTTTTGTTTGATCAGCGTGGTTAATTCGGGCAAAGTTCCCGCCGCGACGACAGGCGCGGGAGGTATTGCAGCAGGTGCGGTGACAACAGCATTGGGTGTGGTATTACCCACCACTTCCGCCATTACGGGCAGCGTTTTCATTGCAACGGCTGCCGAACACATCAACAAACCAGCAGTGAGAGCCAGTTTTTTGTGACGCATTGTTTGTTTCTCCTGTGTTGAATGCTTAATGTATGTGGGGCATTGTGAGCCTGATAACCTTACAGCAGGTTTGCCAAAAGGTTACGGAATGTTCATGATTAACCCCGATTAACAATCTGTCACTTCACAAATCATGACAGTCGTTTATGCTTACAAATATGAACATATTAATCATTGAAGACGACCGCCAAACAGCCAGTTTCATTCAGAAAGGTTTGACTGAAAGTGGCTACATTGTTGACCACGCTGCGGATGGCGAGGATGGTTTGCACCTTGCGTTGAATGGGCACTACGATGCGCTGATTGTGGATCGCATGTTACCCAAACGCGATGGCTTATCCGTGATCCAAAACTTGCGTCTGCAAGGCAGCCAAACGCCAGTGCTGATTCTTAGCGCGTTAGGCGAGGTTGACAACCGTGTGGATGGTTTACGCGCAGGCGGCGATGATTATTTGGTAAAACCGTATGCCTTCAGTGAGTTGCTGGCACGTTTACAAGCTCTGTTACGCCGTTCGCAACCCGTACAAGAACAAACCATGTTGAAAGTACGCGACTTGGAAATGGACTTGTTAAAACGGCGTGTCACACGCGGCAACGTGGTGATTAACCTCCAACCCCGCGAATTTAACCTGCTGGAATACTTAATGCGCCATACCGGACAAGTGGTAACGCGCACTATGTTGTTGGAAAAGGTCTGGGATTATCATTTCGACCCGCAAACCAACGTCATTGACGTACACATTAGTCGTTTACGCAGCAAGATCGACAAAGATTTCGACGTACCACTGTTACACACCATTCGTGGTGCAGGCTATTTATTGCATGATCCGCAAACTGCGTAATACCTTCAGCACGTCGATTTTCCGCTTATCATTGGTTTACGCGCTGCTGTTCAGCACGGTTGCCGCTAGTGCGTTAGGCTTTATTTATTGGACAGCCAAAGCACAAATCCAGCAACAAACGGATGCACGTTTATTGTTAGAAACCAATGTGTTATTAAGTCGCTATCGCGTTGGTGCATTGGATGCGTTACTGCAAACCATTCAAGCGCGTGAACGCAGCAGCGATGGCGGGACGCGCTTTTTTATCTACACCTTGGTACAACGCCAAGAACAAGATTTAACGCTGCATTTTCGTCAAAACATTGTCAGTGACGATCGCACACAAGCCTTCGCCACCATTCCATTAGGCGATATGGTAACGTTGGAAAAAGGGCAAGCAAATGTACCCGCACGGATTTTGCTGACCGTATTACCGGGTGGTTATCAATTACTTGTCGGCAGTGATATGCACGAACAACACGCGCTGCTGAATCGTTTATTGAGCACCACATTAGCAGCGATTGTGATTATTTTCACGCTGGCGATTATTGGCGGCAGTTTCATGGGCTACAACGTCCTGCACCGGATTAATGCCATTGGGCGCACAGCAAATGAAATCGTCAGTGGTAATTTATCGCGCCGAATGCCTGTCACCAAACGGGATGATGAATTTGACCGTTTAAGCCACGTTTTAAACGCCATGCTAGAACGTATCGAACACCTCATGCAGGGAATGCGTGATGTGACTGATAACCTTGCCCACGATTTGCGTAACCCACTGAATCGGATGCGCAACCGTTTGGAATCCAGCCAATTCCAACCAGAAGATAAAACCGACTACCCGCAACTGGTGCAAGACACTATCCAAGACGTTGATGATTTGATCCGCACCTTTAACGCGCTATTGAGCATTGCACAAATGGAATCCGGCGTGCAACGCGATGATTGGGTAGATATTGACCTTACTGCGTTGATCGAGGAGTTAGCCGATTTGTACACCGTGGTTGCCGAAGAAGAAGGCATGACGCTCTCCCACCGTGCCGAATCTGGCTTGCACTTGCACGGCAATCGTCAACTACTCGCGCAAGCGATTACCAATTTGCTCGACAATGCCGTGAAATACAGCCCCACTGCCGGACACATTAGCCTCATGGCTATGCAGTTAGAACAGCATTTGATCATTACCATTGCGGATAATGGCGCGGGGATTCCACTGGATAAACGCGAACAAGTTTTCAAACGTTTTGCCCGTTTGGATAATGCCCGCAGCACGCCAGGCAATGGTTTGGGCTTGAGCCTTGTGAAAGCGGTGGCAGACTTACACGGGGCAACCATCTTGCTGGAAGACAATCACCCCGGTTTAAAAGCCAGCCTTATCTTTGCGCGGGCGGCTGATTCAAACGCTGTACAGCGGCTTGGCTAACCGCATTAATCACATCAGCGGTGACACGATTCACGGCTTGCACCAAGTCATTGCTCGGAATGGCTCGCCCGTTGATCGACATGCTGGTTGGCGTATTAGCGTATTCACCCATTGCATTGCGGTAATCCATGTCCTGACTGCTCAAACCGTACACGCAAACAGCTTGTGACACTTGGTTAGCGGCTTGATCTTGTAGCGCGAAATCCACCGTTACTTGCAATTGCACGCCTTTTTGCTCGGTTTGGCGTTCGCCATACCAAACCACGGTTTTGTTCGCAGCGAGCACCTGTGTGACGGCTTTGCAGGTGGTGATTGGTGAACTGAAAGCGTGTTCATTACCGCACGCACTCAGTAAAGCACTACCCAGCAGAATACTGCCAATGATCAAATAATTGCGCATTTTCTATTCTCCATTTACACACTCCTTGCGTTACATCATGCCGCTGAGGATGCGTTACGCTATGATGAATCTTCACGAAACAATGAGAACAGAAAAGATGAACGAAGAAAAGCGTCAACCTTTGGCGGAACTGGAGAAGATTCTCGCAGCACGTCTCGCAGGCATTGAACATGAGCTGGTAAAAGAACACAGCGCGGACTCCGAAGAGCAAGTCACCGAGCGCGAAAACGAGGATGTCTTGCGCAATTTGAACGAGGAAACACGCCACGAATTGCAACAAGTTCGCCAAGCCTTGCGCCGTTTGGATGCAGGTGACTACGGCATTTGTGCCAAATGTGGGGATGACATTAGCCCTGCCCGCTTGAGCGCGTTACCGTATGCTACTTTGTGCATCAAATGCGCAACTTAATAGGAATAGAATCCGTTAATTCAATACCGTTAATCTAACTATCTAGTTTTTCAACAGGAAAAAGCGAGTTTGTTGCAGTAGAATGCCTAACTTATCGTAAAGTTTGCCCAAACGGAGACATGCATGAAGCTGACAACGGGTTTAGGTATTGCCCTGCTGTTCACATTACTGAGTGGGTGCGCCAGCCAACCGCCTGCACCCACCACAACGCCTATCGACCCTATCGCGGCACGCAAAGCCAGCCCCGCCACTTTGAATTGCTTGCAAAATCATGGTCAAATCGAAATTCGTCAAACCCCTGAAGGTGAACGCGCCGACTGTCTGTTACCCAGTGGTAAACGCTGTGACGAATGGGAAATGTTCCGTGGAAACTGTCCAACACGCACGGTTAATGCTAATCTCAAGTTTATTTTTCGTTAAAGACTGAACAAATCGCCTAATAAATACTCTAACAGGTGCTAACTCAGGTAGGGTTTATTGTGTTGACAGTAAACCCCTTGTTAAATATGACCTGCAACTAAGGGCATTACGACACTATGCAAACAGGGAATCAATCTCGCCGGACGCTCACACAACACGCCCGCCAATGGTTATTACAAGGTTTAATCATCACCGGAATCGCCATTCTTAGCGGATGTGGCGGTGGCGGTAGCAGTGGTAACACCGACAACAACAATAATGGTGGCAACAGTGGTGGCAATACCGACAACGGTGGCGGCAATAATGGTGGTAATAATGGCGGTGGTAATACCTCCTTCCAACCATCGCTGGGCATGAACACCGAAGCCCCACAAGCAGAACAAAACGAAGTTATCCAAAGCGTTCCGTTTGTGGATATTTTCCGTATTGCGCGTCCATTCAAAGAATTATCGTGTGCATCCACCACTTATGATAGCAACGGTTGGCCAACGTCCGCCCCTAGTTCTACTTGCCAAATTAGGACTGTGTTCCTCAAATACGCCAATGCGAATGTGCTACCCGCAGGGCAATACACCGTACTGTATGAAGGTGATGCCACATTATCTTACGGCAACTACGCCAAACTCGTTTCCCATTCAGCGGGGCGGGATGTGATCAATCTCGCATTTGATCAAACCGACCCAGAACGCCAACGCTTTGACCTAAACGTTACTTACAACAACCCTGCGAATCCGATTAAAAACATTCGGATCGTCATGCCGGGTGGGATTTGTGAAGGTGCTCCTGCCGTGCGCGTGAATGACGCTTCCGCGTGCGCTGCTGGCAAATTCCAAAGCTTTGAAGAAACGCTCAAAGCAAACCGCAATGCGATTGTGTTTAACCCAGATTATCTTGCGTTCCTGAAAGATTTTCGTGTCGTGCGCATGATGAACTTGATGGAAGCCAGCCCTAGCCTGAAAAATACCTGTGTTTCTGCCAGTGATACCACCTGCCTGTTACAACCTTTTGAGTGGGACAACCGCGCATCAATGGACAGCGCAACGTGGGGCGGGTCAGCCAATACCCCCTTGTTACAGCGTTATGGGCGTGGCGCACCCATCGAAGTTCAGGTGGAATTAGCCAACCAGTTGAACGCACACCCTTGGTTTAATATTCCGCACAATGCCACGGATTACTATGTTCGCCAATTTGCGGATTATGTACGCGATCATTTAAACACCAACCTCAAAGCACATATCGAATATTCCAACGAAACGTGGAACGATACCTTCTGGGCAAATGCGTATGTGAAAAAGAAAGGTATGGATGCCGGATTGGGTAATAATTACACCAATAAAGAATACTGGGCGGGTGCGCTCTATTACGCAAAACGCTCGGCAGACGTTTTCCGGTTGTGGGAAGAAGAAATGGGCGGCACGAGTCGTTTAGTCCGTATTTTGGGCACTTACCAAGCCTCCACCGATTTGACCCGTAACATGTTGAATTACAGCGATGTGAAAAATTACATCGATGCCATTGCTATGGGAGCATACTTCCACGCCTGTTGGAGTCGCACCACCAAAGCTGAGTGTGCCGATACCACGAAAGTCCCCAAGACACTGACAGAAGTAACTTCTGTTGATGAAATCTTTGCGGCTTTGGACAATGCAAACGACCCTTACGGTTTACCCGCCTTGCAAAAGCAAATTGCGGCGCAAGCGGGCGTTGCCAAATCGTTTGGCAAAGCTCTGTTAGCCTATGAAGGCGGTCAGCATTTAACCATTAACTGGACTGACGGTAGCATCGATACCACCCGCAAAGACAACCTGCTTAACCTATTCCGCGCGGTTAATCGTGATACGCGGATGGGGGAACGTTACACCACCTTATTAAACGCTTGGAAAGACAATGGCGGTCAACAATTCATGCTGTACACCCTGCCACAGTCTTATCATAAATACGGTACGTTCGGCATCAAGGAGTCATTACTACAACCGCGTGGTGAAGCCCCTAAATACGACGCAGCGATGAAATTCCAAGAAACCCAAGGCGCGTGTTGGTGGAGCGGTTGTTGAC
>CAZEQX010000065.1:0-12747 GCA_964514635.1 uncultured Thiothrix sp.
ACACCTCCGCCCGATACGGGGCTTGCCATTCTTTACCATGACGATTACTTATTGGTGGTTGATAAGCCAAGCGGTTTGTTGTCCGTGCCAGGGCGTGGTGAAGACCGCGAGGATTGTTTGGCAAAGCGTGTGCAGGTGGTATTTCCCGATGCGTTAATCGTACACCGTTTGGACATGAGCACTTCTGGTTTGATGGTGTTAGCGCGTGGTAAGGCGATGGAACGCGCTTTGAGCATTGCGTTTCAGCAGCGGCGTGTGCAGAAACGTTACGAGGCTTTAGTGGCTGGAAAATTCGTGTTAGAACGGGGTGAGGTGAATTTACCATTGATTACGGATTGGCCGAATCGCCCCAAACAGATGGTGAGTTTTGAATTGGGTAAACCGTCTTTGACTCGTTATCAGGTGATTGAATATTTATCAGATTTGGACGCGACACGGGTGAGTTTAGAGCCTATCACTGGGCGTTCGCATCAGTTGCGTGTACACATGCAAGCGTTAGGACACGCGATTTTAGGGGATAAACTGTACGCGCTACCGCAGGTGCAGGCACAATCTGAACGTTTATTACTCCATGCTGCTATGATTAGTTTGCCACATCCCGTTTCGGGAGAGGTAATGACCGTTAGTAGTGCTGTGCCTTTTTAAGATACTGTTGGATTTTGTTCAGTAACGGGTCACTTGTGAGGCATTAAACTGCTATAGTCTTTGATTTTACGTCCAAATTCATTTGTCATTTTCACGGAACTCTTGGGATAATTCAGCTTCTAAAGGGTTTTGAGACAACAATTACGATTGAGGTGTTCATTATGAAAATTTCCCTGCGTCATCTGTTCATTGGTGCGCTGTCTGCTGCGGTATTAGTGGGTTGCGGCCCTAATGGTGAGATGACTCGTGCGGAACAAGGTGCGGTTATCGGTACTATCGCGGGTGCGGTGGTTGGTAAAAACACTGGTGATAAAGACCGTGGTCATACTATCGCAGGTGCGGTTGTCGGTGGTATCGCAGGTGCGGCGATTGGTAACTACATGGACCAACAAGAAGCAGCACTGCGCCAACAATTGCAAGGTACAGGTGTAGAAGTCCAACGTCAAAATGACAATATCGTCTTAACCATGCCAGATGCGATTACCTTTGACTTTGGTCGTTCTGACGTGAAACCGCAGTTCTATGGTGTATTGAACAACTTGGCGAACACGCTCAACCAGTTCCCACAAACCCGTATTCAAATCGCAGGTCATACCGACAATGTGGGTAGCGATGCTTCCAACCTGCAATTGTCACAAGCGCGTGCTAACAGCGTGCGTGGCTACTTAGGTAGCGTCGGTGTTGCTCCAGCGCGTATGCAAGCGGTGGGTTACGGTGAAAGCCGTCCGATCGCGGACAATAACACCGACTACGGTCGTGCGCAAAACCGCCGTGTTGAAATCACCTTAGTGCCAATTCAGCAGCAATAAGCCTGCAATAGTCGGGTTAAAGCTTGAAAGCTAAGCGATAGCCCGCAATCCGTTATATGATGAAGGCTTCCCAAGTGAAGCCTTCGTTTTTAACAATATAATGGGTTGAAATCATTTTGGAACAAATTCCTAATCTCATTACAATCATTCGTATTCTGTCCATTGCGCCGATTTGTTGGTTGTTATGGGTAGATTCTTATCAGCTTGCTTTCATTTTATTAGTGATTGCGGGCTTGTCTGATGCGCTGGATGGCTTTTTGGCACGGCGTTATGGTTGGTTCACCAAACTAGGCGCGGTATTAGACCCCATAGCCGATAAGCTTTTCGTGGTTGCTGTTTTTCTCGTGTTCGGTCTGAAAGGTAGTTTGCCGTGGTGGTTAATTGCGTTAGTGATTGGGCGCGATGTGGTGATTGTACTGGGGGCATTGGCGTATCGCTGGGTGACGGGACAGTTGGAAATGCGCCCGCTTATCGTGAGTAAAATCAATACTGGGTTACAAATTGTGTTGTTAGCAGCTACGTTACTGCATGTTGCGGTTATTGCGTGGCCGCAATGGTTCTTTGTTGGGCTACAATGGAGTGTGGCAGTGACGACAGTGTTGAGTGGTGTGGCGTATGTGGTGTTGTGGAGTCGCTACGCCTTTATGAAAGGAAGTAAAGCTTGAAAATCGAAAGTGGGCGGTGGTTTTGGTTAGTGTTGGGGATGATTGCCATTAGTTTGGTATACCTTTTATCCCCCATCTTAATGCCATTTTTGGCTGGGGCATTTTTGGCATACTTAGGCGACCCATTGGTGGATCGCTTGGAAAGTTGGAAATTATCTCGCACCTTGTCCGTGACAATCGTGTTTGTCAGTATTATTCTGACGCTTCTCTTGATTTTCTTATTTCTTGTTCCGGTCTTGGAAACACAGGTTAAACGTTTTGTGTCTGTGTTGCCGCATTATTTGGATTGGGCAATGGCAATGTTAGCACCTTACTTGCAAAACTCTTTTGGGGTTGACCCTAGTGTCTTGGGTAGCGACAAACTCAAAGAACTGATTGCTTCCCATTGGAAAGAAACCAGTGGTTTTATTAGCAATGCATTGCAAACGATCTCTAAATCCGGTTTCGTGGTACTAGGGTGGATAGCGAATATTGCATTGATTCCTATCATTACCTTTTACTTGCTGCGGGACTGGGATCATATGGTGGAGTACATTGATGACTTACTACCGCGTTCGATTGAGCCACTGGTTGCAACCCTAGCGCGTGAAGCCGATGAAGTTCTCGGAGCATTTTTACGCGGACAATTATTGGTGATGTTCTGCCTAGCCGGAATTTATTCGCTTGGTCTGACCTTGGTTGGATTGGAGTTTGCTTTATTAATTGGATTAATCGCTGGTTTGGTGAGTTTTGTACCTTACCTAGGTCTGATTGTTGGGGCAGGGGTGGCTGGTGTGGCAATCTTGTTCCAAACCCAAAATGCAATGGACTTGCTGTGGGTGTTTGCGGTTTTTGGTGTGGCTCAAGTGATTGAGGGTATGTTACTGACCCCGCTACTCGTCGGGGAACGCATTGGGCTGCATCCGGTAACAGTGATTTTCGCAGTGTTGGCGGGTGGGCAATTGTTTGGCTTTTTTGGTATCCTGTTGGCTTTACCAGTCGCAGCGGTCTTGGCAGTCATCATGCGTCATATCCATAGCAGTTATAAACAAAGCCAAATTTATGGAATTGACATTAGTGCGGCGATGGCAAAATCGGTGTCACCTACGGAGACGACGGAGCAAGTATGAATCAACAATTGACATTGAACGTAGGAATACGGGATGGATTTCGTTTCAGTTCGTTCTTTGTCACCCCCGAAAATGCCGAGCTATTGGGTATTTTAAAACGCGGTTTTGAACAATATGCCCCACAAGTATTTTTGTGGGGGGATGCATTAGCCGGAAAATCTCATTTATTACAAGCATGTTGTGATAATTACTATCAACAAGGTTTAATGGCAGCCTATTTACCACTGAATACTTGTGCCAAGTATGGTAGTCGTGTCTTAGTAGGATTAGAAAACAAGCATCTTGTTGTGATCGATGAGTTAGACTGCATTATTGGGCAACGCGATTGGGAAGAAGCATTAATGCACTTGATTAATCGTTGTAGGGCAATGAATATCCCTTTGCTATTTGCAGCGAGAACCAACCCACGCGAGATGAAATGTGTTCTCGCCGATTTTGCCTCACGCTTATTGTGGGGGCCTAATTTCCGTGTCTACACACTCAGCGAAGCACAATGTATGCAAGCAATGGCTTGGCGAGCGCATCAGCGGGGGTTTGAATTACCCGCTCATGTGATGAAATACATTGAACGGCATTATCCCCACGATATGAAAACATTAATGGCCTTGTTAAACCGCTTAGACGAGGTTAGTTTAACGCGCGGGCGCAAAATATCGCGTGAATTAATCCGTGAAGTTATGCGTGATTCTCCTGCGATTATCAATTAATTGCTATAGTAGTCCTGTTGACTAAGTATTATCAAAACAAGGAGATCACTATGGATATGAAAAATCTATTAGACCAGTTATTACAATCTGGTAAGGACATGGCACAACAGGGTCAAACAGCGGCGGAACAAAAACTAGGTATTCCCAGCGAAGGCGTAGATCGTGATGCCGTGTTGTCTGGTTTGAAATCCGGTGCGGCGGCAGCAGGTGTATTGGCTTTATTGTTAGGTACTCAAGCTGGGCGACGTGTAACGGGTGCTGCGGTAAAAGTAGGGGGGCTTGCTGCATTAGGTGGGGTTGCTTATCAGATGTATCGTCAGTGGAATGCGGGTGCCGCGTCAACAGCAACGGCGACAGCTCCAACAGCCGAGCCAGCACAATTGCCAGCTCCTCAAGCACCTAAAGCCAGTGTTGAGTTATTGCTGAAAGCTATGATTGCGGCAGCAAAAGCGGATGGTCATATTGACGCTGCCGAACTGGAAAAAATTCGCACGCAATTGGCCAGTTTAGAATTAGGTGATAAAGCCAGTGATATGATTCTGGAAGAACTCGCTCGCCCGTTGGATGCTAAAGCATTAGCAGCACTAACCAATGGCGATATGGCGATTGCTTTGGAAGTGTATTTGGTTTCAGCATCCATGTTGGATGCGTCTGATGCAGTGGAGCAGGCTTATCTGGATGATCTGCGCGTTGCACTGCAATTGCCGGACAGCGTTAAACAGCCTGTCAGCGTTTAACTTTTTTCTGTTTACTACGCAGTCGCGCTCAAGGTAAATCGAGCGCGTACTGCTTGAGTTTCTCAATTGAAGTCGTCGAACACATCCTTTAGGCGACGTTCTAGCGCCTTCCGTTCTAAGTAATCTTCCACGTTACGACGAATGACATGCGGTTTGGTTTTTTTGCCATCCGTGGTGGATATTTGCTTTTCTAGTGTGAGGATTTCATCATCACGTTCTGCATCGTACTCGTTATTATCACGCATAGTATGTGCTCCTGTTCATACCATCCATCGTCGGTAAAACTGAAGTGGTTAAATACGTTAGTTTTCAATACAGGCTGTTACGCATTACACACTAAACGCACAGCATGTGGTGGCTAGTATAAAAACTATAGCTTAATTTGTACTGATCGAAGCTTTCGTAAAAGAGATTACTTATGAGCGGTCACTCTGGTTGATCAGACGCATGAAATATAGGTGTATCTGGCGTATTTGTGAAGATACTGACGAGCAGAAGAGAGGAAAAAAGCAGGGGGGGCGCGTCGAGTTGACGCGCCGTTAGCCTTTAGTTACCCACCAGCTTTTTGAAACGTGCAACCCGTGCTAGGAAGTTTTGGGCATTTTCATAGCCAGCTAAACGGACTTCACGCAATTCTTTGCCATCGGGTTTAAAGAATAAAACCTGAGGTGGACCGAAAATGCCAAAGCGTTTCAATAATTCCCCGTCTTTGGCATCGTTGGCGGTAATATCTGCTTGGATCAGAATGGCATTTTGCAATTCTGTGACGACGGTTGCATCACTGAATGTGTATTCTTCGAGTTCCTTGCAGGATACGCACCAATTAGCATAAAAATCCAGAACGACAGGCCGTTGTTCGCTCTTAGCTTGCGCAAGTGCTTCCTCCAGCCCCGCGACACCCTTGATGGGTTTGAAAGACAGGTGAGGTTTGGTTTCCATTGCCACGGCTGCTGTACCGCCCAAAATACCTTTAAGTGGTTGGAAAAGGCTTTTGCTGCCAGCGGCCACGCCAAACAAGACCATCGCGCCATAGAATAGCAGGATTAAACCAATGCTTTTCCAGAAGCGTCCCCAGCCGCCTGCTTCTTCATGGATTTTATCCAATGCGCCCATGTAAATGCCGGAAACGACCAACAAAATGCCCGTGAGTGCCATTGTGATTTCTAGCGCCACAACACGACTGAGCATCCAAATGGCTAAACCCAGCATCATAATGCCGAAAATAGCCTTGGTTGTGTCCATCCAAGCCCCCGCTCGTGGCAGCAAGCGACCTGCTGACGTGCCAATCATTAGCAGTGGTAGGCCCATCCCTAAGCCTAACGCAAAGAGCGATAAACCACCTAAAACGGCATCGCGGGTCTGCGTGATATAGATTAATGCACCTAACAGTGGGGCAGTGACGCAGGGGCCAACAATAAGGGCAGACAAGATACCCATAATGCTTGCACCGAGAAAACTGCCACCTTGCTGACGGTTACTGATTTCGCTTAAACGACTTTGAATGCTGGTCGGCATTTGCAATTCGTAAAAGCCGAACATGGACAGCGAGAGCAGCACAAAGATACCCGCGAATGTGCCAATTACCCAAGGTGTTTGGAAAACTACTTGCAGATTCGCACCACTTAAACCAGCAATAATCCCAACGGTTGCGTAAGTGAGTGCCATCGGTAAAACGTAGGCCAGCGACAGCATAAAGCCTTTGCGCGGGGAAAGATTACCGTAGCCAGCAATAATCCCAGAAAGAATCGGAATCATCGGGAATACGCAGGGTGTGAATGCCATACCCAAGCCCGCTAGGAAGAACAGCATCAGCGTACTGAAATAGCTGTTATTCTGCATCTGGCTGAAAATCAAATCGCCTTCATTCACTACCGTGCTGTGGATAGCTGCTCCATCCGTGCCATTAGGTTCATCTTTGCGCGGCGGTAGGTTTGTTAAATCTAGGTCAGTTGTCTCAATAATAGGGGGGTAACAAATCCCACTATTTTCAGCACAACCTTGGTATTCTGTTTCAACGACGATTTTTTGGAGATTGTCCGAAACAATCGGTACAGTAACACTAAAATCTTTGTCAAAGACTTGGATTTTACCAAAGAACTCATCTTCCACTTCACGGCTTTCAGGGAAGTGGGGCGTGCCTAGACCAACACCCGCTGGGTCTTTAATGCGGAAGAAAATTTTAGGTCGATACAAATGATGACCAGGCTGAATTACCCAATGTGCATTCAATTCGCCTTGATTATTAGCGCTTAGGCTGAGTTTGAATGCTTTGTTGGCAGGTAAGGCATCTTTATTATTTTGTGCAGCATTCTTTTCTTTAATTACCTTGAGTAAATCACCGTCGGCGACAGGGGGTGTTGCTTCTGTTGTATTGGCAGCGGGTGTAGCTGCATCTAGCTTTAGGTTGGCGGTTTTGCGAATGGGGGGATAGCAAATGCCTTCGTTAGCACAGCCCTGATATTTTGTTTTAAGTGCTAATTCAATAGCCTGATTTGCTGTTTCGCCACGTTCAATGGGAATCTCAACAACCACTTGTTTGTGGTAGATTTCCATTTTTCCGAAGGCGGGGTCTTCTTTCGTTTCGCTTTGGGGATACGTCGGAGAAGCCAGTTTTACGCCATTCGTATCCGTTTCAAAATTAAATCGTTCTCGATAGAGGTAGTAACCGTCAGCAATGTCCCACGTCGCTTTGACCTTGTTAGGTGCGACGACTTCTGCTTTAAATTTGAACGCTTCATCGGGTAGTAAGGGTTCGGCTTGTGCCAGGCCGGATAGTTGCACTATCACAAACAGTAGTAACAAGCTGAGCAATTTTCTCATGCTGAGGTTCTCTCTTTTATCCAACCCAAATAGTCTGGCAAACCGTGAGTGATCGTCGTAGCGATAATTTCCGGCAAATGATAGGGGTGTTGACTACGCACCAGTGTTTCTAGTGCTGCATAACGGTGGGTTTGTGTTTTGATTAACAGTAAGTGTTCTGTCCCTTCGCACGTCTTGCCTTCCCAAATGTAAAGCGAAGTCATTGCGGGAACAATGTTGACGCAGGCAGCAAGCCCGCTTTCCAACAATTGGTGTGCCATTTTTTTGGATACTTCCATGTCTGGCAAGGTTGTCATTACAAGTAGACAATCAGTCATGTTTCAGTGTGGTTTACCTAGATGCGGGTAATAGTAGATTAAATATACGGACTCGGCAAAACATCTTCACGGTATTTTGCAATCTGGTAATGTTGATGCTGTTTTCGTTGTGTGATTCACCACAAATGTTGTGTTTATGCAACATCTTTGCTGTGTAAAAAACAATCTTTTGCGTGAATTATGATGGTTGTACGAAGATGTCTGAATTATTACGTTAAGTATAGAAACAAAAAAGCCTGCTTGCGCAGGCTTTTAAATCAAAACGCACAGCTATAAGTATTAGAGCATGCAGTTTTCTAATGAACCACCAGAAGCTAACAATTCTTCAACCCAGCTTGGCTTTCTGCCACGACCGCTCCAAGTTTGCTCTTGGTTATTTGGATTGAAGTATTTTGGCTCAATAACCCGTTTTTTTGCAGGGCGAGCTTGCATAACTTCTTCCAGAGTAAAACCCGCTTTTTCCAGCATATCTTCAATAGCTTCACGCAGCCCGACCAATTCGGTTTGACGACGGCTGGAAATAGCAGTGTCAATGCTACCTTTAAGAGCTTCTAGTTCTGCAACGCTCAAATTTGAGATATCAACATTTGCCACAGATAACACCTGTCCTTTCTATCTTAATTAATGAAAACAGTGATGTCATATATTCTAATTCTTAAATCAGATTGTCAAGAAGGCTTTTAGAAAAATGAATTCTTTTTAATAGAAATTAAAAATGCCACTTAACAAAAAGATTTCACCCTGTGTGCTAGTCGGTACTGATGGAGTTAAGAGGACGACTCCTTCGGACGGGCGGCGTAGCATTCGTCTCTTAGATTGCCTACAATAGTCGCAGTCATTTATTTATAAAAAATAGAATGTAAAACAAAATTTACTCAGGGGGATTTGATGCGTTTTGCCATCCCAGTTTTGTCCGCAGTTGTGCTTATTCTCGCTGCTGTGGGCGTTTGGTTGCATAGTCAGTTTCAAGAGCACCTCAGAGCGTCTAGTGAACTGCCGAGCTTTTCATTTTATGTGTCGATCATGCTGTTTGTTACGGTTCTAGCACACACAGGTGTTTTGTATTGGTGGTCTACTAATCGTGGTGATAAACGTGCATTACGCCAAGAAAATGATCCATTACTGAACACGGCTGATCCTACGGTTGTGGCGATGCCAGAATCGTCAAACGAGAAAAAGATCAATACAGAATGGGTTTTAGACGTATTGGCGGGCGGTGTTGTGGTAATTGATTATCGCGGTGGTATTACCTTTCTGAATCCTAGTGCTGAAAAGTTGGTGGGGTGTGAAAGAGCGAATGCAGTGGGTTTTCCCATCACAAATGTTCTGCAATTAGAAGATTTTCAGAATAATAGTATCATCGAAAGGGTGTTGGATACGCACCGTTTGTACCCAATGCATCCCTTGCAATTTGGGCAAATTCGTTTGCGACCGTTCAAAGGGGATATGCGTATTGTGGAGTTAAACACGGTTTGCATTCCTGAGGATCATGTCATTGTTTTTATTTTT
Source organism: uncultured Thiothrix sp. (assembly GCA_964514635.1). Lineage (GTDB taxonomy): Bacteria > Pseudomonadota > Gammaproteobacteria > Thiotrichales > Thiotrichaceae > Thiothrix. Next base: position 9,319 of record CAZEQX010000065.1, read on the forward strand.
CGTGATCTTGCATCCGACCGAAAAATAATCAATAAACTCTATCAACAAGCTTCGCGAGATCCATTAACCGACTTAATGAACAGAAGCAGCTTTGAACAAGCAGTGGAACAACTAGCGCATGACACATCAGGGCTGGCACGGACACATGTGTTGGTGAGCATTGATCTGGATAACTTCAAGGTTATCAATGACACTTGTGGTCATCAGGCAGGTGATGAGCTATTGCGGCAAGTGGCACATATTTTCCGGCGTTCGATCCGTAGTTCGGATAGGGTTGCGCGAATTGGTGGAGATGAGTTCGCTATTTTCCTCGAAGGTTGTGGGGTGGAAAAAGGGCGAAGTATCATGGATGCTATCCTGATTGAGCTGCGTAATTTCCGCTTTAGTTGGAAGGATAACATTTTCTCTGTTGGTGCAAGCATTGGGCTTGTGGAATTTATGCCGTCAACGCACATCCAAATTAGCCAGTTGTTTTCAGATGCGGATCATGCCTGTTATACCGCAAAAGCCGCAGGGCGCAATCAGGTGTGTGTTCATGCGGGGCAATCCACGCATGAAATGCCAAGTCAGTTGGTGCATGATTGGAGCAAATTGTTAAAGGATGCCATTCGCGAAGATAAATTCCTTTTATTTGCACAGCCTATTGTTCCTCTGCATTCGGCACACAAGTCGCCACGACAATTTGAAGTATTATTACGCTTGCCATTTCGTCAAACCCTATTAAATCCAGGGAGTTTTTTACCCATTGCAGACCGTTTGGAGCTGACCTGTCATATTGACCGTTGGATCATTCGTAAATCGCTTGAAATGCTGGCAGATTGTTGCGGTAAAAGTGTAAGCGGTGGGCAGATTGAGCATCGGTTGATGGTTAATTTATCTGCCCAATCAGTGCAGAATCTCGAATTATTACCATTCATTGAACGACAATTAAAGCGTTATAATATCAACCCTGCGATGTTGTGTTTTGAAATTTCTGAGTCCGTCGCGATTAGTCATTTTGTCCATGCAAAACGCTTGATGAATGGTTTACATGAGTTAGGTTGCCCGATTGTATTGGATGATTTTGGTAGCGGTTTTTCGTCATTAAATTATTTGCGGGAGTTACCTTTATCTTTTTTGAAGATAGACGGGAATTTTGTACATAATCTGGTAGCAAATGCCGTTGATGCAGCAATGGTCAAGGCGGTGCATGAGGTGGGACAGGTCATGAATTTGTTCACCATCGCGGAACTGGTTGAGGATGCAGAAACGTTGCAACATTTGCGGCATATTGGGGTGGATTTTGCCCAAGGGTATTTTTGTGGTCGTCCGATTCCATTGGTTCAGTTAGGGCAGCGCATTAAGAACAGTCGTGGTGGTGCAATGGCAGCATAAAAAAAGTGTCAATGGGCAAGGGTTTGATGCTTGAAATGCCACAATACTAGCCCAATACTTCCCATTATTACCCGTTAAATGATGGAACTGCATTGTGCGAACCTTCCCTATTTTTGCCACACTTTTTTTTGTTGTGCCGTTTATCGAGATTTGGTTATTGGTGAAAGTCGGTAGTGTGATTGGCGCACTGCCAACCATTATCTTGGTTGTTGCGACCTCTGTTTTGGGAGCTTACTTGTTGCGTCAGCAAGGGTTGGCAACCATGCGTCGTTTTCAAAACACGTTACAAAGCGGTCAATTGCCTGCCAAAGAACTGTTGGAAGGTGTCATTCTTCTCGTAGGGGCGGTGTTGTTGATGACCCCAGGGTTTTTTACGGATGTGTTTGGCTTGATCTGTCTGTTGCCATTTACTCGCCAATTGGTCATGGCAGCGTTGGCAAAACGTACCACCGTGTACGCTCAGGCACACGGGCAAGAAGCTGCTTATCGTGCGAATACACAAGGTGGAATGGACATCGAGGGTGAAGTGGTAAAACGACGAGATTAACGAGCTTTAGCCTTTCCACCGCCTTGCTCTTGGGGAACAAGGCGGTAAAGCGTGATTAGGCTTCTTCTTTACCAATAAAACGGTAAATCACAGCGCCCAATGCGCCACCAACTAATGGTGCAACCCAGAACAGCCATAACTGTGCAATGGCCCAATCGCCCGCAAAAAACGCCACAGCGGTGCTACGCGCCGGATTGACAGAGGTATTGGTAACGGGGATGCTGATTAAGTGGATCAAGGTTAAACCTAAACCAATCGCAATCGGTGCAAAACCTTGTGGAGCGCGGTGGTCCGTTGCACCAAGAATGATGATCAGGAACATCATGGTCATCACTACTTCAGTAATTAAACCCGCGACCAATGAGTATTGTGCTGGTGAGTGTTCAGCATAACCATTCGCAGCAAACCCAGCCGCCGCATCGAAACCAACTTTACCCGTGGCGATTAAGTACAAAACGCCGCCTGCGACTAAACCACCTGCAACTTGTGCTGCAATGTAGGGGAGTAATTGTGCAGTGGGGAAACGCCCCGCAACCCACAAACCAACCGACACCGCAGGGTTTAAGTGACAGCCAGAAATGTGTCCAATAGCATAGGCCATTGTTAAGACTGTCAGACCGAATGCCAATGAAACACCAAGCAGGCCGATGCCTAGTTCAGGGAATGCAGCGGCTAATACAGCACTGCCACATCCCCCTAATACTAACCAAAAAGTGCCTATAAATTCAGCGGTATACGCTTTCATGTTATTACTCCTTGAGGATATATTCCATTTTAATGATTAAGTAATCTCTAGGCGGTATTAAGCCCCACCGCCCAGAAGCGTTACTTTTGCACAAGTATTATCTATTAATCAATCATTACTTAGGTAATTTTTATAATAAAAACTTATTAATGTCTGTTTGTAGCGAAAAAATATTCTATTGTTGTATTTCAGCAACGCTTTGCAGCGGGAAGAATGAGCCGTGGTGATGGTGTGGTTTGCGTAAAATTTTTTTCATCAGATTGCCCTTGACTTTGTGCAACCCGACCTTATTATTGGCACTCACTAGCCGAGAGTGCTAACAACTTAACATTGTTTTCTATCTTAAACTTTCAATCCATTTGGTTTGAGGAGTATGACCAATATGACTATCCGTCCTTTGCATGATCGCGTTGTTGTACGTCGTGTGGAAGAAGAGCGTAAAACAGCCAGCGGCATCATCATCCCTGACAATGCTGCTGAGAAACCAGACCGTGGCGAAGTTATCGCTGTAGGCCCTGGCAAAGTAGGTGATGACAACGAACGTGTTGCGATGCAAGTTAAAGTCGGTGACAAAGTTCTGTTCGGTAAATACGCAGGTACTGCCGTTAAAGTTGACGGTCAAGAACTGCTGATTATGCGTGAAGAAGACCTGTTAGCCATTATCGAAGGCTAATTCAGGTATCAACCGTTTACTGAATAAGATTTTTAAGAGGTTTAAAGATAATGAGTGCTAAAGAAGTACGTTTTGGTGATGACGCTCGTT
>CAZEQX010000066.1:0-12643 GCA_964514635.1 uncultured Thiothrix sp.
ATAATTTTCAGAACCGCGAATTTTCTGCTACGTTATGCGGGATTACAAGGTGATTCGCTGAATATATCCTGAAAACTCACATAACTGGTGCATTTGGGTGTTGCCCTATCGGAGACAAAAAATGCCAAAAAACCGTTTACCCCATCGTTTTGTCAGTTTCACCTGCCTCTTATTCATGAGCAGTTACGCTGTTGGTAAACCCAACGCAGCAGAACCAGCCGCAGCGTCAGTGCCGCAAGTGGTCACGGATCAAGCAACGTTTCGTAGCCCCCTTAGTTTCCAGATGTATAACATACTGGCAGCAGAAATGTACGCACGCAAGGGCAATTCAGCCCAAGCTGCTGCGCACTATGTGGCGGCGGCGGAACAAAATCAAGACCTTGGTGTGGCAAAACGTGCTGCTGAATTGGCAATGCACGCGCGTGAGAATAGCTTGGCTGAGCGTGCTTTGAACATTTGGCTCAAATCTGAACCCAATTCGGAAGACGCAAGGCAATACCGTACCCTGTTGAACATTCGGTTGGGTAAATACGATGAAGCAATTCCTGATTTGATCTTTGTGCGCGATGAGGTCGAAAAGAAAGAAGGGCATGGCTTTGAGTTTATTGTGTCGTTACTGACGCTGGATTCACAGTCCGAACCGATCTACGAAACCTTCAAACGCTACGTTGCCAAAGCCGACCAGTCGCCACGCGCACAGTTGATGTTAGCAACAATGGCACTGAATGTCGGTAAAGCGGAAGAAGTATTGCAAGCGACCGCCGCCGTAAAGAAAACAGGGGATGAGTCGCAAAAACAACAAGCAGCGCGTTTGTCTGCAAAAGCCTTGATCAGTTTAAAACGATTGCCCGAAGCATTGACGGAACTAGAACCGATTGCCAAAAACACCAAAAATCCAGAAATCAGTTTGGATTATGCACGTTTGCTCATGTTGGCTGATCGGGAACAAGAAGCAACTACCTTGTTCAAACAACTGCACGAAGCTCAGCCGGAAAATGCAGAGATAGTATACAGTTTGAGTATCTTGTATCTAACGCAGAAAGAATACACGCTGGCAGAGCCATTAATCAAAAAGTTACAGCAAGTGCCGGATCATGCTGCTGATGCCAATTATTTCATGGGGCAACTCTACGAGGGGCGCAAACAGCCCCAAGAAGCATTGGCGATCTATCAACAGGCAATGGGGGGAACGTTTGGGGCGGATGCATTAGGGCGAGTAGTTGGCTTGTTATTTGAGCAAAAAGGTTTACCTGCCACGCGTGAGTGGTTACAAGAACAAGCCAAAAACACCTCTTCGGCGGATCGTAAAAGTCATTTACAGTTGCTAGAAGCACAGCTCCTGCACGAACAAAAACAGTACAAGGAGGCGGTTGCGGTGTTGAATCAGGCGATTCAGGCCAAAGCTGATGACACCGAATTGCTGTATGCTCGTGCATTGAGCCAAGAACGCCTTGGCGATGTTGCAGCAGCCGAAACCGATTTAAAAGCAGCTCTAAAATTGAAACCCGACGATGCTACCTACCTCAATGCATTGGGTTACATGTTGGTCGAGAACACCAAACGCTTTACTGAAGCAGCAGAATTGATTGATAAAGCCCTCGCAAAACGCCCTGATGACGCGGCTATTATGGACAGTCGTGGCTGGGTTGCTTTTCGTATAGGTCATTTGGATGAGGCAGAAACATGGTTGCGCAAGGCTTATGACAGTTTGCAAGAGCCAGAAATCGCCAGCCACTTAGTCGAAGTCTTGTCTTTGCGTGGCAATGTCACGGAGGCGAAAACGATCTTGCAGCAAATGTTAGAAAAATTTCCCGACGATCCGATGTTGATAGCGGTTAAGCAGAAAATCGCCAGCCTGTAACGAGCGGATTGCCTATGCTCGTTTGTTAATTCACACAATAGGACTATTTTTATGAAAAAATGGACATTGGCAGCGCTATGCGTTTTGTCACTAGCCGCAGGTTGTGCCACGCAAACCAAAGCACCAAGCCAATCAGGGACGAACGTAGCGCAGCCAACGAATCCACAAGATGCTTGGCAACAACGTCAAGCGCGGCTTACCAACATGAGTTCTTGGCGTTTGCAAGGCAAAGTTGGCTTGCAGTTCCGTGATCAAAGTGCGTCATTTGGGATTTCGTGGTTACAACAAGGCAAAGACCAATACGAAATGAACATTAAAAACCCATTAACGGGTTCGATTATGGCGTATTTGCAGGGTACGGCAACGGATGTCACCTTACAGGCTAATGGTAAAACCTACCGTGATGCCAATGCCGAACGGTTATTACAAGGGCAAATGGGTGTGTCTTTGCCTGTTTCTGGTATGAAATATTGGGTTCGTGGCATTCCATCGCCCGATACACCCGTTGACAATGTGGCATTGGATAACCTAGGTCGCCCACAAACTTTGCAACAATCTGGTTGGGTAGTGGAATACCTAGATTGGCAAGGCAATGACTTTTTGGCGTTACCCGCAAAAGTTAGCCTAAGTCGTGCGGCTGAAAACACCAAAGTGAAAGTTGTCGCTCACGACTGGCAAACTCGCTACTAAGGGGGCGAGTTATGCAAAATGCCAATGCTTCATCACTCACGCTACCCGCACCTGCTAAACTTAACCTGTTTTTACACATTACTGGACGACGGGCGGATGGTTATCATCTGCTGCAAACCTTGTTTATCTTTTTGGATTTTGGTGACGAAATCCGTTTGAACGTGCGACAAGACGGGCAGATTCAGCGTCTTGCAGGAGCAGATGATGTACCCGCAGAAGCCGATTTGGTGGTAAAAGCTGCTCGTTTGCTGCAACAAACCACAGGTTGTACGTTGGGGGCGGACATCACCGTCACGAAGCGGATTCCTATGGGCGGTGGCTTAGGCGGTGGGAGTTCTGACGCTGCCACCGTACTGGTGGGTTTGAATCACCTATGGCAGTGTGGGTTAGATGAAGACACGTTGGCAGCACTTGGTTTGCGTTTGGGGGCTGATGTCCCCGTGTTCGTGCGGGGGCGTGCCGCTTGGGCCGAAGGAATAGGGGAACAACTCACCCCTGTCGATTTGCCATTGGCATGGTACGTCGTGGTGCATCCGCGTGTGCATGTGCCAACCGCCGAACTTTTTTCAGATTCAGGCTTGACACGCGACTGCTCTGAGATTACATTAGCCGCCTTCCTAGACGGTCAAGGTACTAACGTATTCCAGCCCGTCGTGGAGAGGCGTTATCCTGAGGTAAATCAAGCAATAGATTGGTTGTCTCAGTACGCTAAAACCCAGTTGACTGGTTCAGGCAGTTGTCTGTTTGCACAAGTTGACAATAAACTTGAAGGTGAGAATATCCTCTCAGGTTTGCCCAACAAATGGTTTGGTTTTGTGGCACAGGGTGTAACACTGTCACCTTTGCAGCAACAGTTATCAGATTTGTTGTGATAGTAGTTTTGATTTTACAGGGCTGTCGCCAAGCGGTAAGGCACTGGATTTTGATTCCAGCATTCCCAGGTTCGAATCCTGGCAGCCCTGCCATCCTTTAAAGTCAAAACACTGCAATGTAACCGCAAAATAGCCAGATGATGGTTTTTCGCAGTAGGGCTGTCGCCAAGCGGTAAGGCACTGGATTTTGATTCCAGCATTCCCAGGTTCGAATCCTGGCAGCCCTGCCATTCCCATTCCCACACTCAATGCGGATATGTCATGTCTGACGATAGAATGATGGTGTTTACGGGCACTGCCAACCCGGAACTCGCCCACAAAGTCGTCGATCACCTCGGTATTCCTCTCGGTAAGATTAAAGCAGAACGCTTCAGCGATGGCGAAGTGCATGTCGAGATTTTGGAAAACGTGCGTGGTCGGGATGTGTTCGTTGTGCAGTCTACCTGCGCTCCAACCAACGATAACCTCATGGAACTGTTGATCATCGTCGACGCGCTTTACCGCGCTTCCGCTGGTCGTGTTACAGCAGTGATTCCTTACTACGGTTATGCTCGCCAAGACCGTCGTGTGCGTTCCCGTCGTGTGCCGATTTCGGCGAAATTGGTCGCGGATATGATCTCCACGGCTCGCGTTGACCGCGTACTGACAATCGACTTGCACTCGGATCAAGTTCAAGGCTTCTTTGATTTGCCTGTAGACAATATCTACGCATCAGGTGTGTTGCTGAACGATATTTTGTCTAAAAACCTACCTCATACGATGGTGGTTTCACCTGACGTAGGTGGTGTGGTGCGGGCGCGTGCTTTGGCAAAAGGTTTGGGTGATGCAGATTTGGCTATCATCGACAAGCGTCGTCCAGAGCCGAACAAGTCCGAAATCATGAATATCATCGGTAATGTTGAAGGTCGTCATTGCATCTTGGTTGATGACTTAATCGATACAGGTGGTACGTTGTGTAATGCAGCGGCGGCGTTGAAACAGCATGGCGCGTTGAGCGTTTCTGCCTATGCAACCCATGCGGTTTTCTCTGGCAAAGCGGTTAGCAATATTGAAAATTCCCAACTTGATGAAGTGGTAGTAACTGACACCATTCCATTGAGCCAGAGTGCGAAAGAATGTTCAAAAATACGCCAGCTTTCCGTGGCAGGTGTATTAGCGAAAACCATTCTGCGCATCAATCAGGATGAGTCTGTTAGCTCCCTGTTTGAAGGTTTATAAGTTTTTAGTCCCCCATTGGGGTTTTATTCGGTTGCCGACTGGTCGCGGTTTGGCAGCCATTATTTTGGAGTACTATCATGTCAAAACAATACGTTCTGCAAGCGCAGGCGCGTGAATTGCAGGGTAAGGGTGCGAGCCGCCGCCTGCGTAACCAAGGTTTAGTTCCAGCGGTTATTTACGGTGCTGGTCAAGAAGCGCAATCCATTTCTCTGCGTCACAACGAAATGATTCGTAACTTGCAAGAAGAAGCTTTCTACTCACAAATCATCACTGTTGATTTTGGTGATCGTAAGGAAAGCGTGGTTTTGCGTGACCTGCAACGTCACCCTGCAAAACCCATCGTCATGCACGCTGACTTGCAACGCATCAAAGACGACGAAGAAATCACTGTTCACGTTGCTCTGCACTTCTTGAATGAAGACACCTCCAAAGGTGTGAAAGAGCAAGGTGGTGCGATCAGCCATAACTTGACTGAAGTTGAGATTTCTTGCTTGCCTAAGTTCTTGCCAGAATTTATCGAAGTTGACTTGATCAGCCTCGAAAAAGGTCAAACACTGCACTTGTCTGACCTGAAACTGCCAGAAGGCGTGACCCTGACTCAATTAGCATTGGGCGAAGATCACGACCAACCAGTGGTTTCTTGCCACGCAAGCACGGCTGAGTAATCGGTATGCCCATCCGTCTGATAGTCGGTTTGGGCAACCCCGGTAGTCAGTACGACAAAACCCGGCACAATGCCGGGTTTTGGTTTGTTGATGAACTGGCTCGGCGTTACTCTGGCAAATTTGCCGCCGAAAAACGTTTTTCTGGCGAAGCTTGTAAGTTGCAGGCAGGCAGCCAAACGGTGTGGTTGTTAAAGCCCTCGACTTTCATGAATCGCAGTGGCTTAGCCGTCAGCCAGTTAGCGAATTTCTACCAGATTCCGGTAGAGCAAATTTTAGTAGCGCATGATGAGCTGGATATTCCAGCAGGTGATGCGCGTCTCAAACAAGCGGGTGGACATGGCGGTCATAATGGCTTGCGTGACATCCATGCACACATGACCGCGAATTACTGGCGATTACGTTTGGGTATTGGTCATCCGGGTGATCGTAATAAAGTGGTGGATTATGTGTTATCGCGTCCTAGTGCGGATGACGAAATCCTGATTACGCGGGCAATTGATACCGCTGCCGACCAAATTGGTTTAATCTTAAGCGGCGAAATGCAGCAAGCCATGCAAAAGCTGCACAGCCGTTAATTTTCACTCAGACAGAAATAGACAAGGTACGACAATGGGATTCAAATGCGGAATTGTTGGTTTGCCGAATGTTGGTAAATCCACCCTGTTTAACGCCCTGACCAAAGCGGGCATCGAAGCAGCAAACTACCCGTTCTGCACCATTGAACCCAACGTTGGTATTGTCCCCATGCCCGACCCACGTTTGGATGCCTTGGCAAAAATCGTTAAACCAGAACGCATTATTCCGACCACAATGGAGTTTGTGGATATTGCGGGTTTGGTAGCAGGTGCGTCACAAGGCGAAGGTTTGGGGAATAAATTCCTCGCTCACATTCGTGAAACGGATGCGATTGCACAAGTAGTACGTTGTTTTGATAATGACGACATTATCCACGTTGCGAATAAAATCGACCCTGCATCGGACATTGAAACTATTAATACCGAACTGGTGTTAGCTGACCTTGATACCACAGAAAAAGCCGTAAACCGTTACACCAAGGCTGCTAAATCGGGGAATAAAGACGCGCTGAAACAAAAAGAAATCGTCGAGCGTTTGTATAATCATTTGGCAGAAGGCAATTCCGCGCGTTCATTGGCATTATCCGCAGAAGAGCGTTTACTGATTCGTGACCTGCATTTACTGAGCATCAAGCCGTTATTATTCATTGCGAATGTGAATGATGATGGGTTTGAAAATAACCCGTATTTGGATGCAGTCATGGCGATTGCGCAAAAAGAAGGTGCGCAAGTTGTGCCTGTGTGTGCGGCAATGGAAGAAGAATTGTCCCAACTCGAAGACGACGAGCGCGATGAATTTTTACAAAGCATGGGCTTGGACGAACCGGGTTTGAACCGTGTGATTCGTGCGGGTTATTCCTTGTTAGGTTTGCAAACCTACTTTACAGCGGGTGTGAAAGAAGTCCGTGCATGGACTATCCGTAAAAATGCGACTGCACCACAAGCGGCTGGTGTAATTCATACCGATTTCGAGCGCGGCTTTATTCGTGCGCAAACCATCGCTTACGACGATTTCATTGCTTACAACGGTGAGCAAGGTGCGAAAGAAGCGGGCAAAATGCGGGCGGAAGGTAAAGAGTACATTGTGAAAGACGGCGATGTGTTGAACTTCTTGTTCAATGTGTAGCGTTTTCGTGTAGCAGTCAAACAAAAAGCCGGAATTGCTCCGGCTTTTTGCGTTTGGGAGTGCTGAAAAGGAAACAATTACCGTTACACGGACAAACGGACTTGATAGCCAGGTTGGTTGCTTGGGTGATTTTGGTTGACGAACACTGAACGGTCATTTTTCAGGGCGATGACTTCAAAGAACGGGCGGAAACGCTCTTCGCTAACGCCAAACGCTTGCAGGAATTTGCCAAACAGCATTTGTTCTTCGGGTTCGGGTTGACCGTCTGCCAAAGAAGAGTCAATCAGGTTGACCAGAATGCACATTTTTTGTGCATCTGATAGTAAAGGTGTCGCTTCGGTTAAGAAGGTTTCGACGGAGTTTTTGCGGCGGTATTTCAGCGCATTGTCCAGTAATGCTTGGTTGTTTGCGCCTACGCCAATGTTGCCGCGTCCATCATCGCTGCCACCTAATACGGACAGTAAATGACCAACTTCTTCGTGATCCATTTCGCCATCGGCTGACATCATGTACAGCAAAGAGGTGGCGAATGCTAAGTGTGGGGTCATCTGTGCGCCAGTATCCCCTTTGAACATGTCAAATAATCCCATGACTTACTCCTTCCTTGTGTTATTAATTATGCTTCTTCAGTCACGGCTAATGCTTGAATGGCTTGCGCCCACAGGAAGTATTTGCTGTTAGCCAAATCGCCGATGGTTTTGATATTGAATGCTTGTTTGAGCAATGCCGCATCACTTTCGGATACGCCTTTTAAAGCATCAACGGGTGCATCTAACAGTTCGTTAAGGGATTTGCCAGCATAAGCTTTGTCGACTGCTTTATTAATATTCATGCTATTTTGTCCTTGTTCAGGGTTATTGCTTGAGTGGGTGAACAGTAACAGATGCGTATTTCTCTACCAAGAAAACCCTAGTGAAATGGGTTTACCGTTGCTGTAACCAACGCACCACGCCATGTCCTGCTTGTAAGCCTGTAGCAAAACAGGCGGTTAGTAAATAGCCACCTGTCGGCGCATCCCAGTCAATCATTTCCCCCGCGCAAAACACGCTTGGTAGGTTTTTTAGCATTAGTACCGAATTTAACGCTGCCCAACACACACCACCTGCGGTACTAATCGCCTCGTCAATCGGAGTCGTGGCGATGACTGTCACGGGGATGGCTTTCAAGGTGTATGCGACTAAACCAGTGTCGTTTAAGGCGTTTTTATCAAGGGTTTCAAACAGCAAGGCAGCTTTCGCCGCATCTAGCTTTAAACGGGTTTTTAGGTAACTGCTCAACGTTTTATGGCGTGGTTTTTGTCGGAGAATATCACTGATCTGTGCCAGCGAGTGATGCGGTAATAAATCCAATGTAAACGTTGCTTGTCCCTTTGCCTGTAGCATGGCGCGTAACCGTGCTGAAAATGCATAGATTAAACTACCTTCGACCCCGCGTTCGGTGAGAATCATTTCTCCCATGCGTGTTTCGCATTGCCCATCCTGATCGGTGAAGCTTAAGGCCACGGATTTTAACGGCGCACCTGCAAAACGTTGGCTAATGTAGCTGCTCCAATGACATAAAAATCCGCAATTGCTGGGTTGCAAAGGGTTCACGGCGATTTGTTGAGCTTGTAGTAAGGGTAGCCACGCGCCATCACTACCTAATTTTTTCCAACTGCCGCCACCAAGGGCTAAGACTAATGCGTCGTATTCCTGCACTGTTTCGCCATGCGGATGCTGGAAGCGTAAGACTCGTTCGCTTTGCCAACCCAACCAACGATGCCGTGGGTGAAATTTTACCCCATGTTGTTTAAGGCGTGCCAACCACGCGCGAAGCAGTGGTGCTGCTTTCATTTCTTTGGGAAATACTCGCCCCGATGTGCCAACAAATGTTTCCACACCCAAATCGGCACACCATTGCTGTAATTGTTCCGCACCGAATTGCTGTAACAGCGGGGTTAAATGCGTTTGACTGTTGGCATCATAGCGTTGGCAAAACGTTGTGAAGTCTTCCGAATGGGTAATGTTTAAGCCGCCGATACCTGCGAGTAATAACTTACGTCCCACAGACGGCATCGCATCGTAAACGTCTACCTCGAATCCGGCTTGACTGATGATTTCGGCTGCCATTAATCCCGCAGGACCGCCGCCAATAATAACAACACGTTGCATTAGAATTTGTCGATTAAGTCTAGGACATCACGGAAGCGGGTAAAGCCATGATCACCGCCTTGGAAAATGAGTTGGTGAGCTTCATGATAATAATGATGAGCATCACGCCAGTTTAAGGTTTCGTCGCCCGTTTCTAGCATGACCAGCAAATTATGGGGGTAGGCGGGGGCGGCTTGGTCAAGTGCCATGAGTTCATCCACATGCGCTTGGGTGAAATCATAATGTTCGTCTTTATGCCAGCTTTGTTGTTGTGTGCCAATTAATGGACGCAGTAATAAACCCGCATGAACGGCAGGGTTCAGCAAAACGGCTTTTAGTCCGTAACGGGCGACAAGGTGCGTGGCATAGAACCCGCCTAATGAACTGCCAATCAGTTTGGGCGGTGTGGGTGATTTTTCAATGAGTTGGCTCAAGCGTTGGATAGCTTTTGCGGGGCGATGCGGTAAATCAGGACACAACCATTCGTGTCCACGTCCGTGTGCTTCAAGCCAACGTTTGGTTTCCTGTGCTTTGCCAGAAAGCGCGGAAGAGTTAAAACCGTGTATATAAAGTATCATGATCACCGTGAAGGGCTTGTCTTGCAAGCGGTGGTGTTAATCCGTTTGGGTAAAATGTTGTGCTACGAAGTATAGCATTAGCAAAAAATGAAAAAACCCTGTTGACAATGGCGGTACGGAGGCTTAGTATACGCGGCTTCTCGGCTATGTAGCTCAGTTGGTTAGAGCACATCACTCATAATGATGGGGTCACTAGTTCGAATCTAGTCATAGCCACCATATTCAGAAAAGCCACGCAATCGCGTGGCTTTTTCGTATCTGCACAATTTCATCTGAAAAAATCCCGCATCCAGCGTTGTTTGGGGTGTCATCCCAGCATTATTCGTATTATGATTCGAGTCTTTTCCTTCGCCATTAGCGATTTACGGAGAGTCTAGAGTGGAACTGACCGGAGCCGAGATATTCGTCGAGTGTCTTAAGGAAGAAGGGGTTGAAACCATCTTCGGTTATCCCGGAGGTGCTGTCCTGTTCATATACGATGCGTTGTATAAAGCACAGGAAGAAGTCAATCACATTCTGGTAAGACATGAGCAAGCGGCTGTTCACGCAGCCGAAGGTTATGCCAAAGCAACCAACAAACCGGGTGTGGTGCTAGTCACCTCAGGCCCTGGTGCAACCAATGCTGTGACAGGCATTGCCGATGCGTACATGGATTCCGTGCCGCTAGTGGTGTTCACGGGTCAAGTCCCTCGCGCATTGATTGGTAATGATGCCTTCCAAGAAGTGGACATCGTGGGCATTACGCGCCCATGCGTGAAGCACAATTTCTTGGTGACAGATGTTAAAGATTTGGCATCGACCATCAAAAAAGCCTTTTACATTGCCAGTACAGGTCGTCCAGGCCCGGTTTTGGTGGATATTCCTAAAGACATTACAACCGCACGTTGTGAATTTGAATATCCAAAAGAAATCACCATGCGTTCTTACAATCCTACGGTGAAGGGCAATAAGCGCCAAATTCGTCGTGCGATTGATTTAATGCTGGAGGCGAAAAAGCCGATTCTGTACACGGGTGGCGGTGTGGTGCTGTCAGGTGCATCGCATGAGTTGACCGAATTAACCCGTGAATTGGGTTTCCCTATCACGAATACGCTCATGGGATTGGGTGCTTATCCGTCAATGGATAAACAATTCGTGGGTATGTTGGGGATGCACGGCACTTACGAAGCCAATAATGCCATGCACCATGCGGATTTGGTGATTGCCATTGGGGCGCGTTTTGATGACCGTGTTACGGGTAATATCGAAAAGTTCTGCCCTTACGCCAAGATCATCCACGTTGATATTGACCCTGCCTCCATTTCCAAAAACGTTAAAGTTGACGTGCCGATTGTGGGTGACGTGAAAAGCGTTGTATTGGATTTATTGGAAGAGTTACGCAGCCGCAGTGAACGCCCAAGTGCTGTGGAACTTGCACCTTGGTGGCAACAAATCGAAGACTGGCGCAAGATGGAGTGTATGAAATACACTCAAGACCCGAATGGGGCGATTCGTGCGCAGTACGTTATCGAAAAATTGTGGGAAGTTACCAATGGCGATGCCTACATTACGTCGGACGTAGGTCAGCACCAAATGTGGGCGGCACAGTATTACAAGTTCAACAAACCTAACCGTTGGATTAATTCTGGTGGTTTGGGCACGATGGGCTTTGGTTTGCCTGCGGCAATGGGTGTGCAATTGGCGTTCCCTGAAGAAACCGTTGCCTGTATCACGGGTGATGGCAGTATCCAAATGTGTATCCAAGAATTGGCTACTTGTTTGCAATACCGCTTACCCGTGAAAATCATTTGCTTAAATAACGGTTATTTAGGCATGGTGCGCCAATGGCAGGAGTTTTTCTACCAGAAGCGTTACGCCATGTCGTACATGGATTCGTTACCTGATTTCGTGAAGCTGACCGAAGCCTACGGTCATGTTGGGATGCGTATCGAAAAGGTGAGTGACGTTGAAGGCGCATTGCAGGAGGCTTTAGCCATGAAAGACCGTTTGGTATTCATGGACTTCATTACCATGCAAGAAAACAACGTGTACCCAATGGTTCCAGCAGGTGCTGGTCATAATGAAATGATTCTGGTGTAAGGTGACGACATGCGGCATGTAATTTCCATTTTAATGGAGAATGAAGCAGGCGCGTTGTCGCGTGTTGCCGGATTATTCTCCGCACGGGGTTATAATATCGAATCCCTGACAGTTGCGCCGACGGAAGACGCAACGCTTTCGCGCTTAACGCTGGTGACTCGCGGTAGCGAAGAAATCGTCGAGCAAATCATGAAGCAACTGCACAAGTTGATTGATGTAGTGAAAGTCATGGATTTGTCCGATCACGCACACATTGAGCGTGAAATGATGTTCGTCAAAGTCGGTGTGGAGAAAAACTCTGCGTGTGAGGCGGTTAAACGCTTATCCGACATTTTCCGTGGCAATATCATTGATGTGACGGACAAAACTTATACCATTGAGCTGACAGGCGATAGCAGCAAGCTGGATGCGTTTGTGAATGCGTTAAGAGAATTTCGTATTATCGAAGTCGTTCGCTCAGGTGGAATGGGTATTGCGCGTGGTGAAACCGCGTTGCGTGCTTAATTTGATTTTAAAAGACAAAGATTTGATTACAAGGTAACTTATCTCATGGCATTGAACATTTATTACGACAAAGACGCTGATCTTTCCATTATCCGTGGCAAGAAAGTATCCATTATCGGTTACGGTTCACAAGGTCACGCGCACGCTTGCAACCTGAAAGATTCTGGCGTTGATGTCACCGTTGGCTTGCGCGTTGGTTCACCAACCGTAAAAAAAGCGGAAAGCGCGGGTTTGAAAGTCACATCCGTTGCAGAAGCGGTTGCCTCTGCGGATGTGGTGATGATTCTGACTCCAGATGAATTCCAAAGCCAACTGTACAAGCAAGAAATCGAGCCAAACCTGAAAC
>CAZEQX010000067.1:0-12488 GCA_964514635.1 uncultured Thiothrix sp.
CTGTCCCCCTGCACGGAGTTTTGTCGAAAAAGCCACGAGCTTGGGCAACAAGGCAACATTGCTAGAAGAAAACCTCAACCACGCAGAGGTTAATCAGCAGCTAGGCTTAGACAATGACTATACAAAACAAGTGGATGTGTTTATACAGGGCTTGTTAAATAACAAACCGTCCCCCTGAATAACAAACTGACTTATTTCACGCCACCTAATGCGGCTGCAAATAACAATAACGTGACGACTACCGTCAGGTGCAGCCGCAATTTGGCGTATTCGCTTTCCAAACCCACACGTCGGAACAATAAAAACACATCCGCCGCATAAGCCAATACGACCAGTACCGCCATACCGACCAGAGCGACCTTAACCGGACACAGCATCAGTAACCACGCCACCACCGCTGGCGACACGCTGTAGCCTAATAATAACTGGGTATCCCGTTCGGTAAGCTTTTCCTGCATGGCTAATACAATGCCCCAATGGACAGCCCCAAGAAAACTCACAATCACCGCAGCATACGCTACCAATAGCCAATCCAAACGCATCCCTGCTATGGGCAGTTTGATTAGCAGGGCTATCGTGAGAAAAAAGAAAGGTAAAACACCAACATAACCTAAAATTCGTGCTAGGGGAGGCAAAGGACGCATACACACCTCATGTTTAACGTTTATTAGAAGAATCACGTTTTCAAACACAGATTACACCATGCTTTGCAGCATGACTTTTACAGCACGATGATTTTAACCGATATTGCCTATTCTCGCGCCTGTTTTGCACGATAAGCTAACCATACCTCGCGCTGAAAGGTGTAGGGGTCAACATCTTATTAAGCATCATATTATCACCACTTATTGGGATAAATATCGTAAGTTAGCAACAGAAAAGGCGCGGGGTTGAATCCCCAGCGTTTGCCACGCGACACCATCACCACAAGTATTGCCTTCGAGCAACATAATGATTTGATCACGAGTAATCGGAAACCACGCCTGTTTATCCAACACACTTGCCACAGCCTTGATCACCTCAGCAGGAGCAGGAATGGCTAATTTACCGCTCCGCCCTGAAGCTTGCGCAATAATCTGAATGATTTGTTTCCACGTTAAATCGTGTGAACCGCACAAATTAAACGTTTTACCCTGTGCAGCAGGATTATCCAAAGCCTTCACAAACGCCTGCGCCACGTCGGTCACGGCCACAGGCGACATTTTGAATGCACCAGCTTGGGTTATCTGCAATCCAGCAAAAAACAACGGAGCAGGAATAGGCGGATTAATCAGCTCTTTTTGAAGTTGGGTACAAAATTCCATCTTGCCACGCGGATCACCGAAAATGACCGATGGGCGGAAAATTGTCCATGTTAATCCCGATTCACGCACGCATTGTTCTGCACGAAATTTGCTATCCTGGTAAGCCGTACCGCCAGCTTTCACGCCATTGGCACTCATCAGAATAAAATGCTTGACCCCGTTTGCTTTTGCCGCAGCAACAACACGCTCAACACCACGGAATTGGCTTTCCTCGAAAGTAATTCCTTGTTGTGGAAACTCGCGTAGAATACCGATCAAATAAATCACCGCATCCGCACCTTGTAAGCACTCGTGAATAGCCGCAGTCTGACTAATGTCGCCATTCACTAACTCACAAGCGGCAAGTGCGGTAGACACAACAGCGAGTTTTTTTTCACTGCCCGCACGCACCAATAGGCGTGGCACATGCCCATTACTTAACAAAGCTTCGACAATATATGAACCAACAAAACCTGTTCCGCCAATGATACTAACTTTCATGACTAAAACCCCTGAATTTTTTACTTATACTAGCACAAAACCTTTACAAAAAGCAGAATCACCGTACTCCAATTAAGGGATGCAATATGACTATTCTTCCACCATCTGATAACGATAACAGTGCCGCTGTACCAGCGGGGCGTTTAGCACGCTTGGCACGTTTGGGCAGTTTAGCCACGGGTGTCGCGGGCAATATGTTAGCTGAAGGTGCAAAACAATTAGCCCAAGGCAATCGCCCGACCGTCAGTGAATTATTGCTAACCCCAGCCAATGCGCGACGAGTGGCGGATCAATTAGCACAATTGCGCGGAGCAGCGATGAAAGTTGGGCAATTGTTATCAATGGACACTGGTGAAGTCTTACCACCCGAATTGACAGACATTTTGGCACGGTTACGCGCTGACGCTAAACCCATGCCGCTTAGCCAATTAGCCAAAGCGTTAGATGAAAATTGGGGCAAAGGTTGGCAAACACGCTTCCAACAGTTTTCATTTCAGCCCTTAGCTGCCGCCTCAATTGGACAAGTACATTCTGCACACAGCAAAGACGGAAGGCATTTGGCACTCAAAATTCAATACCCAGGGGTGCGCCAAAGCATTGATAGCGACGTGGATAATGTGGCAGCGCTATTACGCTTATCCGGTTTGCTTCCGAAAAGCTTAGACATTGCACCTTTGCTGACTGAGGCAAAACAGCAATTACACCAAGAAGCAGATTACCAACGCGAAGCCAATTATTTACAACGATACCGCGCACTTTTAGCAGATTCACCCGAATTAGTGCTGCCTGAAGTACACACGGATTTTACCACCCGTCATGTATTGGCCATGTCATTCGTTGGCGGAATGCCTGTTGAACAAATGGTTCATGCTTCACAAACAGAACGTGATCGTATCGCTACCCTATTAATGCGCTTATTATTTCGGGAAATTTTCGAGTTTCGCCTCATTCAAACAGACCCTAATTTTGCTAATTACCGTTTCGACAGCCAAACCCAACAATTGATTCTTCTGGATTTTGGCGCAAGCCGCGATTATCCTGCATTTATTACCGACAGTTATCGACAAATGATAGAGGGTGCGATTCAAGGAAATCGTCAAATCATGGATAATGCCGCTGCTAAAATCGGTTTTTTCCAAAATACGATTCGCGCAGATCAGCGCGAAGCAGTCATTGATTTATTTTGGCAAGCCTGTGAACCTTTACGTTGTCACGGTGTTTATGACTTTGGTCAGTCTGGTTTAATTGAGCGTATTCGTGATGCTGGCATGGTATTAAGTACAGAGAAAAACTATTGGCACACACCACCTGCTGATGCACTCTTTCTGCACCGCAAATTGGGTGGGATGTATTTGCTCGCCACCCAATTACGCGCTCGCGTGGATGTTCATGCCTTATTTAAAGCTGCAACCCATCCACAACATTAGTTCATTATGCTTTATGCCATAATCGCAGGTTCTGCATCTGGGCAAACAATCAAGCGAGATAAGAAAGTTGGCATAAACCATTCACGCACTAAATCCTCATAGATATTGGCAAGATTATCTAATCGTTGCCAAATCTGCTGACACGATTGTAGAAATAAGACCACATCACTAGGATCAATACCTTTATCAATCTCCACTAATAGCTCGTCCAGTTCTTTATGACTCCACATCACGGGTCGCCAACATTCATAGAAATGCCAAATATCTTGGTGCAATGTTGCCAATGCAAAGGCTTTAACCGTTTCCACAATCTGTTCACACAAAACCTTTTCGTGGAAACAGGTAATGGCTTTAAAAATTTTCTCGATTTCTTTACGCTGATAAGAAAATCGTGTAAACGCCGCATACATTTTTGCACGTTTACCATAAGCGCGTAATGGCATTAAATGGCTTTCAGTGCATAAAATCTCATTGGTGAGTGGCACATGAATCACCCTTGATTCTTTAGTTGCAAAGAATGGGTCGGTTGCCAATAAAACTTTATCAACATAATCATTGAGGCAGATAAAAAATGCCCTATTTAAGGATGTATCAATTAAGATCAATAAAACAGGTACAGCAGGCCCCATTGCTTGTACGGCTAATAACTCTTCTACTTCAAACTTAACACTTGCCATTTCCACCTCAAAAAAACCTGCCTGCTGTTCTGTTAGATGTTCCTGAGTATTGGGCATCAGTTTCGGATACACCTTTTTCTTTGAATATAAAAAGTTAGGTGCTACTTTGAGTTTTATGTAGAGCATTTCACCCAATGTATCCGTGAATTTGCGATTATTACCGATAGGGTCAAAAATCTCGATCAGGCAATCCATACCATAATCCGCGCCATAATCATGGATAACCCATGAAGAGGGTAATATGTTTTTCAAAAGGGTGAAAGCTACATCTTTTGCGAATGGATTTAACGGTGTTCTTCTGCGTTTCATGGTCATCACTACTCGACTCAATTATTAGAAGATTGGCTTTTCATTAAAATTATCTATTGTGCCAAACCCATCTATAACACAAAAACAGAGAAAGCAGCAAGGTCGGAAACGCTGTCCAATTAGCAATGTGGCAAACACCACAAATCCTAGGCATTTTTAAAATTAACTAACCATGAGAAAGTGACCTTAAACGTGATAAAGGACGGTGTAATGAAAAACCCAATGCATTTTCCAATGCAGAAGCCCTATCCTTCAACTGACTAGCAGTCTGCCAATTCGCGGTCTTACCTGCTAAGATCACCCAATTCCGGCTACCTGTTAGCACGGTGCGAATATCAACAAAATGTGAATGTAATGCAGCACTTAATAATGGGTCATTACGATGCTCTAACCAGCAATTTAACACTAGCCACCCGTCGGATTTGAGCTGCCCCGCACACCGAGCAATGAAATCCGCCCGCAACTGTACCTCGTCTACCCCTTCTGCATGGT
The DNA here is from genome assembly GCA_964514635.1 of uncultured Thiothrix sp. Lineage (GTDB taxonomy): Bacteria > Pseudomonadota > Gammaproteobacteria > Thiotrichales > Thiotrichaceae > Thiothrix. Next base: position 4,690 of record CAZEQX010000067.1, read on the forward strand.
AAAGATCCGCAAAAATCACATCGGATTTACGCTGATTATCTTGCAATAAATACTCATCTGCATGTTGATTAATGACTTGCAAACGTTTTCCACGCGGTAAATAAAAATAACGGTAGGCCAGCTCAATCACCGACTGACGTAACTCTACAGCGGTAATGTGAACCCCTGAAATGGCATGGTGCAAAGCCGTCAGTAAACTCCCCCCACCCAACCCCAACAATAACACCCGTTTGGGTTGGCAAAATAACAAAACCAATAACATGGCTTGGGTGTATTCGTACTGCAAAACGTGGGGCGCGGCCTTATCACAACGACTTTGTTCATCGTTGTGAGCAAATGCCAGCATACGGCAAGCACCATCGTCCGTAACGATCAGTTCACCGTATTCGTCGTGCGTGTGCTGTAATGTGAGTAAGGTTGGCATGGTGCGACTATAGCGCACCTTTACCACGATAATCACTCAAAATAAAACTTACCGAATAACTGTTCGAGTTCATCGGGGGTAAATTGCGAACCCTTCGCCACGCGCGTGCGATTCGCCGCAGGTGTGGCTATCACTTCGGCAGAGACACTCCTTGTTAAATCCATCCCCACATCCTGAATGCCTAGAATTTCCAAAGCGCGTTCGTGCGCAATACTCGCCACAGTACGGAACGGATACAACATGTTATTGAGCGAATAACGCCCAGCTTCGATATTGGTAAACGCCAACAACGCTTCTTCGCCATGCAAACGACTATAACTGCAATGCGTGACGCGCCCTGCATCCAATGCAAAACGGCAGGAAGCATTGTCGCAAGTGGCGATCAAAAAAGTGCCTGATACCTTCTGTTTAATGGACGTTACCAAACCTTCCCACAATTGGGGATACAACAAATAATCAACAGTGCTCATGGGGTTTTCTCGCTATTTTTAAGACACTTAGTAAACGGTAGATAGACACATCATCAACAGCGCACGCTTTTAGTGCGCCTAAAGCACTACGCGATTTTACGCATTCGTTTTACAGTTTTGTGTGAACAAACGGTTAAGTCCTTTATACTCCGCACCATTATCCACCAAGTTTGAAAACCTCCATGTCTCGATACCCTGCCAGTACCCAAAGCCTGATTGACCAAGCCACGACTGTAAGTGGTTATGGTTTCGACATCGTTTACGATACCAGTTTGCCTGTCAGCTCCAGCGTGAAAATGGCTGGGCGCGAAGGGCGCGAATGCCATGAAATCGTGTTGCGCTTACCCAGTGACGAGAATAACTATTTGATTGCATGGCAAGCTGCTTTCGTCTTGCACCAATACCAAACGCCCGAAACCGAACGCACTAATCTACAACCTAATGCCGCCTATTTAGCCAAGGTTAAAGATGAGCTGCTGCAAATGCACCCCACTATTCCACTAGCGCAACGCGATGCGTTCACCGACCACGTTTTAGGCGGTATTTTGACGCAATTACGCTCAACGCCAGTCGGCATGTTGGTGGATTTGCACTTACACCGTGAATTTCCCGAACTCCATGCCACACAGCGGCAATCACTGATTAATCAAGTGGTGGAAAACATTGGCTGCTTACAATTAACACCACAAATGTTCCCCAAAATCGTGGTGCGTGCTAATCAAGCCATGAATGCGGCTCATGCGTTAATGGTGGCAGAACTGTTTGAAATCCCCGACCTATTTGAACCCTATCGCACCATTGGGTTAGAAGCTGCTGCCGCGATTTTGTTAGAACCTTGCCAACATCAAGTGTTCGAGGGCACACAAGACCGCGAACTGATTGATAGCTGGGGTCGTAACTTAGGTATCGACAAATGGTATCAATGGGTTTAACCGTTTCAACTTAGCTTGAGGAAATGAATCATGCGGAACTGGCTCAATGCGCTGGGCGTGTTTTTAATGCTTGCGGGCGTAACCGCATTAGTGATTGGACTGTTCCGCTATTTCTTTCCGGTCGTGGAAGACTATATCCCTAACGATTTCAAACGACCGTTATCAATAAGTTATGCGGGATACTACATCCTTGCCGGACTCGCATTGCTCAGTTTTTAAGGGCTTTGCTATCCATAATATCGGCATTTACGCTTATTCATGTCACTGACGCTGTTAATAAACCTCATTCATTATGCAGGATTGTTATTTTGGTATTTGATTAAATGCTAATAAACGATATTCATCAAATTCTGGAATAATTCACGACCAGCTATTTAGTATTAACAAAGGCTTTGCTATACTCAATCCGCTAAGACCTGAAAGACTTTATTTAAATCCCACTAATTATAACTTTTACACAGATGAGTCAGGGAGGTTGTTATGTTGACGCTAAAAGATTGGATAGACTTTTACGATCTATCAGAAAGCGAAATTGCCGCTATTGAACGGTTCGCCCACACAGGTGTCGTGGGGGCTGTTGTTCTAGGGGAAAAGGCTGATCACGATTCCCACACCTGCCGTAAAATCATCAAATACCTATGCGATTACTACGATGAGGTGAAAGATCAAGGGGATGAAACGGAATTGAATAACGTTACCTCTACCATTAAACATTTCACATCAACACATCAGCAATATTTGTATTAAACAACATAGAAACCATACGATTCAGCGGGAAAAGTGTTATCCTCGCGCGTTTTATTATTAGCTTATAATGGGACGCTTCATGAGTGCTTTACCTGCTTGCCCGCAATGTGGTTCAGAATTTACTTACGAAGATGGTGCGATGTATGTTTGCCCTGAGTGTGGTCACGAGTGGTCTGCACAAACAGCGAACAGTGCAACCAGCGAAGATGAACGAGTCATCAAGGATGCCAACGGTAATATTCTGCAAGACGGTGATACCGTAACAGTCATCAAAGATTTGAAAGTAAAAGGCTCTTCGTTGGTAGTCAAGGTCGGAACAAAGGTCAAAAATATCCGCTTAGTGGATGGCGACCATGACATCGACTGCAAGATCGACGGCATCGGAGCAATGAAATTGAAATCCGAGTTCGTCAAGAAAGTGTAAGCGCGTTAAACTCGTAGCTAACCTTGTGTGGGTTAGCTATCTTTGTGGTTTCGCGAGCAGGTATTGTTATGCACATCACGCAACATCTCAGCCCCATTTCAATATTCACTTACGGCTCATTAATGTTCGCCCCCGTTTGGCAACGTATTGTAAGTGGTCACTATGCATCTTGCCCCGCCATTTTAACCGACTACCAGCGTTTAGCCGTTAAAAATGAGGAGTACCCTGTCGCTATTCCGGCAATGGGACATCATATCGAAGGGGTATTGTATTATGCCGTTCATGCTCAGGATGTTTTACATCTTGATGAATTTGAAGGTGAATATTACGAACGTACCCCCGTCATGGTCAGCACTAACAGCAATGCCATTGTTGCCGCATCCGTCTATGTTTTGCGTCCCGCGTTTCGCCACATTGCGGCGGAACAAGCTTGGGATGTTGACAAATTCGCACACGGTGGCGGGTTAGAAGCCTTCATGGAACGCTATCAAGGTTTTCACTAAACCGTATCAATCGTTTCGCGCAAGCATCAAGACTTATCACCGTTGAACGGTGATACCTTGCTGTTTGCACGTTTAATTTCTTTCTTTTGTGCTACCCTATAGAGTTCTAACATTACTGTACAAAAGCCTTACAAGAGTTATGAACACACTATTGGATTCTGACAGCATTGACGAAACTGCCTTATTCCCGATTGGCACGATTTCCGAACAAACGGGCGTGAATACCGTTACGTTACGCGCTTGGGAACGACGCTATGGCTTATTGAAACCGCATCGCACACCTAAAGGACACCGTCTGTACAGCACACAGGATGTACAACGTGTTAAACAAGTGTTGGTATTACTTGAACAAGGCATTCCCGTAAGTCGGGTACGCGATGTATTGGACAGTAACCAAAAAATGAATCCCGTATTACTGTCACCCACCACCACCGCACAAAGCGATGACCCTTGGCGATTTTACTGGCAACAATTTCACCGCTATGTGCGCAAGCTGGATACGAGAGCCTTGGAACACACCTTCAATGAAGTGGTCGCGTTATACTCTTTGGAATTGGCAGCAAAAAAACTCTTGTTGCCATTCTATCAGCACTGCCAGCAACAATGCCTGCACCTGCCTTCTACACAAGTGGACTGGACTTTTTTCCACGAATTTTTATGCGCGAAATTAAGCTCGCGCTACTTGCAGCACAATAGCCGTGCCACGGGCAAACGCATTGCCATCCACCACACGCCAGACCATACCGTTGATGCACTATTGATAACCAATAGCCTCAGTCAACACGGGTATCAAGTCAGTTTTCTAGGCGCTAACTTAACGCTCGACCAACTCACCCTGATGCTCGAACGTACCGATTTGGATGCATTATTGCTGATCGGTTCGCGCTATGACACACCGACCCTCCAAACGTTGGTTGCATTCAGCCAATTGCCCACCTTTATCACTGCACCGTGGGAGGATACTGAGGGAAATGATCAGCCACCGTTGCTGTACACCCTACATGAAGACAATGCAGAAATGCTGCAACAACTGGATGACCTCTTAAGCAATAACATGGAATGACGCAAACATGGCTAATACCGTACTGGTTTGGCTTCGGCAAGACTTGCGTTTGGCAGACAATCCCGCGTTATACCACGCCTGCCAACTAGGCACGGATGTCACCATTATCCCTGTCTTCATTGACGACCCGACCCCAACCAGTACCAGTCAACTCGGTGCGGCGAGTCGAGTTTGGCTGCATCACAGTTTGCACGATCTAGCGGTGAATCTTGCCCAACGCGGCAACCAATTAATCATGCGCCAAGGTCATGCCTTAAGCGTATTGCAAAGCCTGATTCAGGAAACCCAAGCCACGCATGTGTATTGGAATCGTGTTTATGAACCCGCGTGTCTAGCGCGTGATATTCAAATTAAACAATTCCTTAGAACACAATGCGAAGTCAAAAGCTTTAATGCCAGCCTGATCAATGAACCGTGGGATGTGCTAAAAGCGGATGGCACGCCGTACAAAGTTTTCACACCGTTTTGGAAAGCCATGCTCAAACACGGTATCCAACACGCTTTGCTACCCGAACCCATGCGTCTGCCCGCACCGTCGAGGTTTCCACACAGTGTATCGCTGGACGCGCTAGGTTTACTGCCGAACATTCGCTGGGATGTGCCGATGATGAACCATTGGCAAGTGGGCGAAACGGCAGCCATGCACAAGCTACATCAATTTTTACACAATGCGGTGGAACAGTACAAAACTGAGCGCGATTTTCCAGCACAAGCAAATACCTCAAAGTTATCGCCGCACCTGCATTTTGGCGAAATCAGCCCGCGCCAAATCGTCCATTACACTTTGCAAACCTTAATGCAACAGCCTGCGGCAGAAAAAGGTATCCAGCACTTCTTACAAGAGGTCGGATGGCGCGAATTTGCTTATCATTTGTTGTACCACTTCCCGCACACCGTCGAACGTGCCTTGGACGAACGCTTTAACCTGTTTCCGTGGGCGGAAAATTACCAAACAAACTTGCAAGCCTGGCAACAAGGGCAAACGGGCTTCCCAATCATTGATGCCGGAATGCGCGAACTGTGGCAAACGGGCTGGATGCACAATCGTGTACGCATGATTGTTGCGTCATTGCTCACCAAAAACCTGTTAATTCCGTGGCAAGTCGGCGAACAATGGTTTCGTAACACCTTAGTGGATGCCGATTTAGCCAATAATGTACTCGGTTGGCAATGGACAGCCGGATGCGGTGCGGATGCAGCCCCCTACTTCCGTATTTTCAACCCTATTCTACAAAGCCAAAAATTCGACCCCAACGGCGACTACATTCGCCGCTTTGTGCAGGAACTCCAACAACGTGATGCGCAACGCATTCACTTCCCCAAAGCCTTCGGTGAAGGATTAAAAGATTACCCGATGGCTTGCGTTGACCTGAAAACCAGCCGCACACGCGCCCTTGAATACTTTAATCAATTACTCAATTATTAAAATAAGTTTTACTTATAAGTGTTTTTTATTGGGCATGGAATAACCACTCCATACTTAATACCATACATCAAGCAATTCTTTTCTTTTTTATAATTTATATGTATAGTTGCTATTAAGTCAGTTTGAGGGGTGCAGCTATCGCGAGTGGTTTGCACCTTGCTAAGAATAATATGAGTGTTGTGATAACTATATCCATTTTTCTTCATCTCTATAAACTTTCTATTACGGAAGTTATATAAGTGATGATCATCACACTCAAATCACACAAGGTCATCCATAATAGTGATGTTTTAGTCGCTATTATCATTCAATAGCTGCTGGTACTCATTATTAATGAGTCATTATGGCATTCCATTTAAATCGTGTTTTGATTGCGGATACTGATTGTCACGGTAGGGCGGTAGCGTATTTATCCTAAATACCTCATCTGTTAAGACCGTGTACGGTAGGGCGGTAGCGTGCTTGGATTAAACAACGTAAAATGCAACATCCTAATTTTCTACAAAACATCTAACAAAGGCTCTTGACACCATGAAAATTGCTGTTGCTGGTACAGGTTATGTCGGTTTATCGAATGCGATTTTGCTTGCACAACATCATGAAGTTATCGCTTTAGATATTATTCCCGAAAAAATCGCGCAACTGAATGCGAAAGTATCTCCCATTGTGGACACGGAGATCGAATCCTTCTTAGCAGAAAAGACACTCAACTTTCGGGCGACATTGGATAAAGTTGAAGCTTACCAGGGTGCTGATTTTGTTATTATCGCCACACCGACGGATTACGACACGCAGACCAACTACTTCAACACGCATTCTGTAGAAGCAGTGATGCGCGATGTTATGGCAATTAACCCACAAGCGGTCATGGTGATTAAATCCACCATTCCTGTGGGCTATACCGAACGCATACGTCAAGAGATCGGTAGCGATAACATTATCTTTTCTCCCGAATTTTTACGCGAAGGCAAAGCGTTGTATGACAATCTTTACCCATCGCGCATTGTCATTGGGGAACGCTCTGAACGGGCGGAAACCTTCGCTAAGTTATTACAAGAAGGGGCAATAAAACAGGATATTCCTGTCTTATTTACTGACTCAACTGAAGCTGAGGCCATTAAACTGTTTGCCAATACCTACCTTGCCATGCGTGTTGCCTACTTCAATGAGCTAGACACTTACGCCGCAACATTAGGCTTAGACACACGCCAAATCATTGATGGTGTGTGCTTAGACCCCCGCATTGGCAATCATTACAATAACCCCTCGTTTGGTTACGGTGGTTACTGTTTGCCTAAAGATACCAAACAGTTATTGGCGAATTACAATCAAGTTCCCCAAACGTTAATTAAAGCGATTGTGGAATCCAATACCACGCGCAAAGACTTTATTGCCGATGAAATCATTAAACGCAATCCGCGCGTGGTGGGGATTTACCGATTAATCATGAAAGCGGGTTCGGATAATTTCCGCGCCTCTTCGATTCAGGGCATTATGAAACGTATCAAAGCTAAAGGCATTGATGTCGTGGTTTATGAACCTGTTTTACAAGAGGAAACTTTTTTCCGCTCAGCCGTGATTCGGAACTTAGATGCATTTAAACAAATGAGCGACGTTATTATCGCTAACCGCATGACAACAGACTTGGAAGATGCTGCCGAAAAGGTTTATACACGCGATTTATTTGGCGGGGATTGATCCTCTCCGCGAATAATAGACAGATTGAATACAAACTCAGTGGTATTTTGCTCTTGGTGATCTGCGCGGTCATTGCGGGTGCTGGTGGCTGGGAAGAAATTGAAGGTCAGTT
>CAZEQX010000068.1:0-12479 GCA_964514635.1 uncultured Thiothrix sp.
CGCTGGGGCCAATGTAAGCCAGCCACATTACAATCCACCATGCAGGCTGTCAATTGTAGAAAATCGTAAGGAAGTTAAATGAAATTCAGTGAAGACAAAGGTGATGCACACTACCGCATCACAGGCTATGGCGATGGTTGGGTTGGTGTCAACCAAGACCAAATTCGTAGCAGTTTCATTATTATGCCAGACCAGCTATGCACCGACTGGCAACCACAAACCATGCAGGAACTCAGCGTTGCGCATTTGCAGCCATTGTTTGCCATGAATGCCCAAATCATTCTACTGGGGACTGGAACGACGCAAGTTTTCCCAGCGTCTGAGGTATGGTTTGCATTGGTACAAAACGGCATCGGCTTTGAAATCATGAGTACCGATGCCGCCTGTCGCACTTATAACTTACTGTCAGCGGAAGACCGACGTGTGGCGGCAGCTTTTTTTATTGATTAAATGTTTCTAGTTGAAACCTAACAAGCTCTCACCGGACAAGCCTTTATTCTCAAGGATACGGCGCAAGCGTTTTAGAGCATCCATTTGAATTTGACGCACGCGCTCACGAGTCAAACCCAATGCTTCCCCGACCTGTTCGAGGGTAGCACGCTCGTGACCGTGCAAACCAAACCGACGCACAATCACTTCACGTTGTTTGAACTCCAACTGTTCCAGCCAACCATCAACAGACAGGGTAATGTCTTCATCTTCCAGTTTGGAATCTGGCTCGTCATGCGATTCGGTACTAACAAAATCGACCAATGGGCTATCACCGTCTTTACCAACGGGTGTGTCCAAAGAAGTGATGCGTTCGTTAAAGTCCAACAGTTTGCGTAGCGACTCGACAGGTTTATCCATTGCCACCGCTACTTCTGGCAGAGAAGGCTCGTAACCTAACTTCTGTGTCATTTCACGCAACTTACGCATGTAAGCGTTGAGTTCTTTATTGACATGAATAGGCAAGCGAATAGTACGGGTTTGGTTCATCAACGCACGTTCAATGTTTTGACGAATCCACCATGTTGCGTAAGTCGAAAAACGAAAACCGCGTTCGGGGTCGAATTTTTCAACCGCGTGAATCAAACCCAGATTGCCCTCTTCAATCAGGTCTGGCAGCGGAAGGCCACGCCCCATATAACGACGTGCAATTTTGACGACCAAGCGCAAGTTACAAGTGATCATTTTAGAACGGCCTAGCTCGTTACCATCACGCGCCAAACGTCCATAATGGATTTCTTCTTCTGGGGTCAACAGCGGCGAACTTTCAATCTCCCGCAGATACATTTGTGTAGCATCGAGTTCATGAATGGACAGCGACGGTGCAAGTTCAGAAAAACTGACATCTTCACCATCATCTTCCGCCAAATCCTCATCGTTATCGTCTAAACTTAATAGTTCATCTTCCGTCGTATCAAGCGCGACAAACGCTTCATTCTTTACACAATGCGCACGAGGTTGCGGCCTAGACATTGTTAGACTCCTTTGTTGTTAAAGGCGTGAATACCTTTAGGCAAGTTCAGCACTGACACAACCACCCATCCTTACTCCACTAAGGCATCGGTGGCCGTCTCTCATCCCAAGTTGACACTTTCATTTCTGTAAGTGGAACTTAGCACAAATTCACATCAACGAGAAGACCTTAACTCAAACTTAACAACATTCATAACTTATTGTTTTTTATCGAACTTATAGGACAATCAATAAAAATGATTAAAATTTAAACTGAATAGAACCTGAATATAACATACCGTTTATCGGAAAATGTGCGAACCATCACACTTGACACTCACAAACTACCATAACGTGCTTGCAAAGCATCAATGTAAGCTTTGCGCCCCGCCTCATCCAAGCCCGCCCAAACACTACGCAATTTAGCGCGTTCAGCTTCAGGCAATTTATGAATCCACTGATACCATGTTTTCAACTTTGCTCGCTGGGTCGCCGACATCTGGCGATAACGCTTAAGCTGCTTAGTCACGGTATGTTGTTGGTCTGGCGACAACTGTTTCCACTCACGGTAGCGCTGGCGAATGCGCGAACGCTCATCGGGCGACTTTGCAGCCCATCGCCGCAAACTCTTCTGTTTGCTTTCTGACAATGCATCCCACTCTGGTGCGAAAGGTTTCAAAACTGTCTGCTCTGAAACACTCAAATCTTCCCATTTTGTCGTATCCGCCATGACCTGCACGACTCCACCCAGCATTAGGCTCAAACCCAATAATAATCGGACGAAAAGAGCACTATTGCTCGCTTTCAATCGCATAGAGCCCCTCCTGTTTCACAGCATTTTCTGCCATCACATAAACATTGGTATTATTAGTGTCGGATAGCTCTATCATGTCGCCGACTTCATCCCAAGTACTGCCAACCTCTTCCCACCATGTCAACATCGTGGTAATTTCGTCGGCAGACTCCCCAGCATTGGCAATAGAGTAATATGTCAGCAATGCTAAAAATAAACCACAATGCCACAGAAATCCTTTCCGTTTCATGCCTAGTACCTTCCCTGCTATGATCAATTCAGTTACGACTCAACTGTACTCCGCTGCCAACCACTCATACATTTCGAGATTTTCCAAAAACTCCATGTCTTCGGTGGACATCAGTACTTCCATGACCCCAACATCCGCTTCCGTCACATGGCTTGCGGGATTTTTTCCATCCACAGCGACCAATGGGATACCAATGGCTTGTGGCATGGTCGGCTGGGATTTGTCTGTGGTTTCAGGTAGTAACCACAGTGCTGTCACCAGTGTGACAACAGCAGCCGTTGCAAATCCGTGAGAAAACGATGCAAGGTTTATGCCGAAAGATGGACGGTCAGCCTGTTGTTCCAACGCCTGCAAACGGATGCGCGTCAGCTTTGCATGTGTTTGCCAATCCAACTGATCGGCCGATTGATCCAACCCCCGCCGAACCGATGCAACTAATTGTTGTTCTGTTAGTTTCGTCATGCGTAATAATCTCCCAGTTTTTCGCGCAAACTGTGAATAGCCCTTGAGTAATGTGTTTTCACACTTCCTTGTGAACAATTCATAATTTTAGCGGTTTCCGCAATATCATAACCCTCCCATGCGCGTAGTAATAAAGCCTGTTGTTGACGCAATGGCAGTGCCTGTACAGCGGTTTGCATCAACTCGCTCATTTCTTCTTGTAACAACTGCTTGTCCGGTTCTGGAAATGCGTCTTGTGCAATTTGCTCTTCCCACTTCGCATCCCCATCGGTCTCGTCCTCATTGTTGAAAAAAAACACACGCCATCGGTTGCGTACCTTTTGTCGCCGATGCCAATCATTAATACGGCTGTGCAATATTGTGTGAAACAACGCCCCCCATTCCAACTCAGGGTGGCTGCTATATTTTTGCACTAACTTACACATGGCATCCTGTACGATGTCCAAGGCCTCGTCTTCATTTTGTGTTGCCAGTCGTGCTGTAATAAACGCCCGTTGTTCTACACCACGCAGAAAATTATTCATCCTTGCAACACTTGTTAGCCCCTCATCTTGTTGTGCCCCACGCATTAAACGACCATTATGCCCTGAAATCAGCGCCACATGTTTCATCATATTCCTTTGGGTGCTCTCAGACATTTCCAGCTTTCACCGGAAAGTTTCAGCTTCTTAACGTTTTAACCATTTACAAGTTGACAGATAAGCTACATTTCGTTTTAGTTCAGTGGAAATAACGTCGTAATGCACTGAATATTTTTATGGAGACAAAATAATGCGTTGGCAATCCGGCAGAGACAGCGACAATGTGGAAGATCGCCGTGGCGGTGGAAGCGGCGGTGGTGGTTTTCGCATCGGCCTATTTGGCACAGCCATTATCGTTATTGCGGGCTGGTTCATGGGGATTAACCCCATTCAAATGCTGGGGATTGTCGGTGGCGCGAACGCTATCTTCGGCACATCTGGCAGCACCGAAAGCAGTGCCCCACTCAACGATGAAGGTGGCAAATTCGCCAGCAAAGTTTTGGCACAGACAGAAGATGTGTGGAACCCCATCTTTAAACAGCTTGGTCGTCAATACGTCGAACCCAAACTGGTACTCTTCAATGAATCAACTGACAGCGCGTGTGGCTACTCCTCAGCCGCTACAGGGCCATTTTATTGTCCTGCTGATCAAAAGGTTTATGTTGATTTAAGCTTTTTCAATGAATTAGCGCAGTTGGGTGGCAAAGGCGATTTTGCACAAGCGTATGTTTTGGGGCATGAAATTGGGCATCATGTCCAAAACTTGTTAGGCACGTCCGATAAAGTCTCGCAAATGCAGGCACAAGTCAATCAACGTGACAGCAATCTATTATCTGTTGCGCTAGAATTACAAGCAGACTGTTACGCTGGCGTGTGGGCACATCATGCCAATGCCTCCATGCACGTTTTGGAAAGTGGCGACATCGAAGAAGCCATCAGTGCTGCTGCCTCCATCGGTGATGACCGCCTGCAAAAAATGTCTGGTCGTCACATTAACCCCGACTCGTTCACACATGGTAGTTCACGTCAACGCATGGAATGGCTACAACGTGGCCTTCAGTCTGGTGATTTACGACAATGTGATACTTTCTCTCAATTACGTTGATCCGGCTTGTTACCCCAGCAAGTTAGCATCGACTTAACAGGAATTTAAGATGGTGAAACCTTGCTGGCTGCTATTTGCCACCGTGTTTTTGAGCAACACAACTTGGGCGTTTCCTCATGCAGACCCTGTCCCTGGTGGATTGGCGATTATTCCAGTAGGAACAATCAACGCCCCACCACCCAAGGTACAATACGCAGGTGATAACGTCACGGTTGTACCACAAGATCAACACTGGATAGCCCTCGTTGGCATTCCATTGGATGCTGATGCAGGAATACACCAACTCCAAATTCAACAACACCCACCCATCTCATTTGAAGTGTTCAACAAAAATTACCGCACACAGCGCATCACTATCCGCGATAAAAACAAAGTAGACCCAGATGAAGAGTCCAGTGAACGTATCGTGCGTGAACTTGCGGTGCAAAAACGGTTAAAAACGCATTTTTCGACCACTCCGCCCAATGTTGACTTTATTCGCCCCGTACCTGGAGCTGATACAGGACGGTTTGGTTTACGACGGGTCATTAACGGTCAGTTTCGTAGCCCACACAGCGGTATGGACATTGCAGCAGCGACGGGCACACCTATCCGAGCAACCGCCGGAGGGCGCGTGTTACACACGGATGACTTCTTTTTTAGTGGTAACACGGTCTATGTTGATCATGGTTCAGGCGTGATTACCATGTACGGACACCTTAGTAAAATTAACGTGAATATTGGTGATGAAATCCGCCAAGGCGATGTTATCGGTGAAGTTGGCAGCAGTGGACGCGCAACTGGCCCACATTTGCATTGGTCTGTTTATTTAAATGGGACAGCCGTAGACCCCGCACTGTTTCTGTAGCGCAAAAAACAATCTAAGTATTCAGTTTGGATTCAGGGCTTCTTGGCTAAGATAGCTTCAACTTCAGCAGGAATCGTGAACTTGGGGTTTGTGGTAGCGGTTTCGTCGTCAGAAGCATCTGTAATAATAAAATAAACTGTTCCGCCGTTCTGACACTCAATGGCTTAGAGGATTCGGAATGATGGCAAGCTGAGGTTCATTTTCTGACGTATGCCCTAACAACCGGCCATTCATTGGGGAGCTGGTTGTGGGCTAGGTCTGAAAACGGGATGTGTGGACTACAAAACAGGGGGTTAGTCCACGCGCCTCCCGAAATCTAGACGATTTCGGCGTTCTTGAGTCACCTTCACAAAGCGCGGGTCATGATGACCCGCTTTTTTTATGAGCTAGGCGCATTATACAGATACCGTTAATAAATAAAATCTTTTTCTATGTTTTTTTACTTGAATGGGATAGGCCACTCCCCCATATACCGTGTACACTTGTAGCGAAAACTTCGGTAAAGGACAATTCATGGCCTATACATTAAAAAAGATCATCGGCTTTATTCTCTTGCTCGTCACCGTCGGTGGGGTGAGTGCCTTGTCTGTTCTGCAATTATTCCCCTCGCTTTAGCTTCGGAGTCGCCAATGGCAAGCACACAACGTTATGACCCTACCATTCACGCCGTCCGCTATGGCCTCAAAGGTATATTGCTGTATTTCCTTCCCCTACCCTTACTGATTACGGCTATCGGTTCGCTGATGAAAGGCAATGTTATGGACACGCTAATCACAGGTGGCCTATTTGCAGCTTTTATGGTCAGTGCCACTATCGCCCGCCACGGCTTCAAACTGCAAGGGGAATACGAAAAGCGCAAAATCGCCCGCGCCCCCAGCACACCCTTCAAAACCATTGCAGCTATGTTTATCAGCATTACAACCGGACTAGTCGATTGGTGGAGTTCACATTTTGCAATGGCGGCGATTCCTGAATCGGTGTTGGTTGGTGCAGTCGCATTCCTAGGGTTTGCCCTGTATTACGGCTTGGATCCACGCAAAAATAAAACGGGGAACATTTCTATCGGTGTTACCATCGAGGAGGTTCTAGATGCGCTAGAGGCTGCGAATGTCAAAATCGATGCCATCGAACAATCGCGCCGTAAGATCAAAAATCCAGAGTTCAATGCCCGTTTACAGCGTATCACCAACAAAGCCCGCGAAGTATTAACCAGCATCGAGGACGACCCAACACGCCTAGCCAGCGCCCGCAAATTCCTCAAAGTGTATTTAGATGGCACGCAAAAGGTCACTGAAGGCTATGCGCGTACACACTTAAACGAAACACCACAAGCACTCGAAACCAATTTTAGTCGCGTTCTCGACTCCATTGAATCCACATTCAATGAACAGCACAGCAAATTATTGGAAAATCGCCAATTTGATTTAGACGTACAAATCGAAGTACTGCAAACTCAGTTGAAACGTGAAGGCGTTATTTAACTCAACGTAATATTTACAATAGTAGGAGTTACCAATCATGAGCGAAACTCAAGTCGCAACCACCACAGCCACTTTGCCCGCTATTGTTCCGGGTACAGAAGTTGTTCTGCCCGAAGTCAAAACCGAATTAGTTGCCTACGAACAAGCCAGTGACCCACAAAAACAACAACTGGAAAGCTTGATTGCTGAAATTGACCTCAACGACCGTGGCAGTATTATGTTCTTTGGCACAAAAACCCAAGAACAAATGACCAGCATTTCCGAAAAGATGCTCAATGGCGTGAAAAATAAAGACATCGGTGCGGCTGGAGCATCACTGACCAGTATGATTTCCGCTATTAAAGGCTTCGATATTGACGAACTCAACCCTAACGAAGAGCAAAGTTGGTGGGAAAAATTACTGGGCAAAGCCAAGCCTGTCGCCGAGTTCTTAAGCAAGTATGAAGACGTGCGCAAGCAAATCGACACCATCACCGACGAAATGGAAGCACACAAAACGCAATTACTGACGGATGTAGTAACACTCGATAAATTGTATGAAGCGAATTTGGACTTTTTCCACAAACTCGAAACCTACATTACAGCAGGCGAAGAAAAGTTACGTCGCCTCGATACAAACGAAATTCCAGCATTAGTTGCCAAAGCCGAAGCCAATACCGAAGACATGGTAATGGCACAAAGCTTGCGCGATTTACGCAGTGCGCGTGATGATTTAGAACGCCGCGTACACGATTTACGACTGACCCGCCAAGTTGCTATGCAAAGTTTACCGAGCATTCGCTTGGTACAGGAAAACGATAAAACCTTAATTAATAAGATTAATTCTACGCTGATTAACACCGTTCCATTGTGGAAAAACCAATTGGCTCAAGCTGTCACCATTTTCCGCATGAGTGACGCGGCAAAAGTGGTGAAAGAAGCATCCGATTTGACCAATGAATTGCTGGAGAAAAATGCCGAAACCTTACGCATGGGCAATGCCGAAGTGCGCAAACAAATGGAACGCGGTGTGTTTGATATTGAGTCAGTGAAAAAAGCGAACCAATCACTGATTGAAACCATCAATGATTCGTTACGCATCGCTGATGAAGGCAAGGCCATGCGTGCCAAAGCCGAAGAAGAACTCAAAGTCATGGAAAGCGAATTACGCCAAACCTTGGTATCGGCTAAATCACGTTACAATAATCCAGCACCACGCTCAGGGGTATAGTCATGGGTTTATGGGATAAGTTGATGGGTGAGTTTGTTGATGTCATTGAATGGACAGACAACAGCAGCGACACGATGGTTTATCGGTTTGAACGCCACGGCAATGAAATCAAATACGGCGCGAAACTCACTGTGCGCGAATCACAAGTGGCGATTTTCGTCAACGAAGGCGAAGTAGCCGATGTACTAACGCCTGGCATGTATGTATTAGAGACCAAAAATCTACCGATTTTATCGACGCTACAACATTGGGATCACGGTTTTACTAGCCCTTTCAAAGCGGAAGTGTATTTCTTCAATACGCGCCAATTCACCAACCTCAAATGGGGAACACGCAACCCCGTAATGTTGCGTGACCCAGAATTTGGTGCAGTGCGTTTACGCGCCTTTGGTTCTTACGCGGTGCGCATTGATGATGCGCGTAAATTCATGCAGGAAATCATGGGCACGGATGGCCTGTTCACCGTGGACGAAATCAGCGAACAGCTACGCAATATGATCGTCTCGCGCTTTAGTACCGTGGTTGGCAGCGCGAACCTGCCTGTTTTGGACATGGCAGCGAACTACGAACAATTAGGGCAATTCGTTACCCAAAAAATCTCCCCTGAATTTCAGGCGTATGGCTTACGTTTGACTTCGATTTTGGTGGAAAACATTTCCCTTCCCCCAGAAGTCGAAACAGCACTAGACAAACGCACCAGCATGGGCGTAATTGGTAATTTGGATCGTTACCTGCAATACCAAACCGCTGAAGGCATTGGCAAAGGCGGCTCAAGTGCAGCATTGGACATGGGTATGGGGTTAGCGGTTGCCAATAAAATGGCAGAAAACCTCAACAAACCCAGCAACAGTAATCCGCCACCTTTGCCGGATAGCAGTTGGTATGTCGCACAGGGGCAGGAATCCACAGGCCCGCATTCCATGCAACAACTGCAACAAATGGTGAAAGCCGGAACACTTAGCAAAACCACGTTAGTATGGCAAACAGGCATGGCAAATTGGCAAGCAGCAGGTGAAATCGCCGCCTTTAATGCACTTTTTGCGCAATTACCACCACCAATTCCCCCAGCTATTCCACCACAGGCAGGAACTTAAGGTAGAATCAGCTTCATCCTATAACAGCCGATAACAACGAAGGGCAACATGGCGGACACGGATAAACAGCAATTTTTTCCTTGTGAACAATGCGGCGCGGATTTGGTTTACCAACCAGGTACAGAGCATTTGGCTTGTACCTATTGTGGGCATGAAAATCACATTCAGGTGAGCCATGCACAAATCCGTGAGTACAGTTTTACGGAGGCCTTACGCGCCATGCAACAGGTCAAACTGCGCCCGCTTGATAACACACAAGTGATCAAATGCCCTAACTGTGCTGCTACCTTCGAGTTAAAGGTCAACCGTCACGCGGGTGATTGCCCTTTTTGTGGCACGCCCGTGGTGACAGGCACAGACCAAGCACGGCTTTTCCAACCGAAGTCGTTATTGCCATTTGTTATCACGGAAAAGCAAGCGCGTGAAGCCTTCGACCGCTGGATTGGCGGGCTGTGGTTTGCGCCATCCGCATTGAAAAACAAAGCCAAACGTGATGAAAAGCTGTTGGGTATTTACATCCCGTATTGGACGTATGACAGCCACACCGATACGTTCTATCGCGGGCAACGTGGTACAGTGTATTACGAGCGCCAAATTGTCACGGTTATGGTCAATGGCAGACCACAGCAACAAGAACAGCTCGTCCCCCGCATTCAATGGACACCTGTCAGCGGACGAATCCGTTTATTTTTCGATGATGTTTTGATCGGTGCAACGCACACCCTACCTCGCACGATTTTAGACCGTCTTGAGCCGTGGGATTTGGACAAACTCGTCCCCTATAACGAAAGTTACTTGAGCGGTTTCCAAAGCGAAATCTACCAGGTTGATCTCGACGAAGGTTTTGATGAAGCGCGTTCGATTATGGACGAGCGCATTCAAAGCGCGGTGCGCAGCGACATTGGCGGTGATCAGCAACAAATTGACGACCTGCAAACCCAGCATTCTGCCACCACATTTAAACACCTGCTATTGCCTGTTTGGTCCGCCGCCTTTCGTTACAATGACAAAACCTACCGCTTTGTCATTAATGGACGCAACGGCAAAACCCAAGGCGAACGCCCATACAGTGTTATTAAAATCGTCCTAACTGCGTTATTGGCAACCAGCATCGTTGCGGGAACATTGTATTACATGGATAAAGCGGGCGTATTTGAAGCCATGCAAGAACAAAGTAATGGCTATTACTACCACCCCAATACTTACCAGTATCCAAAATCAACGCCTAAACAATATCCATCGCCAAAACAATCGCCTAGTTCTTCACCTTATGATACCTACCGTTATCGCCAAGGTTACTAAAACACAGCTTCGACTTTTGCTTACATTCAGTTAAGAACTTTTAGAATACCCCATAAGTTGCCATACATAACAATAAACAGGGGTTAAAACATGCTTAAATTTCAAACAGTTGCATGGCTGGGAGCAACAGCCGCCTTGACGAGTGCTTGCGCTCCGATGCCCATGAACTATTACGACAATAACACGAATCGTTCAGCCAATTACGACCCTGCTTACTATGGCAGTTATAACGACTATCCACCCGTTCAACCTTACTTTGCCAGTTATCACCCCTACCCTTCCTACGCCCCCAGTTACTCGCAGCAAATGGCTGAACCCGCCGATGCACCTATGCGCCGCGCTCTGTTAGCACAGGCTTACCAAAGCCTCGGCGTGCGTTATAAATACGGTGGCACAACACCAAATGAAGGGTTCGATTGCAGCGGCTTAACCAGTTTTGTCTACAAACAAGGTAATGGCATTCGCTTACCACGCACAGCAGCCGAACAAAGCCGAGCCAGTCGAACCATTAGCTTTGAACAAATGCGCCCAGGGGATTTGATTTTTTTCCGCACCAGTGGCAGCGGTGTCAATCATGTTGGAATTTACGTTGGGCGTGGGGATTTTATTCACGCGGCATCCGGTGGTGGTCGCGTAACCCTAGATAACCTAAGTAAAACTTATTGGCAACAACGACTTGTGAAATTTGGCACATTCACTGCGTAGTGAAGCAACGACTATTCGCACAAAACTCTGAACTTTTTGGCGAAATCACACGACCGATGATCAGGCCAATGTTTCTTTGACCTAAAACGTCTATACTATGGCGTGGACACTTAATCCAATCAATCAAAGGAGAACAATATGGGACTGTTTGATTTTGCGCGTGGCATCGGCAAAAAAATCTTCGGTAGTGAGGAGGAAGCACCAGCAGCACTGCAACAACACATTGAAGAAGACAACCCAGGTGTTAGCAACCTGCAAGTCCAAGTACAAGACGGCGTTGCAACTTTAAGCGGTGAAGCGCAATCCGCTGAAGCTCTGGAAAAAGCGGTTCTAATGGCAGGTAATGCTTTAGGTATCCAAGAAGTTAAAGCCGATGGCTTGGCCATTGCCGATGGCAGCCAAGTCGGTGGTGATGATGAGTTCTACATCATCGAGAAAGGCGATACCTTATGGGAAATTGCGGAAAAAGCTTACGGTAATGGTGCAAAATACACCAAAATCGTTGAGGTCAACCGTGAAGTCATTAAAGACGCTGACAAAATCTTCCCTGGTCAGAAAATTCGTATCCCTAAAAACATCTAATCGGAGAGATCAAACATGGATCTACTGCAAATCGGTGCACAACTATTTCAAAGTCAATTGGACAAAGACCACGATGGTCAACTGGAAATCACTGAAATCGCTACAGCTCTGATGGGGTTGTTTGCTAATGGTCAGCAATCACAAGCTGGTGGTTTAGCAGGTTTGGCTTCTATGGTGACTGGCTTACAAAGCAGTGGCAATCCAGATTTGATGTCAATGGTGTCTTCTTGGTTAGGCAACGGTGCAAATGCACCGATTTCTGGCAGCCAATTAACCCAACTCTTAGGCGAAGACAAAATCGCTGCTTTTGCCCAGCAACTGGGTATTAGTCCTGAGAAAGCCTTAAGTGGCTTGCAAGCAGCCGTTCCTGGCGTTGTGGATAAAGCATCTCCCAGCGGTTCATTGGATGTCGGCAACTTGTTAGACGCTGTTGGTGGCGTTTCAGGGGCAATTGGATTAGCCAGCAAACTGTTTGGTCGTTAATCGATAAACATTAGCCCAAAGCTAAAGAAAGCCGCTCATTATGGGTGGCTTTTTTTGTACCTAAAATGACAAAGACTTTAGTCGAGAAATACTGCTGGCTTGAAAAATTATAGGCGAAAAAAAAGCTGTCACAAAGGACAGCTTTCTTAAATTAGATGGCGCATCCGGAAGGATTCGAACCTCCGACCACCTGGTTCGTAGCCA
>CAZEQX010000069.1:0-12445 GCA_964514635.1 uncultured Thiothrix sp.
AGCTCGACTGGTGTTGGATACCAACTGCGTTGCTGCATGAACCGGAATCACCGCAATAGAAGGCAATAATCCTGGCATTAGCGAAATCAAAATCAAACCACCAATCAACCGCAACACAGCAGTGATCATCGAAGTCCCAAACGCAAACAGCATTAATAACATGGTATTCAAGGCAGTATTCCCTACAATAGGCGGTTTAATCATCATGCAAAGGAATCCACGCCTTGTCGAGCCATACTTCCCCATCACCGACAGACTTCGCGCCTTATCTAGCCAACAGCGTCCATATCAATTGGCAACACCCTAATGTACTCGCCCAAGCGCAACAGCTTGCGGCGGGCTGCCATTCTTTTGAAGCGATTGCCAACCGTTGCTTCGTGTTTGTGCGTGATCAAATCAAACACAGTTGGGATTATCGTTTGAACCCCGTCACCTGCAAAGCCTCGGACGTGTTGCACTTTGGCACTGGCTATTGTTACGCCAAAAGCCATTTACTTGCGGCATTGTTACGCGCTAATGGCATTCCCGCTGGGTTGTGCTACCAACGTTTGACCATTACCGACGTTCCACCGTTTTGCTTGCACGGTTTGAATGCCATTTACCTCGAACCTTACGGTTGGTATCGCGTGGATGCGCGGGGTAATAAACCGGGGGTCGATGCGCAATTCTGCCCACCTATCGAACGACTCGCCTTTCCATTACTGAACCCGCACGAATACGACCTTCCAGACATTTGGGCAGAACCTCACCCAACGGTCCTACAAGTGCTGGAACAATACCCTACCGTAGAAGCGGTTTACGCTCATTTGCCAGATATTGCCTAGTTAATTTTAAAATTCACAGGCACTTGCACAATCGAGGCGATATTCTGCCCGCTGCGATTGGCTGGCATAAATGCCCAACCACGCACCGCTTTCACCGCTGCGGCATCCAGCGACGCATTGCCGGACGAACGTTGCACGCTCGCTGCCGTCACACTCCCGCTAGGGCTTAACGTAGCACGCACAAGGGTTGTGCCTTCTATCCCCGCCTCCAATGCCGCGCGAGGGTATTCCGGCGGACTCGGTGGGCGGCGATAACGCGGATTGGTGATCAACGGCGTTTCATTTTGTGCTTGCGCGGCGGCACGGGCAGCGGCTTCTTGCTGGGCGCGTTGCTGTGCCAAACGTTGCGCTTGTGCCGCTTCGCGTTGTTGTTGCAAAACTTGCTGACGCAACTGTTCTTGGCGTTGCGCTTCACGTTCTTGCTGCAATGCGACTAAACGTTGCTGTTCTTGGCGTGCTTGTTCCCACTGCTCGCGCTCTTCCTGCTCTTTGCGCAAATCTTTTTCCGGTTTCGGCAACGGCTTTTCAACGGGCTGTTCCAGCTTCGGCTTGGGCTTGGGCTTTTCCACAGGTTTAGGTTCGGGCTTTGGCTTGGGCTTCTCTTTTGGCTTTGCAGGTTGGGGTTTGGGTGGCGCGGTTGGCGGCGGCGGTGGTGCAACCTCCGGCACAGGTTGCGGCGCGGGTTGTGGGGCTTGCGGCTGGAACATGCTGAGTTCTAATGGTAACTCGACGGGTTCTTCCGGCTTTTTTTCCTCCGCAAACAACAATGGCATCAGCAACACCGCCAAACCAAGGTGTAATGCCAACGAAACGCCAAACCCAGTAACGTGATTGGTTTTCATGGTTCTTGCTGTGCCTGAATCGACAGATTGTTGAATTGCTTGGCTTTCAGCACATCAATCAACTGAATGAAATGCTCAAACACCGCCGCTTTATCAATGCGCAACACGATCAACGTATCCGCAGGTAATGGTGCTAAACGTTCTGCCACTTGCGCCACCGCCAGCTTTTCGCCCTTAAAAAACAATTGATTTTGTGCATCAATCGCAATTTCTAATGGCTCTTTATCGTCGGGTGGTTCGCTAGTTTGCGAAGCGGTGGGTAAATTCACCTCAATCAAACCCTGCGAAACAAACGTCGCGGTGGTCAGCACAATCGCTAATAACACCAGCATAATGTCGATAAAGGGAATCATATTGATTTGGTCAAAACGTTTCATGCATGACCGTCCCGCGCGGCTTCCCAACGCGCCACCAATACATCTACTTTACGCATTAAACCGTTGTAAAACAGAATCGCGGGAATAGCGACGAATAAACCTGCTGCGGTAGCTTTTAACGCCATTGCCAAGCCCAACATAATGGTGTTCACATCGATTTTGCCGCCTTGCCCCATTTCATGGAACGTGACCAAAATCCCCAATACCGTGCCCAATAACCCAATATAAGGCGCGTTAGAACCCACGCTAGAAATCGCGGTAAGATTGCGTGTTAAAGCCACTTTCAGCAATTCAATGTGCTGAAATTGATTTAACCTTACCCGCCAGAAATACACATAACGTTCAATGGTAAACGCCAGCATAATAAAACTCATGAAGCCGAGCGTGCCCAGAACCATGTGATCAAGATAGATTTTCAGAAATTCCATAGGATTAGCAAAGCCCTATAACCAATTGATAAATGGGGTTTACTGAACCTTGGCTACCGAATTTTACAAGGACGGCTGGCTAGTGGTATCAAGTGTAAGCATTTAGATGATAATTATTTTTATTTACATCTTCAAGTCATGCGCCTAACCAAACAGTCTGACGTTATGTCCGCGAGAGTACGACACCCCGTTAAAGCCATTGCGATTTCCAACTCTTCCCACAACAAACGCAACACATGCGCCACGCCTAACGCGCCCGCCGTTGCCAAACCGTAGACCATAGAACGACCAATCAAAACCGCATCCGCGCCTAATGCAAGTGCTTTCACAATGTCCGTGCCGCGTCGAATCCCACCGTCCAACAACACAGGAATATTCCCCTGCGTCACCGCCACCACCGCTGGCAATACATCCAACGTGGGAGGTAAAGTATCCAACGTGCGCCCGCCGTGATTCGACACAATCAAACCATCAACCCCCAACTGCATCGCCATTTGCGCATCAGCCGGGTGTGAAATCCCCTTTAATAACAATGGCAAATCGGTTAATTCCCGCAAGCGAGCAATGTCTTGCCACGTTGGAGCGTGCGCCATTAACCCATCAAATACCACGCTGTGCCCTGCGGCTAGTTGTATCGATTGTTGGCGCATTCCGTGCAAATTCACCGCACTAACACCTTCGGGTAAATGGAAACCTACCCGCTGTTCACGGTTGCGCACACCTGCCAATGGCGCGTCAACGGTTACGACTAAAGCTTGATAACCCGCCATTTCCGCACGCCGCACCAACTGTAAAGTCCATTCACGATCTGCCTGAACATACAACTGAAACCACAACGGCGTGGGGGCATGATCTGCAATCGTTTCCAACGTGTGGGAAGCCAAGGTACTCACCAGCATACCCGCCTCCATTGCCGCCGCCGCTCGCACGCTGGCTAATTCACCTTCGGGATGAAATAACCCCTGATACGCCACGGGTGCGAGAAAAATCGGGTGAGCGAACGTTTGCCCAAACAATTCCAAGCGCGTATGACCGCCCCGCACATCGGCTAGAACACGGTTATACAAAGCTTGTTTATCAAAGGCTTGGCGATTAGCACGAAAGGTTATTTCGTCTGCCGCACCACTGTGCAAATACGCCCAAGCGTTATCGTCCAAACGCGCTCGCGCCAACGATTCATAATCACTCACGGCTGCAACACTGCTAGGAATTTGGTTTAAATACGGCACGGATTGCATAAGAAAATACCATTTTGTCGTGTGTTTACGACATCTAAATAAAAATAATTCCCATTTCTACCACAATACTATTGACGGATAAAGAATAATGATTATCATCTACAACAAATAACGCATCGCATAGCCCGATAGCCACGGATGCAGCTTCGCCATTTTTCTCTGTTTTAGTGTCTTTAAGGAGTATTCCGTGAGCTATCAACAACCGCTTTCCATCAGAAGCGCGGCAGCAGTGCGCGTCGAACAACCTAGCATCACCCTAGCCTCAGCAGCGTTTGTGATGTTGGCAAGCATCGCCGCCACGCCACCCGCTCATGCCGCTGAAGCCAAGCAAAAAACTACTAGTGCACAAGCGGATGTCACCCAGCTCGAAGGCGTTACCACAACAGCCACCAAAACCGAACCTGGTTCTAACCCCAATGCTGACCCAGAAGCACCTTATAAAGTGGACAAATCCGCCAACGGCAAATTCACCGAACCCTTAGTGAATGTCCCTAAAACAGTGAGCGTCGTGGGCAAAGAACAAATGGAAGATGCCAATGTCACCGCGCTCAAGGATTTAATGAGAACGCAGCCAGGCATTACAATGGGGACGGGTGAAAACGGCAACCAAGAAGGAGACCGTTTTTACGTTCGTGGTTTTGATGCGCGGAGTGATACCTTTGTTGATGGTGTACGCGAACCAGGCATGACCACCCGCGAAAACTTTGCTACAGAACAAATCGAAATCACCAAAGGTCCAAGCTCCACATTAGGCGGGCGCGGTACGACAGGCGGTTCAATCAATATCATTTCCAAAAAAGCACAAAATACTAATTTTGCACGCGGTACAGTAACGCTCGGCGATGAAAAGCGCACCACACTCGATGCCAATAAAGTGGTAAACGATAAATTAAAAGTGCGCACGAATTTAATGATTCAAGATTCCGAAGTTGCCGGACGCGATGAAGTCTATAAAAAAGGTCATGGCATTGCATTAGCCGCAGATTACCAAGCGACTGATAAAGTTAATGTCAATGTGGATTATTACCACCTGCGCAATGAAGCCATGCCAGACCGTGGTCAACCTTATGACGCTGCCGTAGCAGGATTATATGGCGATGTGGATCGCAGTAACTTTTATGGCTATAGCAATCGCGACTATTGGAATACAGGGGCTGATACATTAACTGCTACAGTCAATGCTAAAATATCCGATAACACCAGCATCATTAATACCACTCGCGTTGGGGAAACCACTAACGAATATGTTGTCAGTAACCCAGCGCGGGTCGTTAATAATACTGTCACACCTGGTACAACGGCACGCGATGTCACCAATAAACTCGTGGCTAATAACACAATGGTGACACACGAGTTTCACACAGCAAATAATGTGGAACATAATATCGTTGCAGGCGTGGAAATGGCTAAAGAAGAAGTCAGTGTCAAAGCAGGTACGATTTCTGGCACAAATACTGCCTTAGATTTATATAATCCTAACAATGAAGCATCCTCAGCGACTGTCACCTTCGATCAAGCAGCAGGAGCAAATACGGCGAAAACACAATCCCTTTATATTATGGATACCGCCAAACTCAATGAAAAATGGGAAGTACTCGGAGGGATTCGCCATGATAGTTTCGATATTGAAAAACGCCAAAGTGCCGATGTTTACAATCCATTAAATAACACCGACGTACAGGCAAAAAAACAGTTTAATAATGGTCATTTGGGTGTGGTTTACAAACCAAAAGAAAACGGCAGTATTTACGGTACAATTAGCACTTCATCCAATGTACCATCAGAAGCCTTGGATGCGACCAATCCAAACTATGGTGGCATTAACGTTATTACCCAAGATGTTAAACCCGAAAAGAATAAGAATGTTGAAATCGGAACTAAATGGAATCTAGTTAATGATAATCTAGCACTCACGGCAGCCGTTTTCCGCACGGATAAAAAACACAAAATTGAGGTCGTCAATAACACGCCACAACAGACAGGTGAAGTTCGTGTTGATGGTGCGGAAATTGGCATCTCTGGCAATGTAACCCCAAAACTCAGCTTATCGGGTGGCGTAGTTTATATGGACACGGAAATCACCAATTCCGCCATCGCTACGAATATCGGCAAAAAACTAGGATCAATTGCTGAAAAGAGCGCGAGTGTTCAAGCTAAATACCAAGCCACTCCCAAATTAGCAGTAGGTGGTACGGTCGTTCATACTGGAAAAATGAAAGGCTCAGATGGCAGTAACTTTGCAGCGAATGATGCACGACCATTACCTGCGTGGAATCGTCTAGATTTAATGACCGAATACAAAATTAATAAAAAGTTAAGCACGCAATTAAACGTTAAAAATGCCACGGACAAAGTGATTTATGAAGCAGCTTATCCTAGCGGCTTTACTTATATCGCACCAGGGCGCACAACCAATGTGAGTTTAACTTACGACTTTTAATGAATTAAACGATTTTAGTCCTGCGCTTCCCCCAATATCATGAGTAGCGGGGGAAGATTTTTAAGGGGGTTTAACCCATTCGGAGTACAAATAGGCAATGCTACTGTGTATACCCAACGTTCTCAGCAAAGAACAAATCGCTAATTGCCGCGAGCAATTAGCCAACGCACAATGGATTGACGGTAAAGTCACAACTGGACAACAATCCGCAACAGTCAAAAACAATTTACAACTTCCGCAAAATACAATAATCGCACACACTTTAGGTGAAACTATTCTTGATGTTTTAAATCATCTTCCGCAGTTTATTTCAGCCGCATTACCACTAAAGACTTTCCCACCATTATTTAACCGCTATGAAAATGGTGGGCATTTCGGTATTCATACCGACAGCTCCATCATGACTATCCCTAATACTAACGTGCGCGTGCGCACCGACCTATCGGCAACGGTATTTTTTGCTGAACCAGACGAATACGATGGCGGCGAGTTGATTATCGAAGATGTTTACGGCGCACAAGCAGTAAAACTCGCAGCAGGCGATATGGTCTTATACCCTTCGACCAGTTTACACCGTGTTACACCCGTCACACGCGGCGCACGCATTTGCGCGTTTTTTTGGTTGCAAAGCATGATCCGCGACGATGACCAACGCACCTTACTGTATGATCTTGACCAAAGTATTCAAAGCCTTGCCGTAGAACTCGGTATTGGGCACAGCGAAGTCGTGAAATTATCTGGCATTTACCACAATTTAATACGCCGTTGGGCGGATACCTAATTCAGGAGTCTATGATGTTTAAAAAACTAACCGCCACGGTTTTGTTATTATGCAGTACGCAAGTATTGGCAAATGAAGTTAATGTTTATTCCGCACGCGAAGAACAGTTAATCAAACCATTGCTCGATGCTTTTAGTAAAGACACGGGAATAAAAGTCAACTTAGTCACGGGCGACGATGATCCTTTATTAGAACGCCTAAAACGTGAAGGTCTGAACTCACCCGCTGATGTTTTAATTACTGCGGATGCAGGACGTTTGCACCGCGCCGTAGAAAATGGCAGTTTACAGCCGATTCAATCCGCCAAATTGAACCAAGCGATTCCGGCTCATTTACGCGACGCTGGTAATCAATGGTTTGGCTTAACCTATCGCGCTCGCGTATTATTTTATAATCCCGCTACAGTTAAAGCAGCCGATTTATCCAGTTATGAAGATTTAGCAGACCCCAAGTGGAAGGGGCGCATTTGCGTGCGTTCTTCCAATAGCATTTACAATCAGTCTTTATTAGCGTCAATGATTGCGGCAAAAGGAATAACGGCAGCAGAACAATGGGCGCAAGGTTTGGTTGCGAATTTCGCTCGTCCACCCAATGGCGGTGATCGTGATCAAATTAAAGCAGTTGCCAGCGGGCAATGCGATGTTGCGATTGCTAACACTTATTATTATGCACAAATGTTATACGGTGGGGATGCTGCTCAAAAAGCCGCTGCGAGTAAAGTCAAAATATTTTTCCCCAATCAAGCAGATCGCGGTACACACATTAATATCAGCGGTGCAGGCATTACCACTTCGGCAAAAAACAAAGACAATGCTATTAAGCTGTTAGAATACATGGTATTAGATGATGCACAACGCTGGTATGCCACGACTAATGGCGAATACCCAGTTAAACGTGGTATCGAAGCCAGCCCAGAACTCAAAAGTTGGGGAACATTCAAAAGCGACGCATTAAACTTATCCACGCTAGGTAAAAACAATGCCCAAGCCGTGCAAATCATGGATAAAGTTGGTTGGCAATAAATGAGTGCTACCAAAACAGGGCGACTGGTTAAACCAGCCGCTCTGCCCTCCTCCTCATGAAACGGAAACCATCACTTTTTATCGGACTTCACAGCATCCGGTGTCGTAAATGGTTCAGGTTGAGGTGTTGCCTTGTTAGATGGTGGTAATACGGGTAATTGAATATTAGGCTGCTTACCCGTTAATGTTTTCAAAAATGTCACAATCTTTGCAGTATCTTCATCCGAAAACTGCTTACCTAATTGGATTTTGCCCATAGTTCTTACGGCATCTTCCAACGTTTTAGCCGCACCGTCATGGAAATACGGATAAGTCAATTCCACATTGCGTAATGTCGGCACTTTAAACTTAAAACGATCCGCGTCTTGTTTGGTGACACCCGCCAAACCCTCTGCCGTATTGTCTGTTTTATACGGTTCAACGACCCCCATCTTTTGGAAACTACTTCCGCCTACCGCTGCCCCATTGTGGCAGGAAGTACAACCGCTCTCTTTAAAGAGTTTATAACCTGCCAACTCGGTTTCATTTAAGGCTTTATCATTGCCTTTTAACCATTGGTCGAATTTTGAATCCGGCGTTACTAAAGTTTCTTCAAATGCGGCAATGGCTTCTTTCACCATGTCAATATCAATGGAATCTTTAGCAAAAACTGCCTTAAACTCTTCCTTATACGCAGGGATTGAACCCAATACATCCACCGCCAATTCATGCGAAGAAGCCATTTCTTTGGGATTAGCAATAGGTCCGCCCGCTTGCTCTTTTAAATCTTTAGCACGACCATCCCAAAACTGAGCAATGTTCATACTGGCATTTAGAACCGTTGGGGAATTAATCGGACCTTGCTGCCAATGATCACCGATGGAACTGGTAAGATTATCCGTACCACCCATGCTTAAGTTGTGGCATGAATTACATGAAATACCACCTGATTTGGACAAACGTGGGTCAAAGAACAACTTTTTCCCTAGTTCAACCTTCGCAGCATCTTTCACCACCGCAGGTTCGATTGGCTTAATCGGCTCATCCTTGACGGTAGTTTCCGCAGCAACAGCCACACTGACGGCTGTCAACAGCGACAACACCAGCACCCGCATCTTCATGACATTCTCCTACGTCGCTTTATAATCTCTCTATGGCTAGAGATGTTAGGAGCGATTCGCCTTAAGCGGCTTGATACATGTCAAGAAATTCAGCAGTTGCACCATAATAATGCCGCAGGCAGCCATTTTTCATACCACCCACGGCAGATTTAACGGTTAAGCAACCCCTAGTAATGCAACCACGCCCAGAATCGCGAAAATAACCGCCGCAATCCCATGCACGATCTTTAACGGCAGTTTATGTGCCATTTTATCGCCGAGGATGACCGCCGGAACGTTCGCAATCATCATCCCCAACGTTGTGCCAGCCACGACCCATAACAAAGAACTGTATTGCGCGGCTAATGCTACTGTAGCGATTTGGGTTTTATCGCCCATTTCAGCCAAGAAAAACGCAATCACGGTGGTCACAAAAATACTGTGGTGCGAAGCATCGATTTTGGCATCGTCTTCATCCAATTTATCGGGAATCATGATCCATACCGCCATTGCCAGAAAACCCAAACCCAATACCCAACGCAAGGTATTCTCACCCAAGAAAGTCGTTATCCACGCCCCAATTGCCCCTGCTCCGGCGTGATTTAATAAAGTGGCAACCAAAATACCCAAGATAATGGGAATAGGACGGCGGAATTTCGCCGCTAAGACGAGGGAAAGCAATTGCGTTTTGTCACCCATTTCGGCGAGTGCAACAATGCCCGTAGAAACAAAAAAGGATTCCATTGATTAACTCCAAAGCCGGACATTATCCCATGACCATAACGCCCTCCCGGCTTTACCGAAGGCACTATGGTCAAAGGTCTTGCCAAACCGGAGCTGTCTGCACCATGACCGTGTGGTCAATTATGTTGATACAGACCCTTTTCAAGAAAGGAGGCTACTCCCCAATGACGGGGCGATTGTAAGCAAAGACAGTCATTGCTGTCCAGTAGCATTGCGGGTAATGCGTTAGAATATCTCTGATTGGGTAATGCGCAAATTGAAAACCATCGCGTTTGCCTAGGCAGAGATAAAAAGCTCGCTTACATTTGTGATTGTAAGTAATTTTGCAAACCGATCAGCTTAATAAGCTTCAATTGTTTTTCTAAAAAATAAGCGTGATCTTCTTCGGTATCGGACAATTGTTTTTCCAACATTTCGCGGCTAACGTAATCTTGCTCTTCCTCACAGACTTTAATGACTGCTTTTAAAGCCCCTGTAACGTGATATTCCAATGCCAGATCATTTTGTAACATGCTCACCACATCTGAACCTACATTCAATGTATCTTGGTTATTCAGATCAGGCTTGCCTTCCAAAAACAAAATGCGTTTAATGATTGCATCGGCATGTTGCGTTTCTTCATCGCGCTCGTGTTCATAATGTTCATAGAGTTTGGTTAAACCCCAATCTTCGCACATACGCGAATGAATAAAATACTGATCACGCGCTGCCAATTCACCTGCAAGCAATTTTTTCAATTCATTAATAACACGCTCATTGCCTTTCATATTTGACTCCTTACATCATGGATTGCAGGTAATTTTCAACACCAGCGTTTTGCATTAACCATTGTTGGGTTTCCAACCAGTCAACTTGCTCTTCCTCTTCTTCCAGAATCGCTTCGAGTAGATCACGCGACACATAATCTTGCTCTTGCTCGCATTGTGCAATCACTGTGCGTAAGTCTGCTACGACTTCAGTACCTAAACGCAAATCATTGGCGATTAATTCGGGTACATCTTCACCAATGTATAATTTGCCAAGGTCTTGTAAATTCGGCAAACCTTCCAAGAATAAGATACGTTCAATTAAATCATCAGCCTGTTTCATGGCTTTAATGGAACGTTTGTATTCCTTCTCATTGAATTTGCCCAAACCCCAGTTTTTACACATACGCGCGTGTAAAAAATACTGATTAATCGCTGTCAACTGGCTGCGCAAGACCCGATTAAGCGATTGATTGATCGCCGGACTTCCTTTCATGGATGTGTCTCCTGTTGTGGTTAATATTTATAAATTTAACGCTTCATGTTACTGAGCCGCCCAACATCCGTCAAATATGATGCTATGCTTGTAAAAAAGCCAGCATTCATACAGGATCAAGCTCATGTCTTTTGGCTTTCGTTATGGTATTGAACACGAAGTCGCCTTTTATCGCGCCGACGGCACGTTTGCCGACTTCACCAACACCAGTTTTACGGATTTCCAGCAAATTATTGATTTATTGCCAGAATATCCCAATGATCATCGGCACTTACGCTTTGGTGACGCGGGGATTCGGCGCAAACGTTGGTACATCGAAGGTTACGAACGCTTTGATGAAGCGGGTAAACTCTTAACGTGCGTGCCCAAAGGCATTGAAATTCGTACCACCATTCATAACAGCATTGCGGGGGTCATCGATGAATTGCAAACCAGCTACCGTTTACTGAGCGAAACTGCCGCCTTATTCGGTTATTCCCCCAGTGCGGTTAGCCATAATCCCAACCACAATGCCTTTATCCCAGACCCGCCGCTCAATGCGTTTGAACTTGCGCAACAACAACACGAATGCCCCGAAGAACGCGATACAGCGGATATTCCAATGGTCACTTATGGCCCTGATATTAGCCTGTCACAAAGCGGCATGAACAGCGCACAATTGCTGGATTTGGCGAAAAAATTGACATTTTACAGCCCATTCATTGTGCCGTTTAGCTTTGCGCATTTACCGTCATTACGCACTTATCAACGCACGGGCGCACGTCCGGCAGTATTGGCATTCGTTCCAGAATCTGCTTATGTATTGAACACGAATCCAACCCTGACCAAGCCCCCGCGCCATCCGGCTGAAAGCGGGCGTATTGAATTTAAAGCGTTTGATACTTGCGCCGACTTATCGCTTTACGCCGCATTGTGCGCTTTGTTGAAAGGATTAGTATTGGATACCACTTTGCACGGTCGCGCTATCACACCGGATACGGAACGGCATCGTTTGGCAGCCATGCAAGGTTGGCAAAGCCCTGTTATCGCGGAATCAGCACATTTATGCTTGAATGCAGCGCATCGCGCATTGGCGGCAGACCCCGATCAAACCTTACTCCAAACCTTGTTCGCCCAATTACCATGACAGTTTCCAGATTAATCCCCTCCTGAAACACACAGGAAACTGTGTTACGGGGGTTTTTTGGTATAATGCCCGCCGAGAATCATTGGGTTCGACATCACTGACAAACATACTATTGAAAAAGGAAGAAATCATGACTGTATTGGTTGGCAAAAAAGCCCCTGACTTCACTGCTGCTGCTGTTTTGGGTTCAGGCGAAATCGTTGGCGATTACAGCTTCTTGGCTGCTACGGAAGGTAAATACCGCGTTATTTTCTTCTACCCACTGGACTTCACTTTCGTTTGCCCTAGCGAACTGATCTCAA
>CAZEQX010000070.1:0-12428 GCA_964514635.1 uncultured Thiothrix sp.
TAAAACCCAATGTACCGAGCACCAAATAATCCAAATTGGCTTGTAGAAAATCCATAACATTCCATACCTATGCCGAATAATTCGGAAGTTTATCACGGTTTTTTTCAAAGTGTGGATAAGTGATTTCACACGCACAACTGTGTGATTTCACACACTCATGAAATCATCACTACATTAACCATTTGAAAAATAGCGAGATTAAATCTGGCACTGTATTTGCTATATCCGCGCCATTCACGATTTGGTAATGGAGTTTTGCTATGCGTCATCCGCTTTTCACTCACGGTTCTTGGCTATTTTATACGGCTTGTGCGGTTTCTATTCTGCAATCCTATGCGTATGCTACTGAAGCCACTACATTAGAAACCGTTACGGTGACAGCCACCCGCAGCCAACAAAAACAAACCAAAACGCCTGCTAGTGTTGGAATTAAAACCGCAAAAGAAACGCGATTAGATGCACCAGTTTTACAAAAAGATTTATTTAACTCGATTGCGGGGGTACGCATTACCCAAACGGGTTCGATTTTAGGGCACATGACCAGCATTCGGATGCCAACCAATACCGCACCGTATTATTTAATGCTGCAAGACGGTATTCCCGTGCAGTCATCCGGTTTTTTCAATCACAATGCTTTAGCTTATACGAACTATGAAACTGCCAATAGTGCCGAAGTATTAAAAGGTGCAGGTACAGCTTTATACGGTTCGGATGCTGTGGCAGCTACTATCAATGTCATTTCCAAAGAACCCAGCCCTAATAAAGCGGCAAGTATCAAAACAGAAGTCGGTAGCGATGGCTTTTATCGAATCGGTGTAAAAGGTAATAATAAAGTCGGTAAACAGGCGGTAGCTTCTTTGGATTATTCCCATGCGGAAAGTGATGGCTGGCGTGAGAATACCCAGTTTAAACGCGATGAAATTACCCTGAAACATTTAGCGGAATTAGCCAATGGCGACACCCTGAAAACCATTGTAGCAGCGAATCAATCCCAATCGGGCATGGCGGGTTACATTATTGGTAAAGAAGCTTTAGCAGCCGATCCCAGCTCCGTGGGGGATATTGCTGCTGCGGTTAAAACGGGTTTACCGATTGAACGTAAATTCGATTTCAGCCGCATTAGTAGCGAATGGGATCACTCAATTAATGATAAAGTCGATGTAAATACCATTGCTTATGTGCGGAATAATCGCAACCGCTATGCTACAACTTGGGAATCGACATTGCCTTTAGTGGATAATAAAACCAATACCGTGGGTGTCATGACAAAAGCCACCATTGAACAAGGCAAAACTCAGTGGATCGCTGGCTTAGATGGCGAATACACCCAATCCAGCAATAAGGCGATTCAAGATGCCCGCACTGCAACAGCAAAAGTACCAGCGGGAACAATTTACGATTATGATGTGAATTACCAAGCGATTGCCCCTTATGTGCAAGCCAAGCATCAAATCAACACTAAATGGGCAATCGGTGCAGGCGTGCGCCATGACACCAATCACTTTGATTATACGAATAAAATGGCAGATGGCGTTTATGGTTCATCGACTTATTATCGCGTTACCGATAATAATGACCCGACTTATCATCACACCAGTCCTAAAGTCGATTTATCCTACAAACCCACAGAAAATCAACTGGCTTATGCACGTTATGCCAATGGTTTTCGGATTCCACAAGCCAGCCAATTATACAGCCGTAAAACCAATAACATTAACACAAAAACCAATGAGGTCACGCCATTAGACCCTGAAACGACTAATACTGTAGAATTGGGTTATAAAATTGGTAATGGCAAACATCAAATCGAAACTGCGATTTACAATATGGATATTGATGATACCATTGTTTCGCGCAAAAACAGTGACGGTATTAGTTACAACACCAATGCGGGTAAAACCCAGCATCGTGGTCTTGAGATTTCACTAGCCTCTAAAATCACCGATCAAGTTAGCACCCAGTTGGCTTACAGTTATTCCAAACATAACTATAAAAATGATGCGACTTATGGTAATAATGAACAAGCGGCTGCGCCGCGCCATGTTGCCAATGCACGTTTGAATTATACCCCAAAAGCCTTACCCAAACTCACGACACAACTGGAAGTAGAACGTGTTGGCGCATATTGGATGGACGATGCTAATACCAAAAAATATGAAGGTTTTACCGTTGGCAATGTAAAAGCCAGCTATCAAGCCAATAAAAAGCTTGATTTATTTGCCAAAGTCAATAATGTTACTAATAAAACCTATGCAGAAACGGCAGATTACAGTTATGGTACAGAAAAATACACACCTGCTGCCCCACGACAAGTATTGATCGGTATGGAGTATCATTGGGAATGAAACTGCACAGCATTTTCATTATGCACAAATGGCTAGGGTTAAGCTTCGGCTTAATCCTGCTATTATTGGGCTTAACAGGTTTTTTTCTCAACCATGATGGTTTTAATTTCCTCTGGCGCACAGGCATTAAAGACGCTGCATTACCACAAAGTATCATCAACTACAAAAAATCCGGCTTTACCAGTTTTAAAGTCGACGCACAAAACCCCGCGCATGTCATAGCGGGTTCACGCATGGGCTTGTTTATCTCATGGGATGGTGGTAATCATTTTCAGCTCACTTTACCACAACAGGTATTAGCCATTGAGCCAGAGCAAACCCAGACGCAGCAAAACTTTCAAACCCTGTATGCGGCCACTACAACAGGTATTTATCAAAGCCAAGACGGTGGTAATCAATGGCAGCCATTGGCATTAGCTGGCAAACATGTTGACTCCTTGAATCATTTCAATGGGCAATTATTTGCAGTGGTCGATAAACGTGAAGTTTGGCAAATTAATACCGCAACAAAAGACGTTCAAACCCTAACATTTAATCCCATTCCACGCGAGACATTACCAACTGACATTAGCCTTGGGCGATTCGTGCGAGATTTGCATTATGGGCGTGGTTTATTTGACAGTGACCTATCATTATACCTGAATGATTTCAGTGGCTTAGTGTTGGTATTTTTAGGCATCAGTGGGTGGGTAATATTCTTCAGTATTCGGCGGATTCGGGCAAAAAAGGCGCTCAATCGTTGGCGTTTTAAAACATGGGTTGGTATTCATTCACACAGCATTATGTTGTGGTCGTTCTTCCCCATGCTCATACTTTTGGTGACGGGGGTATTATTGGATCACAGCAAAGCATTCCAACACTTTTTGAATCAAACTAAATTACCCACAGCGTATTTACCCCCTGTTTATCAGAGCCTACAACACGATATTTGGGGGATGGATTTTGATGGACAAACGTATCGTTTGGGTAATCGCTTGGGTGTGTTTAAAACCACGGATTTAAAACATTGGGAATTAGACAGTGCCGGATTCGCCTATAAATTAAAACGCGTTGGCTCGCGCTTAATTGTCAGCGGTATGGGTGCGCCGAGTCGGGAATTAACCGCCACAGGTTGGAAACCCTTAAGCACTGCACCACACATGCCCAAAGACGTGTATCAACGCGACGGCGAATTACATTTTCTGGCCATGCACGATGAAACTCACGCGCTGCCTAGTGTGGATTACACACCTTGGTATTTGATTTTACTCAGCTTACACGATGGTGGATGGTTTGCGGGGCAATGGGTATGGGTGAATGATGCTGCGGTCGCTGCCGCGCTATTGCTGTTTATCACGGGTCTCATTAAATGGCGGCGTAAACGCCAACGGCGATAAAGCACTGTGGCGGATAAAAAAGCTCGTATGAGGCTGCTTCATGGTGCAATGCACGGATGGGTAATGGCAGTAAAAGTGCCAGAATCACGATTATCAATGGATTTTGGAACATGGCACGATACTTGCTAAAAGTAAAACAACTGAAGATTATTGTGGAGATAGTTGTCAGTTTTTTCCTCGGAGTTCTTCTAAGGGCAGTCGCAAGACCGCCCTCTTTTTTATGCTGACATTAATCCAAATCGAAACTGGCTTTCACCCAAACCGTGCGCCCCGGTTCATTCACACGGTCAGTCGTGGCATAACCGGGAATTGCCATGTCCGTGCCATTTTGGCTAACGTGTTCGACATATTTCTTGTCAAAGACATTATCAATACCTGTCGACAGCGTTACGCCTTTTTTCGGACGTGTGCCGCCATTAATGGAAAACACACCGAAACCAGCGGTTGGCGCAACGTCTTTACTGCCCACCACAATGCTGCCATAACCCGGATCAACCCGTTTTTGCCCCGCAACTAAGCGTTCTTGCACGCCGAAGAAATGTTTGCCGTTATCGTATTCCGCGCCCAAACGCACTTCGGTCGGTGGTTGTTGTGCCAACGGTTTATGGTCGGTTTTATTGTCGCCGTGGACATGCGCCAGCGTTGCCGTGCTTTTCCATTTGTCATTCACCTGATAAGCGACATCAGCTTCTACACCGTGGGTTGTGGCTTTGATATTATGGGTTTTACCCGCCATCATGCCGCCAGTCCAATCAATCAACTGGTAGTTATCGATCTTGTTATAAAACGCAGAAACCGAACCGGATAATTTATCTTTTTTCCAGTTCATGCCCACGTCTAACTGATTGGTTTTTTCGGGTTTGGTAGTCAGAAACGCGCTTTTGCCCGTGGTTGGATCAAGCTGATTACGCTCCCAATAATCGGGGGTACGCTCGGTATGCCCAACACTGGCGTAGTAAGTGCGATTTTGCGTGGCTGCATCGCGTTCATAACGCACGAAACCGCTACGCAGCGTTTCGTTATCCACCGCGCCTTGCGTGTCATTGGCAACCATTCCCATCATCCCCACCTTACTGCGGCTGTCGGTCGCTTTATGCTGATCAACCCGCAATCCTGACACCACCCGACTACGTTCATTGAACGTGTGTTTGACTTCGCCAAAAACCCCAGATTGTTTGAACAGCATGTCTTCCGCCCGCGTAGCCGCTTGGTACATTGCATCCGCCGCCGCCCCCGTCATCCCCATGCCTGAACGACTGGTGTGTTTATCCTGTTTGGTATCCGCCCCCACGGTAACTTGCGTTTTCTCACCAGCATTCAAAGTGGTGGAAACACGCCCGCCTTGAGTCGAACGGTCAGGATTCGCCACCATGTGCGACATCATGCTCGTGCCCGTATTGGTACGACGGCTGTAGTTATCCATTACATGGTCGACGTAGTTATCGTAAACCTCGCCTTCCACTTTGCTAACCCGCGCCGACACGTTTTTGCGCTCGAATTTCAGCGCCTTACTTTCGCGGTCAAACTTCACGCCGTCCATCATGCGGTCAGCGTAATCGGCTTTGCCATCGCTACGCCCTAAGGATAATTCCAGCAGGGTATTGTCATCCGGTGTCCAACCCATTGCGGTATTCGCGCTCCAACGGGTGTAAGCCGAGTGGATGGTTTTGCCATCACCGTCTTTGTAATCGTCCGCATCCGCACGGGTTGCGCCACCTTTGATGTAGAAATTCGGTGTACCGACTTTGCCATCCAACACCACGTCATTGCGCCCTGCACTGCCCAAGGTCACGCTGGCATGACCGGAAGCCCCATTTTCTGCCAAACGCTGGTTTTTACGCTCGAAATTCACCACACCAGCGGAAAAGCCCGCGCCGTACTTCACGGTTTGTGGGCCTTTCATTAAAGTCACGCGGTCGTAGGATTCGGGGTAAACGTAAGCGGTGGGCGGATCCATACGACCGCTGCAACCGCCGTACACTTCCTGACCATCTAACAACACGCCCAAACGCGAACCGGACATGCCACGAAACACCGGATCGCCATCCGTGCCGCCTTTACGAATCACGCTCATACCGGAAATATTTTTCAGGAATGCTGCGCCATCGTGAGCGGGTAACGGCTGCTGCGGAGCTTTGGGATTAAACTTCACCGTCAACGGGCTTTTACTCGTCGGAGCAGTCACCACCACGCTTTCCAATTCCGTTGCTTGTTCCGCTACCGCTAATAACGGCGTACACAGCGCAGCAACGACCGCTAATGCCAGCGGGGAATGTTTCAACATGATTCTCACCTCAGTTATGCTTATACTTAACCCCCTAGGCAGCATTCATGCCAAATTGTAACCAACTGTTTTACATGCTTTTTTAGCTTCAAATACCTGCAAAACTGCGTCAAATCACACACCTCACACGGTTAAATCACACACCGCAAGACCTACACAAATCATTACCCACTGAAAACTCACCCTTTTTTAGTTGGCACGCCACTTGCTATTTATCAATGCAGACTGAGATTATGTGGAGATAGTTTTCAGTTTTTCGATGAGTCATTGTTCAAGCGTGTACTTAACCGTTCACGCTTTTTTTTCGCTGTGATCATCATTAAGTGCTAATATTCTGAAATACTCAATAATCAACAAACTATCGAGGTATCTAATGAACATTGATCGTATCGTTCTGGCATTCGCAGGCAGCATGGTGTTAGTCGCTTTGGCATTGGGCTTTTTCGGCTTCCCAACCTTGAGCGTGATTTTATTGGCATTTATCGGTTTGAACATGCTACAAGCGGCTTTCACAGGCGTTTGCCCATTGGCCATTATTCTCAAAAAAATGGGTAAACCGACTGGTTCAGCCTTCAACTAACTGCTCACGAATCCCGCTACACTTAACGGTATATCACGCATTTTCTTGAAATATTTTGATATAATTCAGACCCCGCCGCGTGCGGGGTTTGTTATATTACCCTTCTCCCAAAGTTGTGAAGTGATTGCTGCCATGTATTTTGCTGAAATCCTAACCCATTCGCCGTTGATGGAAGCGGTGTTGCGTTCTGCGCATTTAATCGCCCAAACTGATGCCAGCGTATTAATCACAGGCGAATCCGGTACGGGTAAGGAATTAGTCGCCCACGCCATGCACGCCGCCAGCCCACGCAGCAAACGCCCCTTTATTACCGTTAATTGCGCTGCACTACCAGAAACCTTAGCCGAATCATTACTGTTTGGGCATCGCAAAGGTGCGTTCACAGGGGCAGACAGTGCGCAATCCGGTTTGATCGGTGCGGCAGAAGGCGGCACATTGTTTTTGGACGAAATCGGCGAATTACCACTAGCCTTACAAGCCAAGCTCTTACGTTTTTTGGAATCCGGCGAAGTATTACCTTTGGGCGAAACCCAAACCAAACACCTGAATGTGCGCGTGTTTGCTGCCACACACCGCGATTTGTACGCGATGAGTGAACGCGGCGAGTTTCGTAAAGATTTGTTTTATCGCTTAAACATTATTCCGGTGGAATTACCCGCATTGCGCGAACGCCGCGAAGATGTGGAATTACTGGCGAAACATTTCCTGCAACAATTCGCCACACAACACAAGCTTCCCCACGCAACACTGGATAAAGCGGCGCGTAAACAGTTGCAGCAGTATCACTGGGCTGGAAATGTGCGCGAATTACGCAATGTATGCGAACGCTTAAGCATTTTATTGGCGGGGCGCGAGATTGGTTTGCACAACTTGCCACCAGAGTTGCGGGGGGCAGGCCACGTTATCCGTTCTGCCCCGTTTAGTTTGCCCGAATCCGGCGTGAATTTGGATGACTTAGAACGCGATTTACTCAACCAAGCTCTCGAACGCACCCAACACAATAAAAGCCATGCGGCACGTTTGCTAGGTATTAGCCGCGATGCGCTGAATTACCGTTTAAAGAAATACGCGCTGGCTTAACCTTGCAACAAAGAGGCAAGCTTTGCGCTTGCCCACCGCGTTTTAATCTGCCACAGGCAAGGTGAAATAGAATGTCGCGCCTTTGCCTAATTCGGATTCCACCCACAACGTACCGCCGTGCGCTTCGATCAGTGAACGGCATAATGACAGCCCGATTCCCATGCCATTTTCGCCTTTGGTCGTGACAAAGGGGTGGAAAATGCGCTCCATAAGATCAGGCTCGATCCCCGTACCATTATCACTAATGGCAACTTGCATCAGCCCATCCATCAATTGCCGAATGCTAATGTGGATATAGCGCGGATAAGTCTGTTGGCGCATGGCATCCACCGCATTTTGCATAATGTTCATTACGACCTGTTCGATCTGAATCGCATCCATGTACAACTCAGGAATGGCATAACCACACTGCACCTGCACATCCACCTTATGCTTGTGCAATACGTCTTTCATGAGAAATTCCGCATCGTGTACCAATGCGGGTAACGAATGCAGGGCTTTGTTTGGCTGTTGTTTGCGCACGAATGCGCGTAAACGCCGAATAATCGCGGAGGCACGTTTGGCTTGTTGCTGAATGCCATCTAGCGGCGCAACCAAGCGTTCACTTTCCTGCCCTTGTTTGAGCATTCGCTGGCACGCGCCTGCGTAATTGGCAAT
Source organism: uncultured Thiothrix sp. (assembly GCA_964514635.1). Classification (GTDB taxonomy): domain Bacteria; phylum Pseudomonadota; class Gammaproteobacteria; order Thiotrichales; family Thiotrichaceae; genus Thiothrix. Next base: position 8,323 of record CAZEQX010000070.1, read on the forward strand.
CGCGGCAAGGGGTTGATTGAGTTCATGCGCCAACCCTGAAGCTAGTTCCCCCATCGTATTCAAACGCTGGAAATGTGCCAAATCCGCTTGGTGTTGACGGGCTTCTTCTTCCGCTTGGCGATACAGGGATTCTTGCCTGTCCATGCGATTCGCCAAACGCACCACCACCATCATCCCCACCAGAATCATTGCCGATGCCGACAATGATGCAATTTGCGTATGGGTTAAATAGCGCGATGACAATAACAACGGCAACCAACCAGACAACACCGAAAAAGCGCAAATCAGAAACGTTAAAGAACGCACCACTGTCCCCCCCACGGTGGCACGCGCCATCACGCTCAAAAAGCCGTGTTCCACTTTAGCCAACACAATGCCCCAACCCAACAGCATCAATGCCGTAGCGGTGAGAATCGACATCCCTGTACCACCCGAAAAGCGGTAAAACAGGTTTTCTTTATTGGCATAACCGAGAAACACCACCACTAAAGCCATGACACTCAAAAACGCAGCCCATTGCGTAATGCGCACCAACCATGACCGATTGAAGCCCAAAATAAACAAGCTAATACAGGTCAAGGCGAAGGCCGTCGCCATTTGCGGGGAATCTTGCAACAAGACCTTGGCACGCGCTAACGGTTCTAACAAACTCACCACAGCAGCTTCCGGCAGCAATTGTGCAGAAGCGAGAATCGTTAAAATACTAAGAATCACCCCCCCTGCGGCTAAAGCCTGCCCTGCGTATTGACGTAAGGGGGATAATGTCTCTGGCTGTAATAGATACAGTGACAATCCAGAGAAGATCAAAGCCAAAGCTGTATTCGGATTAATGGGGGGAATATCCGGCGATAAAGTCACCCGAATATTCAACCACCACGCGCACAACACCACGACCCCCACACCAACGACGCTAATCGCCGCAAGGCGGGACAGTTGATGCAGGTAGTGTAAATAAGGATTTTGATCAAGCATTCGCGGTTTACACCACCTTCACTTTTTTTAACGCCAGTGCATTCATGCAATAGCGCAAACCGCTAGGGCGTGGTCCATCAGGGAATACATGCCCTAAATGCGCTCCACACACATTACAAGTCGCTTCAATGCGCGTCATGCCGTGCGAATGGTCAGCGTGGTAAGCAATAGCGTTGTCTTGCACAGGCTGGGTAAAGGAAGGCCACCCTGTTCCCGAATCGAATTTTTCCGTTGCATCAAACAATAGGCTGTCGCAACAAGCGCACACATATTGACCCGACGTAAACAAAGCACACAGGCTGGAACTAAACGGACGTTCTGTTCCCTGTTGGCGGGTGACGTAATACACCTCAGCACTCAATTGCGCTCGCCATTGCTCATCGGTTTTTGTTACCACCTGTGCGGGGGCGGGATTACCTTGGGTAGCAAAGCGCAAAATATCTTCCCATTTCAGCATTGGATGCATCCTCCTAACGAGATTATTGTGCTGCGCATTATCCCCCGAAATCGCAACACAACCTAACAATCTCATTGCGAAGTGGGTTGTTCTCCCCAACCCGACTGCCGCTGAAAACGCTGTTCATCCACACTCACGAATTGCTGCCCCTGCCATGCCCAACGCTGCAATACCAGATGCGTTCTATCCCCTTGAATCACATTAAAACTGTTCGGCTGCCCAGGTAATAAACGGCTGGAAAACGTCGTACCCGCGTGGGAAATAATCATTCCTTGCACCAATTGCGCATACGTTTGATGCACATGCCCACCTAAAATAATGTCCACACCCGCCTGTTGAAACGCGCTTAACGCCGCTTGTCCGCCGTAAATCACACCGCGATGGCAATGTTCTGTCGGCAACCAAAACGGATGATGCGCCACAACCAAACGCAAGGTTTGCGCATCCGCCGCTTGCACAGCCTCACAGACGTGGCTGATTTGTTGCGCGTGAATCGCCCCGCGTGACCAATCCAAGGAAGCATTCATACGCCGCGCACTGTTTACCCCGACCGCCATGAAATGCTCCCCCTGCATAACGGGGGCTAATTCCGCACTGACATAATGCTGCCATTTACGCCACGGGTAGAAAAAGCGTTCCCACAAACGCCATGCCGCCATGTCGTGATTCCCTGGAATAATCAAATACGGCACGGGTAAAGCCTGTAAAAAGGTGCGTGCGGCGCGGTATTCGGCGGTTTTGGCGCGTTGGGTTAAATCGCCACTAATCACCACCAACTGCGGCTGTAATGTTTGCAAGGCACGCAAAAATGCCTGTAACACCACGGGACGTTCGCGCCCGAAGTGCAAATCCGAGATATGAACAAGAAGCATCAGGAATTAGCCATTGGTTTGAGAACACATAAGAGACTCGGAATCAGCCGATAGCGTAACGGCAATGCCATTTTGTGCAATTCCCCATCACACATCACCCGCACATGACGTTTATGCTTAAAATCCACCACCAATTGATCCGTTTCAAACTGCAATAAATCGGGGTCTTTATGCCACGTTTTGCCCAATAACCGCCAGACTAAACGCGGTAATGACCACAATGACGTATCTTTAGTGACATACACGCCGAGTTTTCCATCACTCAACCCCTGACGCACGGGAATCAACGTACTTTCCGGTGCAAGCGGATTATTGCTGATCGTGACTGAACGTGTGTGCAAGCTGTGACGCTGCCCATTCACCCATAGGTAAACTTTGCTGGACGGGTAAGTAAACACGAATTTCAACATGTGCCACGCCAATAATGGCAAACGCACCCAGAATGGATACGGGCGTAATTGTTCACGGCGTTCGGTGAGTTTGGTTGACATGCCCAAATTGGAAATGCACAAAAAAGGCTGTCCGTTCACCTCCGCCATGTCGATCATGCTAGGTTGTGCTGTCATAAGCTGGTGAATCGCGGTGGGTAAATCCAGCGACATGCCCAAATCCCGCGCTAACAAATTCATTGTCCCCGCAGGCAAAACCCCCAACGGAATGCGCAACTGCATTGCCAATTGCGCCATGCTCAACACCGTGCCATCGCCTCCGGCTACCCACAACACATCAGGGGCAAACGCCTGCAACAAAGTGGGCAAATCCGCCCACGTTTGCGCATTCAATGGGAACAATTGCACATCGTTATCGGGATAGGTCTGCAACGTTGCTGCCAACAAACTTAAACAGGCCTCGTGTCCCTGATCAATGAAAAAACCAGATTTGGGATTGTAAATCAGGGCAATTTTTTGCACGGTTTGCGCCTCACACTCAATGGGGAATATGCCCCATAGTGTGAACCTCTCACGTCAAATAGGAAGAATCCCCTAATGCCCTACCGTATTCACGGCAGACAACTTATTGATTTAACGATAAACAACAAATTATTAATGTTGCATACCGCCCATGTGTCCGCCTGCGGGCGGTGTCACAGCCTGAATCGGGGCTTGGAACGTTGTCGAACTGCCATCATCAAACGTCAGCGTGATTTCCGCACTTTCACCCGCCTGTAACGGCTGTTTCAAGCCCAATAACATAATGTGAAAGCCACCTGGTTTAAGTTCAGTGCGGCCTTTAGCAGGCACGTCGATTTGCGGCACTTGGCGCATTTCCATCACGCCATTGTTATTGGTGTGAGTGTGTAATTCGACTTTATCCGCAACGGGGCTGGCGGCAGATTTCACACTGTGATCCACATCGCTGCTATTCACAAAGGTCATGAATGCACCACTATTGATTTGCCCTGGTGGTGTTGCTCGCACATAAGGGTTTTCGACTTTCACAAGATCGACAACTTTGCTGGTTGCAGGCTGTTCGGCTTGACAGGCAACGGTCAAACTCAACACCACACCTAACATCAGGCTATTAAAAAATGGTTTCATGGATAATTTCCTGTTTCGTTCTTAGTCAGGGACACAGCAAACACTATGCCATTAAAATAATTCTTTAACTTTCAAACAACTAACTGGTTGTTTTATATTCGTTAGTGTGTGAAATAACACAGCACACACAGTCATTTCACACACCTAAAAATTCAATAGTAATTATTGAGATTTCCAATTTTAAGCCTGACTTTTTGGTAAGGTATAAGCTAATGTCGACACATTCTTACTACAGACTCTGAGGAACTTACATAATGGGTGACAAAA
>CAZEQX010000071.1:0-12260 GCA_964514635.1 uncultured Thiothrix sp.
CTGTTCAATATGCGCAATGATCAAGAAACAACCTTCCTAGAACGTTTATTGCCACTCACGGGTGATCCGCGCACTTGGCCGGATGATGAAAAACTCACCTTACGCATTGACCCCAGTGCGCGGGAAGGCATTGATGCCAGTGGACATTTATGGCTGCACGATGCCGCGATTCAACGCCTGCAATTGGTGGCGGAAATCCTCGCGCGTAGTGAAGTGTTGTCTGATGACGAAGCACGAGTAGCGAAGACGTTTGAACAGATTGAACCACTAGCACAAAACTTACGCAAAGGGCGCAGTGGTCAGAAAATGAAGGAGTTATTGCAGTACATTGGGGATTCTTTGCTCAGCCAACAGCGCATGGTGGGGCGTGCCGAAGTCGCAGACAAACCCGATTTACTGTGGGAACGCCCTGAACTCGAAGGCTTGTACTTACAATTAGAAGACGAATTTGAACTACGCGAACGGCATCTAGCACTCGAACGTAAGCTGCAAGTCATTTCCAATACTGCCGAAACGTTATTGGATTTATTGCAAACACAACGCAGCCACCGCGTCGAATGGTACATTGTAATTCTGATTGTGGTCGAAATCGGTTTAACGCTTTATGAGTTATTTTTCCGCAGTGGACATGGTTGAAGGCGCGGCTAATGGTGTTTGTACCGGATCAGCATACAATTCCAAAAATTTCCCAGGTGTGTCGCCAAAAATTTGTGCCAATAATGCTGTCGAAGTTGCCCGCACGGATTCACGACTTAACGTGCGCGGCGCGTAAAGGATTTCCTGCACAAAAGCTTGATTCACATACAGAATATCGTCAGGACTTGCACTGAAGGCACTGCGTGACGTAATCCGCGCAACGCGCCCTAGATTAACCCCGCGCCCATCATCCAACACCACCAAATGCGGGCACAGTTGCCGATACGGGTCGGGTTTTGGGTAATCCACAATCGCCAACAAGGTCAACGGCTTGGCAGGAAATTTAACTCCTGCATTAACCTCAGTTTCATTAATTTCGACTATATAAATAGGTTGACCGATCAGGTTTCGTAATAGTTCGATCTGTCGATGATACGCGGCAGGCGGCCATAAATCGTGCGATTGCGTCATGGTTGTGGTCTTAAGTTTTGTTGATCGAATGTTCAATTCACAGAAAGCTTGCCATGCTAGGATAAGCTTTTGTACCCCATAGAGCCAATGTTATGACACAGGATGTACGTCTCGAACAATTAACACAATGGGTAAATAGTTTGCCCGATTGGGAACACGCGATTTTAGAACCTGCCTCGGCAGACGCGAGTTTCCGACGTTATTTTCGCGCACGCGGCACAGAAAATAAGACCGCAATCTGCATGGATGCCCCACCCGATAAAGAAGACGTGCGTCCTTTTGTGGACATTACGCGCCGAATGCTGGAAACAGGCGTGCATGTTCCACAATTAATCGCACAAAACTTACTCGATGGCTTTTTATTGCTGGAAGACCTCGGTAGCACGCACTTCTTGAGCCAATTGCACCCGCAATCGGTGAATGATTTGTACATGGATGCAATGGAGGCTCTCATTAATATTCAAAAAACCGATTGCACTGACCTGCCTGTTTATAATGAACAACGTTTAATGGCAGAAATGGCATTGATGCCAGAATGGTTCTTAAAAACGCATTTGGGCTATCGCGACCATGAATTACCCCACGATTTATTGCACCAAACCTTTGATGCATTAGTCGAATCCGCGCTGGAACAACCGCAGGTGTTTGTGCATCGGGATTACCATTCGCGCAATCTAATGATTACCACTGACAATAACCCAGGGGTTATTGATTATCAGGATGCCGTTTTGGGGCCTGCGACTTACGATTTGGTTTCCTTACTGCGGGATTGCTATGTGGTGTGGCCGAATAACCAAGTGGAAACATGGGTAGATCGTTTCCGTTGTGAAGCCATTACGATGGGGAACTTACCGCCTGTTACGCAGCAGACTTTTCAACGCTGGTTTGATTTAATGGGCTTACAACGCCATATTAAAGTGCTGGGGATTTTTGCACGCTTGAATCACCGCGACGGTAAACCAAACTATTTGAACGATTTACCCCTGACCTTAAGCTATGTGTTGGAAGTCGGCTCGCGTTACCACGAAACAGGTGCGTTAGTGGAATGGATGCGTAGCGAAGGCATTCCGCAACGCATTGGCACTGTGTATATTCCGCACTAAGTTTACTCAGGGAATAACCACTTGAAAGCCATGATTCTCGCTGCCGGATTAGGCACACGGATGCGTCCGCTCACCGACCACACACCCAAACCGCTACTCATCGCGGGTGGTAAACCGCTGATTGTATGGCACATTGAAAAACTGGCACGCGCTGGCTTTCAAGACATTGTGATCAATCTAGCGTGGTTGGGTTGGAAAATCCCCGCAGCACTGGGCGATGGCTCACAATGGCGTGTCCGCCTGCATTATTCTGACGAACAACAAGAAGGCGCGTTAGAAACCGCAGGCGGCATTATCAAAGCCCTGCCCCTATTGGGTCATGAACCCTTTTTGGTGGTAAATGGCGATGTGTGGTGCGATTATCCCTGCCTGCCAGTAACATTACACAGCACCGATTTAGCGCACCTCGTATTGGTGGAAAACCCACCACATCATCCGGCAGGCGACTTCGCCTTGAACAACAGCGGGCGCGTTGTTGACAAATCCAACGATGCAAAGCTGCCACATTATACATTTAGCGGTATTGGGTATTACCACCCTGCCCTGTTTGCGGATTTGCCCTATGGTAAACGCGCACTCGCGCCCCTACTGCGTCAGGCAATGGCGAATGGGCAAGTCAGTGGGGATTATTTTGGTGGGGATTGGCGCGACATTGGCACGCCCGAACGTCTAGCGAGCTTGGATCAGGACTTGCAAGCGCGGCAGGTTTGAACCCACCGCAGCCTAAGTTAGTCATTAATTGGGGTGAACGTATTCGTAGGGATCATCACGATAACCACCTTCCACACCTTTTACCACGATAGCTACCGCATCATGCGCGTGTAGGCTTTCCATGTGATTGACTCGCACCCAGAAATCGCGCAAAGAAATGTCATCGCCTAACGCAGTTTTCAAACGGCGGGCGGCATCTTCACAGAACATCAGGTTTGCCGCATTCAGACGCGCAAATTCTTGTTCGTCTTCGCGTTTCACCGTAGCTTGCACGGGCGTTTGCAGAGCATTTTCAATACGATCAATCAAGCTGGTAATGGGTAAATGACGGCTTTTTTCTGCCAATTTGACCTTGATTTGCGCAATACTGCGTTGGCTGTGCGGGGTAGCGCGGATGCCTTGCGTTGTGCCCAACCATTCGTACACGGCTTGCGCATCCACATTACTGGTTGTTTCGCCAAAGGTTTCGCGGAAACCTTCCTGAATCAATTGTCGCGCCAATGCAGCAGAACAAGGACACGTCGACGAATACGGCACTTCCACACCGATTTCGGTTTCAATCACGCCATTGCGTAACGTAGCAGCGACTTTAACGGGGTAATTTTTCCAGCCGCTGTTTTGGCTCAGTAATGAGTTACGGCGTTCAAAGTAATCAAAACGACATTCCAAATACGCCGCGTCACTGAGGCCAATGTGCGAATCCACAAACTGACCAATGGTTTGGCGTAACACATCAGGGGTTAATTCATTCATGCCCAACACATTATCTAACGCCAAATACAAGCGTGACATGTGAATGCCTTTGCTATTAGGGTCGGTCAAATTAACGTAGGCTTGAACCCGTGCCAAGGTTTGGGTTTTACCACCTTCAGCATTAGGCAGAAAAATTGGCAGCTCAATTTGGCTCATGCCAACCCAGTTGAGTGTGCCTTTTGGTCCTGCATGTGGCTGCTTGGCAACGTCCGGCATTGTCGTGGCGCAGGGCAGTTCTTTGCAGGCGGTAGTCGAAATCATGTGCTACTCCTCTTAATCGGGCATTAGTATGTGGGGTCACAGTAGCAAAAGCACAAGGGACTCGACAATTTACCCATGTATCTGCAACGTTTTAACAACCCGCGTTACAGCGTTTTGCGTTGCACATGGAAATAACCCAGCAGCGAATGGTAAATCGGCCAGATCACTAAACTACTCGCCAACGATGCCCAATACAGCCAACCGCCTGTCGAACCACTGGTGACACGTTGCACCCACAGATTGACCAGCATATACAGCCCTAGGATGACAAACAAGAGCGCGAATTGCTGCAAGAATGCCTGTGCTGTCATGCGTAATCCCAAGCGCACAGAAAAATACGCCACCAGCAAGAAACCTAAAGCATGTTGCCCCATTAGCGAGCCAAACATGGTGTCAATAATCAAGCCAACCAAAAACGCCAACAACAGGCTAAGACGATCCTGAATCACCAACGCCCAATGCACCAAAGTTAATGCAATCCATTCCGGTCGCCACACATCGGCTTTCGCATCCAAGGGCATAACCGTTAAGGCAATCGCAATCAATAAAGTGACCAGTACAGCCCCAGGAAAACGCGGGTCTTTAGTTGGCATGGTCTGGCTTCTCGCGAGTAGAGGTTGACTTAGAATGCTTGGATTTTGCGGGTGTCTCACCTGCGGTTTCACCACCTGTTATGGCAGGTGCGGTTTGTACTGGGTCGGTATTAGGTGTTTTCTTCCACACCAATAACACTTCCCGCACGGATTCATAATCCACTAGCGGGGCAGCTTTAACCGTAATGAACGGATCGCCCTGCTTAAACTCAACACCATTGGGAATGACTTTCGCCACAGGGAAATCTGCTGGAAACAAACCACCCAAACCCGAAGAGACAAAAATATCGCCTTCTTTGACTTGGCTATTGGCAGGCAAATTACGCAATTCCAATGGCATCCCACGCCCTAAACCACTGGCTAGTGCGCGTTCGCCCGTGCGTTGATTGCGCACTGGAATCGTGTGTTCACGATCGATCAACTGCATGACGGTGGCTTGTACCGGAGTCACATACAGCACTTGACCATAGATGTGATTACCTGACAACACGACTTGTCGCTCAGTCACACCATCGCGTGTGCCTTTGTCGAGTGTCACCAAACCGCCTGCCCGCTCGCTCACAACGTCCAACACTTCAGCCATCGAAAACGAATAGCCGTCGCGTGGCATTCCATTGAGAACGTGACGCAACCGTTCGTTTTCCTGTTCGATGGATGCCATATTCTGCTGTTGTGCAGCATAAAGCTGAACCTGCTGCTGCAACGCCGAGTTCTCTGTGACCAAAATATACTGGTCAGCGACAAACTCAGAAACCTTACGATAAATTCGCACGGGAAAATCCACCGCATATAACAGTGGATACGCCACCATATTGGAAGCTATACGAATCGCTGATAACGCCTGCGGATTACGGTTATCGACGGCCATTAGTGTTAGTGCGCACAGCACCAGCACCATGAACCGGAATGAAAACCCCGGCGTAGAATGGTAGTTGATGTCGTTAATAACCGTCTCCGCTTTCGTTGTTATCTAGTGCTATAAAAATAAACTTGGCAATTAGTCAGTCGCAAGGAAGTTCACGCCTTCTTCTTCCATGATTTCCAGAATCTTGCCACCACCACGCGCCACGCATGTCAGCGGATCATCCGCAATCACCACTGGAATGCCTGTTTCTTCCATCAACAAACGGTCAAAGTCACGCAGCAATGCACCACCACCCGTCAGGACAATCCCACGATCAGCCACATCGGCTGCTAACTCTGGCGGTGTTTGTTCCAATGCGGTTTTAACCGCACTAACAATACCGAACAGCGGTTCTTGTAAAGCTTCGAGGATTTCATTACTCGTCAACGTAAAACTACGCGGCACACCTTCGGAAAGGTTACGACCTTTGACTTCAATTTCAAGCAGCTCTTTGCCCGGATAAGCAGAACCGATTTCAAACTTAATGCGTTCAGCAGTCGCCTCACCGATCAACATGCCATAGTTACGACGCACATAGCTGATAATCGCATCATCCAAGCGGTCGCCACCAATACGCACCGATGCGGAATAAACGATACCACGCAGGGACATAATCGCGACTTCTGACGTACCACCACCGATGTCCAAGACCATTGAGCCGACGGCCTCATCCACAGGAATACCAGCACCGATTGCCGCTGCCATTGGCTCTTCGATCAGGTAAACCTTGCGAGCACCTGCACCCAAAGCGGAATCTTTAATGGCACGGCGTTCAACTTGGGTTGCACCACATGGCACGCAGATCACCACACGCGGGCTAGGACGTAACACACGTCCGGCATCCACTTTACGAATAAAGTGTTGCAACATTTTCTCGGTGTAGGTGAAATCCGCGATTACGCCATCTTTCATGGGGCGAATTGCCGTAATATTTTCGGGGGTACGTCCCAACATTTTTTTGGCTTCGATACCAACCGCTTCAATGGATTTAGGGCCACCGGGACCACGATCCTGACGAATTGCCACGACAGAAGGCTCATCAAGGACGATACCTTTGCCACGCATATAAATCAGGGTATTCGCTGTGCCCAGGTCGATGGAAATATCATTAGAAAACAAACCTGAAAGGGCTTTGAACATAATCTAGTTAATCCGGCTTAAGCTTAAAAAATGGAGTACCTGAACACATCCTGTGGTTGTCATTATTTCCAAGCACAGACCACCCGTGGACGGCCCCAAAAAGAACGTGCTAAATGTAGCAATCGCGAATACTTTGGGCAAGCCAACTTGTGTGATAAGTTCACATTTAGACAGAATGAACGCCTTTCTATCGAATTAATTGGCATTAAAGTTACCATTATAACACAGTAAGATTAACGATGAATGATTTATCGACAGACAAATTAAGAAAATTTATGCTTGATCGCTCGCATGTTCGGGGCGAATGGGTGCATTTGGATGACACATGGCAGGAACTGCTAACACGAGCGGATTATCCACCACTCGTGCGCCAAATTTTAGGCGAAGCTTTGACCGCTGCGGTGCTATTATCGGCGACGATCAAGCACGATGGCACATTGATTCTGCAAATTCGCGGCACAGGTCCTATCCACCTGTTAGTGGTGCAAGCCACTGCTGAAGGCACTGTCCGAGGCCTAGCACAATGGAATGCAGAGGCATCGCATTACACCTTGCCTGATTTATTCGGCGATGCTCAAATGGCGATTACTTTAGAATCCAAAAATACTGGGGAACGCTATCAAAGTTTAATTCCATTAGAGGGGGATTCACTCGCCCAAGCATTGGAAAACTACTTTATGCGTTCGGAACAATTAGCCACTCGTTTATGGTTAAGCAGTAATGCTTTTGCGACGGCGGGTCTGTTATTACAACGTTTACCACAAGAACACACCAGTGACGAAGATTGGCAACGCGCTTCTACCTTATTGGATACCTTAACCACGGAAGAGTTAATGCAATTAGCTCCCGAACAATTGCTGTATCGCTTATTCCATGAAGAAGAACCACGCTTGTTTGATGCAAAAGCGATTCGATTCCATTGTGGTTGCAGCCGCGAACGCATCCAAAATGTGTTGCAATCCTTAGGTGAAACGGAAGTTCAAGCCATTCTTGCCGAACGCAATACGATTGATGTGGTTTGCGAGTTTTGTAATGCGCATTACTGTTTCGATTCGATTGATGCTCAGCAGTTATTTAAGCCGACGATGCCAGCCAGTGATACACTACATTAACTTTATAACAAGCGGTTATTGGGAATTAACATGCGCGTTTTGATTGTTTACGCTCACCCGAATCCAAGCAGTTTTAATCACGCCATACTGGAACATTGCAGCCTTGGTTTACAAGAAGCTGGGCACGATGTTCGGGTGAAAGATTTGTATGCTGAAAATTTTGACCCTGTGCTGCGTGCTGACGAGTTAGCCGCGTTACAAGCTGGGCAAATTCCAGACAAAATTCGCCACGAACAAGAAGCCCTGTTGTGGGCAGAAGGTCTGATCTTTATCTACCCATTGTGGTGGTATAGCTGTCCGGCTATTCTCAAAGGTTGGTTTGACCATGTTTTAACCAATGGAGTGGCGTATGCCTACACCAACAAGGGTTTACAAGGTTTGCTCAAACATCAACGCGCTGTGGTTCTCATGACTGCGGGTAGTTCGGAAGCCTTCTTCCAGAAAAACGATGCAGTACAACTGATTCAACGCCCAATTACCGAAGGGACATTGGCTTTTTGCGGTATTGAAGATGTGTATCACCGCACGTTTTACGGTGTTCCCGGCTCTAGCGAGGAAACGCGGGCGCAAATCCTGCATGAAGTAGCAGAATTAGGACGACAATTCGCATGTTAGACAATGCTTTGTTGAATTACCGGATTTTTGGCGATTTACAGCACAATACCCATGCCCCATTAGTGGTTTTACACGGCTTATTGGGGTCATTGGAAAACTGGTACACCTTCGCACGCTCTCAGGAAGGCAAACGCACGGTCATTGCCATTGATTTACGCAACCACGGTAATTCCCCGCATGTAACGGGCATGACGTATCGAGAAATGGCGGATGATGTGGTTGCGGTGTTGGATGCGCTGCACATCACGCAATGCCAACTGATTGGGCATTCGATGGGTGGCAAAGTCGCTATGACGCTGGCGTTGTGCTATCCCGCCTTGGTTGAACGTCTGGTCGTGGTGGATATTGCACCGAAAGTATACCCACCGCGTCACCAAGCGTTAATCCAAAGCATGGTGACAATGCCGCTACCTGAGCTACAAAGCCGTAAACAAGCGGACGAATGGTTAAGCAATGCGGTGAAACAAGCGTTTGAACGCGGTTTTCTATTGAAAAACTTGGGCAGACGTACCGATGGTACGTTCTATTGGCAATGTCATTTGCCGGAAATCGCGCGGAATTACCTGAAAATCACCAGTTTTCCGAGCTTGGACAGCACCTTTAACGCACCCAGTTTGTTTATTCGTGGGGCGCAATCGGATTATGTGCAGGATGCCGATGTCGACACGATTCACCGCTATTTTCCCTACGCACAACTGCAAACCATTGCGACGGCAGGGCATTTACCACATGTGCAAACGCCTGCCGAATTTACAACGTTGGTCGAGGACTTCTTAGCCTGAACTACACCAACATGCGACGGTAAGTATTAACGCGATTCGACCAACCTGCCAGCCAACGTCGTTCATTATTGGCTGGCGGGGAATTACGCACCCGCCGTTCCAACACACGCATCGCCGCATCAGCAAATTCGTGTAAGGCTTGTTGCCCTGGCTGGATGGGGCGCATTTCTTCCAGAACTTGTAGTAAACCCCAGTTCTGCCCGTTATAGCCACCGCTACGATTTAAACCTTCTCCTTTGAAGTTGGTGTAATCAATCAGCGCGTACCAACCACCTGGCGTATTGGCAACGGCGTTCAGGTTATTGCTCACATGTCCGCGCAGATTAGCGGGTGCTGCATCCACCAGTTTTGGCATGGCTCGACGAGTACGATCCACAATGTATTGCACTTGCAATAGGCGGGTTTGATACAAGAAGTTTTGCAGCTCTTGCACTTGTGGCGTGCCTTTTGCCTGCATCAGTTGTGCTTTGGTCTGCCACGGCGCACCGCTGTAACTGGCCTGCATCGCCCACCCTGGAACGGGCGCACCCTTTGCTTGTAGGTAATGCAACAAGTCAGGGAAGGTATTACCAAACCGTGCCGAACGTCCAGCGGGATACCAAGTGAAATGCCCGATCCCCATAGATGCGAAATCTTCGCCATCATTCCAATGCACGAGGTTATTCGGATTGCCGCCACCTTCGTTTTTGAAAATTTGATCACCAATTGCTTGCAGTTCTGCCATCGACAAATTGGGCATATCACTGGCAGATGCAGAATTCATCGACTGGCCGCCATAATTTGGCATATTTTGCGCAGCGGGATTCACACCGTAATTGGGTGGCGGTTGACGAACCTGTGAGGGGGTATGACGCACACTCTGAGAACTGGGGCTACACGCTGATAAACCGAACCCTGCCAAGGCAGCAAACGCTACTACAGCTGTTGCTTTCATGATTTTAAAGCCCTCTTATTGTTATTATTTTATCCGGCTGCTGATAGAGAATCTGTTTTTGTGTTGTTTCCGAGAAAAATACAAAACAAACTGTGTCGCTGCCTAGTTTTATCCGATAAACGACACAGTTAGCCCCAGCTTGATGATTTTTCTAACAAATCACACGCCGGGATAGCGGTAAGTATTGATACGATTTGACCAGCCTGCCAACCAACGCGCCTCGTTTCGCGCTGGTGGGGAATTGCGTACCCGTCGTTCTAGTACGCGGGTCGCGGCATTGGCAAATTCATGCAAAGCCTGCTGCCCTGGTTCGGCAGGGTTCATGTCTTCCAATACCTGTAATAAACCCCAGTTTTGCCCTTTGTATCCACCGTTGCGGTTTAAGCCCTCCCCCTTGAAGTTCACATAATCCACCAACACATACCACCCCCCTGGTGTATTGGCTACCGCATTTAAGTTCTGCGCTACTCGCGCTCGTAAAGGCATGGGTGAAGCTTCCACCAATTGAGGCATGGCACGTTGCGCTCGTTCTACGATATAAGCCGCTTGCAGCATTCGGGTTTGGTAGAGTAAGTTTTGTAGCTCCTGTACTTGCCCTGTCTGCTTGGCGTACATCAATTCCGCTTTACTATTCCACGGCGCACCTTGATAACGTGCCTGTTGCAACCACACGGGTAATTGCACGCCATTCGCTTGTAAGTGGGTCAACAAATCGGGGAAGGTATTACCAAACCGTGCTGCACGCCCGGCAGGATACCAAGTGAAATGCCCGACCCCCATTGATGCAAAATCTTCACCATCATTCCAGTGCACTAGGTTGTTTACATTTCCACCACCTTCGTTCTGGAAAATCTTATCCGCAATCAAACGTAATTCCCCCGCTGAAATGCTTGGCGCGGAACGCACCGGACGATTAGCATTAACGTTCGGACGATTAGTGACTGTTTTTTTAGTGTTTTTTACATTCTTTTTCGTATCCGGCTTTTCCTTTGAATCCGAAAAAAGCCCTGTTTCATCATCGTGTTTGACGGTTTGTGTTGTCTGGCTACACCCCACTGTCCCTAATGCTAATACTAGCGATACCATGACTCCTGCACGCACCTGCATACCCCAAAACCCCTTGGATTTCCCGCCCAAAAAAGACTCAAATAAGTGTGCATTAAATATACCAAAAACCCTGTCTATATGCTTAATCGTGGAAAAAACTTTAGCCATAAAAAAAGCCTAGCGAACTAGGCTTTTTATGCACGGGGATTTAACTCAGTTTATTACTTAATAAAAACCTGTTTATAGGAAACATACATACTGGTAAACATCCACGGCATGACAATCAGCAAACCGATGAAAAATGCCAATGCTCCCAGCAACATCAAGACGAATAACGCAAACCAGTAAACCAATAATGGTAAAGGATTACGCAAACACCCTTTAAAACTCATGCTCAATGCTTGCAATACAGGCACGTCATTTAATGCTACTAACTGTGTTGAGAAATAGAAAAACAACATAATCAACAACAAAAATACGATACCAATTCCCAATAAACCCATGTTCATTTGGGTGAATAGGTCTTCAGGATTCAACATACCTGATTCGAGACTTTCCATATTGCTGCCGACTAATAGGCCGCCAAGAATCATGAAAAACACAAACATGACCACCAGAGTGATACCACCCAAACCAGCCAACGGCGCAAATTTTTGTTTGAACCCTTCAAACAAATAGTCAAAACGCATTTTTTCGCCACGTTCTATCTGACGAATCCCCAACAATAGCCCCCCTGTAAACACAGGGCTAAGAACGGAAGACACCACGTCGCCAATAAAAGGCACGAGACCTAGTACAACTTGAAACACTATCAAGGCTAAGGTAATCAGCACCCAAACGCCCAAATTCTCTTTCACCATACCCCAACTTTCGGATAACCAACCGAATCCCGCCCCCATCGGTAAGGAACGCGGTTCAGCTAAAAGCTCGTTACTACCCGTTGGTAAAGGTGGAGGGGTTACGTCAGAACGCGGCGGGGCATAAGGGTTGTTGTTGTCATCACTCATACTAAAAGCTCCAAATGTCGTTATTAATCTGCCTACATAATACACAGTGGACGCTTTGAGTATAGCCTACCCCACTGCGTGAGGTAGGAAATCCAGACCAATAGATGGGAATATGCCTTACTCAATCACTTTCGGCACGAGATACAAACCACTTTCAGTTTCCGGTGCGATTTGTTGGTAATAATCGCGTT
>CAZEQX010000072.1:0-12157 GCA_964514635.1 uncultured Thiothrix sp.
GTGCGTTGCCTACGGGATTTAGCAGGCAACGAGCGCGTCAGTTTAGGGCAGTGGCTGGGCTATCCCCGCCAATAACGCACTATTGCGAAACGTCGTGATCCAACCAGAAGATACGCGGCAAAATTTCGGTTAAATCGGTTTTTTCCGCAACGTCATTCACCCCATTGGCGGTATTGGAGTTGTTGCTGTTGGAGTCGTCCATCAATGGCACGGCCATATTCCCAACACGAATTTCCACCGTTTGATGGCAATCCCCCTCTTTGCACGCTGTACCATCGCTGGCAGTCGGAGTACGGAAAATCACCTGTGCCGCGCTCAGGATTTCATTAACCCCAGCCACAATAAACTCATCTTTACCGTCTGCGGCTGTCTCGTCTGAACTGGTGTCTTCGTCCCGATCCAAATTCGCAACAGCATGACCACTGAATAAATCCAGCACATAAGCACGCGCACTGTTTGGCGGCGTATCACACGGATCACCACTGCCCGCACTGCCAGATTCATCCACGGGTGCGAACGTGGTAAAAATAACTTTATTCAAAAAGGTTAAGGCCGATGCTAAAACCTTTTCGCCCGTATTGGGCAGCACATAATACCAACCCTTGTAATTACCCGTTAAGATATTATCGGTACTGCTTAATGTCGTGCGATTGACCAATGATGTATTGGTAATGGTTGTAAAGGTTTCTGGTGGTTCAGTATAAACATTCGGCTCATTTAATACATAAAAACGATCATTAATATTCGCATTTAATGGGTGTGTGCGATAACCACTCCCAATCGCAATCGTCATGCGAACCGCACCATTATGCTCTAACAATGCGACATCTGGTTCATAGAAAAATTTGCGAATGTCCGTGCCATTATTACCATCTGAACCTAAAGCCGCAAACTGCGTAACTTTAGCATCACCATAATCGTACATATCGTCGTCTGTATCGCGCAAATCGTGATCCATATCCACACGCCAAATATTTCCGCCCGTATCTGCGAAATACAAACGGTCTAACGCACCATTGCGATCCATATCCAAGATGCGAATATCACTTGGAATACTGTGCTTAATGGGGTTTGCCGTTGATGAATCATTATAGACATCGTGTTGCAATGACCAGACTAACTCCCCTGTAACAGCATCGATAATAAATACATCACTTCCTAGCGCATCGCTGGTTCGATCAGCCACGACTTCTTGATCTTTCGCTGCGTCATAACCTGCACCAAAGATTAATACATCTTTCAAACTACTACTTTCTTTTGTGCCAATACGCATTTTCGCCAATGTTGGTTTTGACCATGCTTCACCTAATTCATCCCACACACCATCATTAACCGTAGCCAGATTTTCTTTTTTCCATAAAATAGCTGGCTCATCCGCTTTGGTAATGTCTAAAGCATAGTAAGCTTTACCACCACGGCGCAAACCAAAATACAGGATACGTTTATCACCATCGCTGGATTTGATTTCTCCATCACCGTTTTTATCATAATTCCATAAAGTTAATGGCCCGTCTATGCCATAAACATGATTCGTGGAAACAATATTTTGATAAAACGTGTTGCTATGAACTAACAGACTGCTAGGCATAAAAGCCCATTGCTCCACTCCTGAGTCGGTATCAATAGCATGTAAATAACCTTCGTTTGTCCCTACAAAGATTAACTGTTTCGTATCATAATCCACAATTAATGGCTTGGTATTTAACATATCGCCCATGTGTTTACGCGGTTGCCCATCCGCATCCAGACCCCGCACAAAATCCAACAATTGTTTACGCCGCGTCACACAACCCGTATAGCTACTGGCATCCGGCGCGTCGGGGTCACAATTCGTGGTCGAGTTATTCGTGTGACTAGCATCCCCATCATTATCCTGATAAAGCTTATCAATGGTAATCAGTTCATTATCTGAATGTAGCCAATTAGTTTTAGCGGTTAATGCCAATGAGGTGCTGACATCAGTGAACAATTGACGTGAAGCGGGTAATGGTAACTGACTTGCCGCGCCCCCTGTTGCCACTTCTTTACCACTAGCAGCATCACCCCATAAATCATACGCCGTGTCTTTGAACTCACCATCATCCGTTAAAGCTGGCTCATTATTTTTATCCACAATCTTACTGATAACTGTGCCATCCGCCTGCTTGTATTCTTTACGTTTAAATTTCTTCAGATTACCAGGCCATAATGGTTGATTATCGACATCAAACATGGGGATATAAACATCCTCACTGTGGGAAATTAGCGTACTTTCATCCACTGAATACGTTGGAGCACTGAATGACAAAGCATTTTTACTAATGGAGTTTAAAATAGCACTAAATGCACCAGCCAATTCTTCTGAGTTTTCAGCAGAAAAGAAACCACCATCTTTTGTCACTAAACTTTGTAAATATTGAGTACCTGTCGGTTCATCTGCCAGTGCAAAGCCAACCGTATAAGTATTAACAAATTGATTGCCTTCTAAATCTGGATTCTGATCGGTTTCTGCTAACCAATGGGTAAGTTCTTTACCACATGTACCACTGGCATACCCTAATGGTTTATCTTCACAGGTTTTGCCCATGTAGTTTTGAACCTTCTGGCTCACTTTAATTTGGCTAGTGTGAGTAGCCGCATTCACTTCTGTCGCCTCAGGGTCTTTAACGGATGGCGGATAGTATTTTGTACCATCTTTATCCCCTAAGCTGGGATAATACGGGTATTCTGGCTTACCGTCTGACATTAATACCAAATAATTGGCTTGGCATTTATGCTCAATGGGTGTTTTATAAGTAAGATCACCAACGGTTTTATACTCTGCACATTTCTGATACTGGCATTTTGTCACTGTACTTGTGCAGGTAAAATTATTATTAACACAATAGCCTCTACCCTCACCTAAATCTACCCAACCGTCAGTTGGATCATTGGGATCATCACAACACTCACTATAAGTTTTAGTTTGACAAGTATCCTCAAGAACCAATGCACCACATTCGCCCCACTCTTTCACGCAAGTAGGATTAGGTGAGGCATAGGTTTTACAGGAAATTTTCCCATCGTAAGTCAAAGGATGTGCTGCCCACCCTTGAGCGGGAATATCATTCCCCCAACCCACTGTATCACCACGGAAATAGCGAGCTGCTTCGTAGAGTGAATCCACAATTGGCGTGTACCCATTAGCATTCCAGCTACTCACGATACTTGCCAGAAATTCTCGCACAGTGGTACTACCCGATGCAGGATCAGGCAGATTATCATCACCCTTATAAGCAGCAATCATCGGCTCAACATGCTCGTCAATCGGTGTAGAGGGAAAATTCACTCCCTTAAGAGAACTCCACCAATAGCCATTGGAATCTAAATTGTGATTAGAGTAGTGCATCAACCCAACGCTGACATTGGCAGGTGCTGCCGTCATCACCTGACTGAATGAATCTTTGAGAATTTGCATCCTCGTGCGCTGCGGCGATTGCGTATCAGTCGACACAACCTGCCCCATGCTCCCAGAAGCATCAATCAAAAAGAGTACATTAGGTGTCACTTCGTCGCTCTTATCGGCGAAGTAAATCTCTGTTTCGTCAGCCAAGACCATGCTACTAATCGTGCAAAAAATAAACAACAGTAGCCAGTCTAGGTAAGAGCGTGTGGTGTTCATGCTTTTTATGATTATCGTTATGCTAATAATTACCGTTTATATCACAGATGCTATTCCTTTGATATATTCCGATCATTCCAAAAGATACGCGGCAATATGTCACTGAGGTCGGTTTTCTCCGCCACATTGTCACCACTGTTATTGCTATTGGCTGCATCCATGATCGGCAGATTCATCTTACCCACACGAATCTGGATAGTTTGCTGGCAATCGCTCGCGGTACAGGCTGAACCGTCGCTTGCCGTTGGCGCATTGAATATAATTTGTGCGGAATCCAGTATCTCATTCAAACCCGCTACAACGGATTTGTCCTTGCTGCCATCGCCACTACGATCCAAATTCGCAACCGCCGCACCACTGTACAAATCCAACACATAAGCGCGAGCTTTGTTCGGCGGCGGCGCACAAGGGTCACTCGATGAGGCTTTCTCACTCGCAAAGGTGGTGAACACAACCTTATTCAATACCGTCACAGCCGATGCGAGAACTTTTTCACCTTCATTCGGTAGATCAAACAACCAACCTTTGTGAGAACCTGTCAATAATGTTTCCCCACTCGCTTCCAATACATCGCTTGCTGTAATATCAATGTCTTGTAAAGTAGCGAACGTATCTGGTGGCGGGTTGTACACGTTTTCATCCAGCAGGACATAAAAACGGTCAACAATGTTGGACGACTGCGGATGTGAACGATAGCCACTGCCAATAGCAAGCGTCATCACCGCGCCACCTGCCTGCTGCATCAGTGCCACATCAGGCTCATAATAAAACTTGCGTTTATCCTCCCCCGAACCGCCTAAACTAGCAAAGTGCGTGAGTTTGGCATTGGTGTAATCGTAAAGACTGCTGTCCGCATCACGCACGTCCATGTCCATATCCACTCGCCACACATTCCCGCCTGTATCAGCAAAATACAAACGATCCAACGCGCCATTACGATCCATATCCATCACCCGAATATCACCCGTGACGCTATCGTGTAACTGGCTGTTTGCGCCTGTGACATCGGTGCGTAATGACCAAATTTTTTGCCCTGTCAGTGCATCAATAATAAACACATCGCGCCCCATACTGTCGGCAGCACGTTTGCTTGGGTCAGCTTCTTCCTTAGCTGGGTCAAAACCTGCCCCAAATACCAAAACATCTTTCAATGTCGTTTGTGAAGTTGCCACATCATAAATACGCATCGCCGCCAGTGCCGGAGTCGACCACGATTCCCCCAACTCGCTAAACCCTGCCACGGTATGATCCACTTTCCACAGCAGTTTAGGGGAATCCACATCCGTAATGTCCAAAGCGTAATAAGCACGCCCGCCACGACGCATCCCGAAATACAAGTGGGCGGTATCACCATCGCTGGCTTGGATCAAGCCATCATGATTGGCATCAGTTATGTCTAGCGTTAAACGACCATCAATCCCGTACACATGCTGTTTAGGCTGACTATTTGCATAAAAAGTAGCAATATTCTTCAACAACACAGACGGCATGAAAGCCCACTTTTCTGCCCCTGATTCAGTATCAAAAGCGTGCAAGAAACCTTCATTTGTCCCGACCAACACATAGCTTTTGCTACCGTAATCCATAACCACAGGGCGACTGTTCATAATATCCCCCATGTGTTTGCGTGCTGTTCCATCGGATTTATAACCACGAGCAAAATCCAACAACTGTTCGCGATAAGCATCTGTCATACTCGCATCACCCAACAGGGTCTTGCTGATATTGGTATTGGTTTTATCCAAAGCACTCAGTGTTAGCTCTACCGCGTCGGTGTACAACACTCGCTTACTTGGATCAAGCAAACTCGCCGCTCCCCCTTCTTGCACGGCTTTACCTGATACGGCACTACCCCAATAGTCCCAAGCATCGTCTAAGAATGTGCCATCGCTGCTCACAGCGGCTTTATCCGAACCGTCTGCGGCTTTACCCATGATTTGTTCGTCTTTCAGTTTGAATTTCTTCAAATTGCCCGACCATAACGGCAATAAACTGCGTTCAAATACAGGGATAAAAACCTCATCAGCGTGGGATAACAGAGTGTTTTTGTCCACCGTGTAGGTCGGCGCACTGAATGAGGAAGCAGAAGCATCAATCTTTTGCAAAATGGAGTTAAAGGCATCTGTCAAACCTTGCACATTATCGGCACTAAAGAATCCCCCCGTCGCGGCAAAACTTTGTGTGTAATCGGGTTTAAACAATGCTGTCAGTTGTTCTGCAAAATCACGTCGCTGCGTAATGCCCTGCCACATGCCCCAAGCCGTTACGAGTGGGTCGTCTTGAGAACGCGCCATATTTGCCAAGAAATTTTCTTGCAATACAGCCAGTTGGGGTTGATTTGCGCCGTAAGCGGCCGTGGCTACCACGGGAAGTTGTTCCATTTGTGTCGCTTGATGCGAAGCTTTACGCATAATGCCAGCAAATGCTTGTTTCAGCTCGTCACGAGTATTCGCTGCAACTGTACCACCGCCTGCCGTCGCAAGGCTTTTTAGGTAATCTGTGCCATTTGCATCATCCAACGCGAATGCGACGGTGAAAGTTTCGACTGTTTGTTTCCCATCTACCGTGCTGGACTGGTCATTTTCGGCAAGAAACTTTGTAACCTCAGGGCCACAAGTACCACTTTTGTAGCCTGATGGACCATCTGCACAGGTCGTACCAATGGCGGATTCGATGGTACTTTTGCGTTGAGGATAAGTTTCTGTCCCACCTGAATATTCCGGCCGTCCATCTGACATCAAGACAATGTAGTTCGCCTGACATTCGTATTGCATGGGGGAAGTATACTGCTTTGCGCTATAGCACAGCTCTTGTTGGCAGTATTCGACGCTGTTGGTGACTTCTTTAACGCATACGCTTTCCGTGACTGTGCCCGTGCAAGACCAATCATTGTTGGTACACACGCTAGTGTTGGTTGAGCATGAATAGTTGTTGTCCTTACAAACCCAGCCCGTCGCATTGCCTGCTTCATCATACCCCGAAGCAACGTATTGGCAGCATTGTCCTGTGACTGTTTCCTGACTCCAACCACAGCACTGTCCGTTGACAGTTTTGGTTTGTTGTTCCCATTGCGTGCAGTTGGTCTGCTGTTGCGTGGAACAACTCCCCGCCACAATTGTTCCGCTACATTCTCCTGCGGTTTTGTTGCAAGATTGTGTGTAAGTACCCGCGCAATCTTGGGTTGTATAGGTTGCAGGGTGTGCAGCTCGCACTTGCGTAGGGGAAACGTTCCCAAAATCAACGGCATTACCACGAAAGTACAAGGAAGCTTCGTATAACGCATCCACAATTGGCGTATAACCTTGCGCATTCCAACTTGCACCAACACTGGCTAAGAATTGCCGCACAGTTGCACCTGCATCAGGGTCTGGCAAATTATCTTGAGATGGATCAATAGCCGCTTGCACAATCGGTAGGGCTTCGGCATCAATCGCCTTGGTTGGGAAACTCACCCCATTGGCAGCGTTTTCAGAATGACCACCATAACGCATCAACCCCACGTTCAAATTCGGCGGCGCTCCGGTTAAGACATCTCCCAACACTTCTTGCATGACTTGCAGGCGAGTTTTCCCACCACTATTGGGTAATTCCGCGTTCATACTGCCGGATGTATCCAATAAGAACAAGACATTGGGATTCGCACTCAACGACTGTTCGTAATAGATTTCAGCATCGTCAGCCATGACCACACCACTGAAAACCAACGAAATATTGAGGCACAATATCTGCCATAACCGAGCTTTGTTTTTCATACGCTTATTTTTATATTAGGGTTTAGAAACGCAGGTAATTAAGCGTTTATCATCCGCTCACGATACGATGTCACTTCCAACAGGTGGTCGCCGCCACACCGTCCTTGTCTTTTGCAGTTTGTGTACCGCGATTGTCCAAAATAAAAGTTTGGCAGGTTTTATCATACGCCTGTGGTTTTCCCGACACGGCTACGGCACTAGCACTGAAGGTCGAACAAGGGTTAGCTTGAGTACCCGCACAACCACTAGGCGTAACAGTGACAGCTAAACCGTATAACCCTTGGGTAGAAGTGGCTGGGTAATTAAGTTGCGTCAACGTGCTGGCATAACTGTAATTACGGATAAAATAGCTTTCCTGGCGTTGAGCAATGTCTTGCAGCGACACCATTGCGTCAGAACGCTTACTTTTTTGAATCTGCGCGGTATAACTAGGGTAAGCAATCGCCGCTAAAATGCCGACGATGGCTACCGTAATCAACAGCTCCATCAAAGTAAAACCGCGCATAGCCTGCTGACTACGCATAGAGAATGAGGTTATTGTCATTATTGTTTCCCTTTTACAAATGCCGATTTAGTGAACAGTAGGTACGGGTTTAAGAATCCCTTCGGAATGTTCACTCTTCGCCCCCGTACCCGATAAACTCGCTTCAGCTTCCGTTGTAAATACGCGGCAACTCACGCCACCCGCATCAGAAGTCATTTCTGTCGACATTGCAATCCCCTTCAGCGGGGGGCAACTTTCTGCTTCACTCATGGTCATTTGCCCACTCGCGCTGACCTTACTGGTGGAGTCATTATAAGCATCCAGCGTTCTTACCTTAACTGCCAACTTGTTATACGTTTCGGGTGTTGTCCCATTCGATGCGGTTTGCAACACTTGGTACAAACTAAAAGAGCGCCGCAACATCGAATCCGCACCTTGGAAGGTGAGCATATACATCATCTGATTGCCCGCAATGCGCGTATCCGTCGCTGCCATGCGTGTTGCCGCGACACCAATGACCGTCAATACCAATAAGATTACTAATCCCCACAACAGAACTGAACCACGTTGCTGCTGGTTTGAAGTTGCCATGTTCAAGTTTAACCTTCCACTACGTTACGCAATTGAATCACTGTTGAATAAACTGCACGCTTATAACGATCATTTTTTGTCACCGTCACATCCAAAACGCGATAAGACTGCGCTGTTGCCGCTTCCAATACAGGATCAAGCGAACGCACCAAAATACTTACCTGAATACTAACGACACGTTGCCAATTAGTAGCACCCACACTATCTGCATTGGCGTAATAATCCACTGCACCGTCACCTGTTGTATCCACGCCATACAGGAACTGGATATTTTCCACACCATTTACGACGGGCTTTTTCGAGGTATTGCGTGACCCCATGCAATAGAGGTTTTCCATACCATCGCTGTCTTTATCAACAAAGAAACTGTTGTAGATCAAAGCTGCTTGCATAGAAGGCGCGACATCTGCACGACAACCAGCGGGTAAGTGACCATTCGCGCAATCCGTGTAAACCACATCATCACCGATAAAACGCACAGCAACCACATCACCATAGCTATTGAAACTGTTTTTCGTCGCACGACTGATAACATCACTGGATTTCAAAATGCTATCGCCACCAGCGCAGGAAACCACCACAGGATCGCTTGCTCCGCTGTAGTACATGTAGTCCCCAATCGGCAATTTATCAGGCGTGGCATACCCTGCGTGTTCTAAATGTTTGGTCAACATATCAAGCGCGACACGCGCCGTTTCGTCCATTGTCGACAGTTGGTCGCGGGTTTGGTAAGTGCGTTTACTACTGATATAAACCGTTCCAACGCCCGCAATCAATACCAAGCTGATCACCATTGCGATCATCATTTCGATCAGCGTAATGCCTCGTTGTTTCGTTATTGGCATACTTAAGTGCTCCTACAATACGCTATCGAGTGAAATATTGAAGCTTTCGATGTCAGTACCCGCCTGGTTTGAGGCATTGCGCTCATCCCATTGCAAACGGACACGAACCCCAGCGTGACAATCACCCGTGGGGCAACTCACCATCATTTGCCCATTCATCAAAGTATTCAACACACCATTGCTGCCCGAACCTGCACCATAACCGCACATCACACGATACAAATCGAATGTTGCCACCTGAGCATGGGTACAGTCTGTTACGGTTGAGCAATCTTTTGCTAAAGTGGTGGAACAGTAGGTACTTGCTGCTACAGGTGTTGAACCTGATGTGGGCAGCAGGTAAGTAGAAGTGGGAACATTACTGCCATTCACCACAAACACTTCAGTTTTATTGGCACGCATTCGTTCTAACAAGTCATGCACCAACCATGTCGCTTGCTGCATTTGGTAAGAATTGTGCGTGGTTTTCATACTGGCGATCTGTAAACCCGCTAAACCCAGTAAGCCAGCAGACAGTACTAGAGTTGCAACTAAAACCTCTAAAAGGCTTAAACCAGTTTGTCGTTGACGAACGGGTAAGTATCTCGGCATACCTGCCACCTATTAATTTTATGATTTGGGGCTAATGTAACGCTTATTATACTAATAAACTACCGTAAAAAATAAGAAATGGAAATAAGTCCGATAAACTGTATTTTTTAGCGTATCGGCGGTGCTCTCACCTAAAACAAAAACCCCGACCAGAAGGTCGGGGGGAGCAAGATAGGCTCAATGACTCATGGCGCTGTTGCGTCATACTTACTCGTCGCAAAATGTTTGCAATAGGTTCAAACAAAATAAACTCGCACCCGCACTGACCGACAAATAACGCCAACAAAACCCTTTGTGCATTAATGGCAGCGCACGGAATAAGCAGGGTCAAAACTCGAACGCACACCATGCTGACGTAATAAACGCTCAAGCTGTTTACCCAATTCACCTAAGTCTTGACTGTAAATAATCAAACCATCCAACAACACCTGCGCTTTATTACGCTGTCGTTGTGAATGGACTCTGGGCTGAGATAATGTTTTTTCCATGATTCCTGTCCCCTTATTTCTGACCACTAATATACCCTCATGGGTTAAATATAGCTCAATTATGAATTTTCTGTGTTGTCTTCTGAGATATTTTAATGATAATGAGGAGTTTTAGGGTATTACCAAGTTTATGATAGCGATGATTGACGTAACACTTGCTGGCAATGATGCCCCGTTGTGCTTTGTGGATGAACTAAGCACCTCCGAAATCAAACAATTGCAACAAGATGCAGCGCAATGCACTGGTTTGGGGCAACCATTTTTTCGTGACAAGCTACAACAGGGCGGCTTAGGTCCAGAACTGGCGGTTGTCCCCGCCGGACGCTTTGAGATGGGTTCTACCGCATCTGAATACGGCCACCGCCGCGAAGAAAGCCCCCGACATCCAACCTTGATACGCAAATCTTTCGCTATCGGCGTTTACCCTATTCTAGCCGAAGAATTTGAGCAATTTCGCCGAGCAACAGAGTGGTTTTTACGCCCTGAACTCATCTGGCACAAAGGCCGCTACCCTGTCATTAATATTCGCATTCAGGACATTAAACTGTACTTGCAATGGTTGAGTGAACAAACCGGACAAACATACCGCTTACCAACAGAAGCCGAATGGGAATACGCAGCTCGTGCCGGAACAGTCACACCGTTTTACCATGGTGAAGATGTCAGTTGTAAAGAAGTGCACTTTAACCCATTGTTTCCATACAAAGAACCTCAAGAAAAACGACGTTGGTATCTACCACGTTGTATGCCATCCATCAAAGCCAGTGAAGTGGGTTTGCGTGTTCCTAATCTTTGGGGATTGCACGATATGCATGGCAATGTATGGGAGTTTACTCATAGCCATTGGACAAGCTCGCACATCAATGCCAACCGTGATGGCAGTGAATCCGTTGCAGCAAATCCCTACTGGTATGTAACCAAAGGTGGCTCGTGGTTTGACCCTGCGACCTTGGCGCGTAGTGCAGCGCGTAAGAAGCGTTTTTGGGATGAAATGGATACGAATCTGGGGTTTCGAGTTGTGCGTGAGTTATAACCCACGCACAAAAACAGTGCGATTAGCGATCAAATTCCAAGGCAATACCAGCAGGTGCAACCTCCAACAATTGCCCGTCTTGCCAGACCAATTGTCCGTTGACAATGGTTGCTGCAATGCTAGAACGGAACTCATAACCATCGAATGGAGTCCATGCACATTTTGATAAACTATTAGCGTGTGTGGCTAAATGGGGCTTATTTATATCCACTAATACCAAATCCGCCCAATAACCTTCACGAATATAACCGCGTTCTTTAATTTGGAATAAATCAGCCACCGCATGACTGGTTTTTTGCACGATAAATTCCAAACTAAAAATACCATCGTGATAATGTTCTAAAACCGTTTGTAACGCATGTTGCACCAATGGCAAACCTGATGGGGCTTTAAAATAACTGCCATTTTGCTTTTCCTGCCAAGTATGTGGCGCATGATCTGTTCCGATCACATCTAAACGCCCATCTAATAATGCCTGAATAATACCTGCTCGATCCTCAGCGGTTTTAATTGCAGGATTACACTTAATTAATGCACCTTTTGTCGCATAATCTTCATCGGAAAAATGCAAGAAATGAACGCAAGCTTCAGCGGTAATACGTTTATCGCTTAATGCAATATCCGCAAACATTTCGGCTTCTTTTGCAGTAGAAATATGCAGAATATGTAAACGTGTACCACACCGTTTTGCTAATTCTATTGCCAATGAAGAGGATTTATAACAAGCTTCTTC
>CAZEQX010000073.1:0-2043 GCA_964514635.1 uncultured Thiothrix sp.
CTCCCGTAGGAATCCCCTTCCTTGGTTACTGAGCTTGTCGAAGTATTAGGGAGGGGAGGATGTCAACACACATATTCATGTTGGCACTGATTGCCCGCATTGCATAACAATTCATAGCTAATCGTCCCTGCCGCCTGTGCGATTTTATCCACGGGCAGGTGCTTGCCCCACAGTTCTACCATGTCCCCTACTCGCGTTTCAATACCAGTTAAATCAATAACTAACATATCCATCGACACCCGTCCGAGGATGCGTGTTTCACGACCGTTAATCCACACCGGAGTCCCCGTCGGCGCATGACGCGGATAGCCATCTGCATACCCACAAGCGACCACTCCGGTGCGCGTATCATCAGAACAGACATAGCTTGCACCATAACCAATACTTTCCCCACGGGGAATGGTATGCACGGACACTAATGGGGCAGTCAGTGTCATCACTGCTTCCAAACCGTCACGTTTTGCATTGCCATGCGCAAAAGGCGACGCTCCATACAGCATGATCCCAGGACGTACCCAATTCACATGACTACGCGGCCATGCCAGAATACTCGCGGAATTTCCCACGCTACGCGGTGCAGTCAAACCGTCCGTGTATTTTTCAAAACGCTCAAACTGCTGTTGCGTGTGAGCATTATTTGGTTCATCTGCACAAGCCATGTGCGTCATTAACCACGGTGTTGGTTTGATATTCGGATGCTTGCTTAATCGCTCAAACAGCGGGTGTGCCTGTTCTACTGGAAAACCCAAACGGTGCATTCCCGTATCCAGTTTGATCGCTACGTCTAACCTTATGGAAGGTGGGGCTGCATCCAACAGCTCCAACTGTGCGTGGTCATGCAACACCGCTCGCAAACGGTGTTCTGCCATTGCCTTCATGCCTTGCATGGTTTGGAAACCCTGCAACACTAAAATCGGGTGAATAAATCGTGCCTGCCGCAATTCCAATGCTTCTTGGATACAAGACACCGCAAAACCATTGGCGTGGCTCAAGGTTTCCGCCGTTTTGAGCATGTTATGCCCATAAGCATTCGCCTTAATCACTGCCATTGCCAAGCTATTTGGGGCAACTTCACGGCAACGAGCAAGGTTGTGGCGCAAAGCTGAACTATCAATAATGGCGCGTGCGGATCGTTTCATGCAGGCAATCTCACTCTTGTAACAATTATTCATATCCCGGCGTGTAAATATCCGGTGTGAAATTCTCAAAGCGCGTGTACTTACCGAGGAAGGTTAAGCGCACCGTTCCAATCGGGCCATTCCGCTGCTTGGCAATAATGATTTCTGCCGTTCCCTTATCCGCCGACTCAGGATGGTACACCTCATCACGGTAGATAAAAATAATCACATCCGCATCCTGTTCAATCGCCCCCGAATTATGACTCACCACACCATCAGCCAACCAACAAGCATGGTCTGGAACAGTTAAGTCGAACACCTCTTCTTCCCCCACCTGCTCAATCGCCACGATACGATCCCAGAACAAGGCATCATTTACCAACGTTCTTAAGCGATCATCATTCAGAATCTCAGCATAATGTTGCAACGTGGTGCGTGATGGTGAGAAATTAAAGTGCGCACCACCAGCATAAGCCGTGCCACGCAAACTTGCCATTTGCCGCTGTGAAATACCCCGTGAACGCATTTGTTCACGCACATAATCAAATACTTCGACAGGTAGCGTATCAACATTCGTATTCTCAGTAATAGCTTGCAGGTTACGCTTGGCGGTTTCTGCATCCTGCTGACGCGCACCAAATGCCCCTACCTCGCGTAAAAATATTCGCTGCTGCTCTGCTCCAGAAACATCTACTGTAAACCAACCATCAACACTTTCAGGAGTAGTAACGTGTTTAATCCGTGCCACAATACCAAAACGCAACAACAATGCAGTAACATCACGCGCCAAAGCTTCACTTGCTGTGGCGAAGTAAATCCGCACTCGACGGTTACTAACATGAATGCAACCATCTGTTGCCCACAAATGCCGTAAAAATAACGCCAACTGTACATTAGATAATTGGAAAATCGCCGCTGGTAATAC
>CAZEQX010000073.1:2143-11756 GCA_964514635.1 uncultured Thiothrix sp.
TGTGCTAATAAAATTAGCTCGGCTTCCGACCACGTTATGGGCTTCACAGGTTCAGGCAAATGCCGCGCTAATGCCAAACGATCCCCCACCTGCAAATGTTGCGCTTCTTGCCAATCCCACAACGTGCGTAAGCGATGTGACTGCGAACAACGAATGTTACGCCCACTGGCTAAACGTATCTGCAAAACCGACTTGCGCCCGACTGACCATACCAAATCTGTTTGCGACGTAACGATCTCACCTGATGGCGTTACTGCCATGACTTCTGGTGTTTGCCCCACAAGATCACGAATCGACACGCGCCGACCATCCGCCAACATCACTAAGGTTTCACCCGTTACACATTCGCGTAAATCGGACATGACAGGACGTTTATTCGGACGTTGTTCGAGACTGCGATTAAGCTGCGATAAGGCAATCACAGGCACACTGAGTTCTTTAGCAAGTGCCTTTAAGGAACGCGAAATTTCCGAGATTTCCGCAGTACGGCTTTCGCCACTCCCCGTTTGCATCAACTGCAAATAGTCGAGCACGATTAAACCCAATTGCCCATGCTCACGCATTAACCGCCGCGCCCGCGCACGCACTTCCGTAGGGGACAAAGCAGGGCTATCATCAATAAACATCGGCACATCGGAAAAAATCTTAACCGCCGTTGCCACGCGCGGCCAGTCTTCGTCGGTCAATTTCCCAGTACGCAAACGGTGCTGATCCACCCGCCCCATTGACGATAACATCCGCATCGTCAACTGTTCAGCAGGCATCTCCATACTGAAAATAGCGGTGGGTAATTTTTTATGTGCGGCTGCATATTCCGCAATATTCATCGAAAAGGTGGTTTTTCCCATCGATGGCCGTCCGGCAACGATGACTAAATCGCCTTTTTGTAGGCCAGAAGTCATTTCATCTAAATCGTGATACCCCGTGGAAACACCTGTAATACTCGTGTTGAGCTTGCTGAGTTCTTGGATATGATTTAGGGTAACTTTTAGCAGGTTTTTCAGGGGTTTGAATGCTTGCCCTTGTTTTGCACCGTGTTCGGCAATTTGGAAGACCTTACGTTCGGCTTCGTCGAGAATCTCCTTACTGCTACGCCCTTGTGCGGTGAATGCAGCATCGGCAATGCTTGTTCCTACGCCGATTAACTGACGTAGGATGGATTTTTCGCGCACGATTTCCGCATAAGCTTTAATATTCGCAGCACTTGGCGTATCACGCACCATTGTTGCAAGGTAGGCAAACCCCCCCGCATTTTCCAGCTCGTTACGCTGCTTGAGCCATTCTGAGACCGTCAAAACATCCAAGGGTTGATTATCACTGGCGAGACTGGACAAAGCGCGAAAAATCAGACGATGATCCTGTCGGTAAAAATCATCTTCGGTCACTTTATCGGCAACACTGTCCCACGCGGTACTATCCCCCGTGCGTCCACTGATCAACAATCCACCTAGCACGGACTGTTCCGCTTCGATAGAGTGTGGTGGGATTTTGAATGAATCGTATGTATCAGCCATGCAGTAAGTCTAACGGAATTTAAGCTTATTAGGGACAGGAACTAACTGGAAAGAAAGCCATGACAACCCGTAGCATTACGGTGGCAAAGTTCACATAAAACAAAACCACCCGCAACAATCATGACCCTGCTGCGGGTGGTTTGTTATTTGTCGGTCGCTAAAACGTGAGTGCGAATCGCGCGATTACTCAGCTTCAACAACGACTTTAACAGTGGTATCGACTTCAGTGTGCAAATGAACACCAACCTCGAATTCACCTAAGTGGCGCAATGCACCGTTAGGCATACGGATTTCGCGACGTTCGATTTCAACACCCGCTGCAACGATAGCATCAGCGATTTCGTGGCTGGAAACTGAACCGAACAATTTGCCTTCGTTGCCTGCTTTAGCTTTAATGGTCAGCACCATGCCTTCCAATTGTGCTTTACGCGCTTGAGCAGTGGACAATGTTGCAGCCGCTTCGGCTTCGAGTTCTGCACGACGCGCTTCAAATTCAGCGAGGTTAGCTTTGGTAGCCATTTTCGCTTTACCTTGTGGAATCAGGTAGTTACGCGCATAACCAGGGCGTACCTTAACAACGCTACCCAAGCCACCCAAGTTTTCTACTTTTTTCAGCAGAATGATTTCCATACGATTCACCTTGTCTGTACGCAGGTGTTGTCACCTGCACTTAAAACGTTAATCTTTGCGTGCCTTTAACTGACTGCGAAAATCAGCAATACCATCGATAATGCCGAACGCCGCCAATAAGATGCCAACTTGTACAGGTAACAACATTAACGGTATGTATAATCCCAACAACCACAACTTAGACTGCTGCAATGCCATAAGCAAACCGTGTACCAAAGCCATGCCCTGGAACACAAACACCGCCAACCCTGTGAACAGCAAACTAATCAACACTGTTTGGGAGCTGAGTAATGCTGTAATAATGATCGCAATCATTATCAGTGCGGCGACTTTGCCGATGCGCAAATTACACCATTCTTGCTGAAAACCACCGACGTTATACAGTTGAGACTGCCAATGTCGAGCAATTAACAGCGAAACTATCAGGAATAAATTGATACCAGCCGCGATACAACCACTCAACATATTCGCCATACTGTTGAGAATTTGTTGCTGATCATCGGCAGACAAATCTTCAGGAAAAAGCTGAAGTTCTGTTGCCGTTGCCACTAAACGCGACCAAAAAGGTTGGGACTGCCAGAAAGCAGCAGCATCTCCCACTACAAGGTGAAAGAGCAATACAGCTCCCATCGAACTACCAAGCAGTAACGTCAAAGTGCGCGACCACGAAACGCTTCTACATAATACGGTCGCCAATATAATGACCAACAACCAAAGCTGCATCCCGAAAAACTGTGGCGGCGAATCCCCAGCGAACACGCCAGACAAACCACCCCAGAACCCAAGCCATGCATCCTGTTGTAGGACAAAACTCAACGCACCTAATAACGCGCTGCTGATACCGGCAAGGAACAACCCACGTTGCCAACCGATACGGAGCGTAATCAGTGCAATCGCTGCACTGCTAAACACCCCCATTAGCGGCAAAAGTGCAAATGACAACACCGCAAAAAACAAAACAAACCCGATAGCTTGTAATGGGCCAATCATAATAAAGCTGGCCATGGGTGTTACCTCTTACAATCGCCGTTTTGCAGTCATGCCACGCCGAAACGTGGCACGGACACACAATTACTTGTGTTGGTCTGAATAAGGCAACAGAGCCAAGAAACGAGCGCGTTTAATCGCAGTCGCCAATTGACGCTGATACTTTGCTTTGGTACCGGTAATGCGGCTTGGTACGATTTTGCCTGTTTCAGTAATGAAGCTTTTCAGAACGTCGATGTCTTTGTAATCGACTTCAGCGATGCCTTCAGCCGTGAAACGGCAGTATTTTTTGCGGCGGAATTGACGTGACATAAGTATCTCCAGATCAGCCGTGATTATTCGTCGTCAGATGAATCGTCATCATCTTCAGGCAGTTCTTCTTCGCGGACGCGCTTGTTAGGTTTGCCTTCGCCTTCTTTTTTCAGCGGAGATGCATCAGTAACAGCCTGTTCCATCTTGATCGTAATGCTACGAATCACTGCGTCATTGAAGCGGAAAATGCTTTCCAACTCTGCCAAGGTCGCCGCATCACACTCGATGTTCATCAGTACATAGTGCGCTTTGTGCAGTTTGTTGATTGGGTAAGCCAATTGGCGGCGACCCCAGTCTTCCAAACGGTGAACACTGCCACCGCTGTCCTGCACCATACCACGGTAGCGTTCTACCATCGCTGGCACTTGTTCGCTTTGATCTGGATGAACCAGAAAGACAATTTCATAATGTCTCATTAATGGTTTTCCTTTCGGGTTAAACAGCCTTCTACTCATGTAGTAAGGCAAGGATAAAGGGCAATGCCCATAGAAAAGCGCGGCATTATCTGAGATTCACTAGGTAGTTGTCAATTCACTGTGATTTTGGGCTACACTTAAACTCAATCCAGTTATCAATAAAAACAACTAATGTTAAAAATAAAAGCCGAGGGTTTCATCAACAATACACGAGGGTTCATGTTAATTCAGCATTATCGGCGGCGATACCCACTCGATCTTCCTGATTGGACGTTTATTGATGTGCTACACAACAGCACCAATGCGGTGATCTTCCTTGCTGAAAATACAGCAGGTCAACGCGCGGCCATCAAACGCTTCAAGTTTCGTACTGACCGCTTGGACGACTCTGCCATTGAGCATTTCCACGCAGGCATCCGCCAGATTGAAACCCAACATTACCACGGCTTGGTTAGGTTGTGGCAAGGCGGCATTAACCACGGTGTCATTTACCTTGTTATGGAATTTGTGCAAGGTAAAACGCTCAAAAGCCTCCTGCAACAGCAACCACTACCCAGCATAAGCACACGTTTGCAATGGTTTGTGGAGATTACACAGGCTTTACAACGGGTTCACGCACTCGACATGCTGCATTTGGATTTAAAAACCTCCAATATCATGGTGCGAGATATAGAAAAAACTATCACACTCATTGACTTTGGGCTGGAAACACGCCTGTTACTAGAAGCAGGTTTCCTGCACGAAGATGAAATTTATTGCACGCCATACTACGTTAGCCCTGAACGCATCATGGGGGAAACGCCCGATGCACGCGCTGACTTGTATGCGTTGGGTGTGATTCTGTACGAATTATTGACAGGGAAAAAACCCTACGAATCCACCGCCCTTTCCACCCTGCTAAAAATGCACGCTGTCGCGCCTATCCCACGCTTGCCAGAAACGTTTGCCACTTATCAGCCATTATTGAACCAACTCATGGCAAAGTTTCCCGAAGGTAGGCTGGATTCTGCTACAAATGTGTTATATTGGCTGCATCATCATATTGTATGAACTAATACCAAAAACGAATCAATGATGAATGAGGGCTTACAACCATGTTACGTTTTCTGGCAGTTTTTCTGTGTTTGCAAGGGGTGCTGTTCGGTGTTGAAATGCTACAAACCGTGCAACAAACCATCATCCTACCGTGGACGAGTTTTCTAGCGGATATTAGCGGGCGTTTAATTTCATTGTTCGATGCTAATGTCAGTGCAGCGGGCAAGGTCGTGCGTAGTACGTTAAACGGTTTTGCGGTTTCTATCGAGCCTGGCTGCAATGGCGTGGAAGCCATGATCGTATTACTCGCTGCTATTCTTGCCTTCCCTGCCCCGTGGATTTACAAACTGCAAGGGTTAGCGTGGGGATTTTTTGCCATCCAAAGCATTAATTTACTACGCATTATTAGCTTGTTCTACCTCGGACAATGGAGCATGACGCTGTTTGATTGGGCACATTTGTACGTCTGGCAAGCCTTAATCATGTTAGACGCATTGATCGTGTTTCTGGTGTGGATTCGTTACCTACCGTCCTCACACGCTGAACCGCCATCGCCTGATCAAGCAGGAGCAACAGCGTGAACACCAATATCACACGCCGCCCACTGACACGCTTCATGCTGGGTGTTTTAGTCTTTTTTCCAATAACCTTTTTTGTGTGGTATCTCACGGCTGCGTATCACCTAGCACCAGTCACATTGATCACGGGTAAACTGCTGAACTGGCTTGTACCCGATGCAATTATGTGGCTAAAACTCAGTGGGCACGAATTGGTTTTGGCTGCCAATTTTGGACGCGATGCTACGGGGGCTATCGTTTCGCCACCGATAGGCAACGATGTGCTGGGATTCCAATCCAACCCGCTGGTTTATAGCTATGGAATGCCATTGTTGTGTGCGCTAATTCTTGCCACACCTAGCGACGCGAAGTGGACAAAACTATGGTGGGGCATTGGCCTGATTCTACCAACCGAAATATTTAGCATGACCTTTAAAATTCTCAAAACACTCGCATTTGATGTAGGGTCTGTATTTTTAACGCAACAAAGTATCCATCAGACAGGTGCTGACTTTATCGCGCTGGGGTATCAAATTGGCACGCTATTATTACCCATGATTGCCCCACTCGTTATTTGGGCAATACTGCAACGCGACTTTATCGCACAACTCGCACCACAATGGCAGCAAGCATTCCAACGCTGAGCGAACTGCGCACAAATCTCGTGCTATCTTCCCATATAGACGATTTGTTTACCTGATATTTCAGCACCTTGTGCTATGCTTTGCCGCGAAGGTGTCTGTTGTGGGTAGTTTTTTATGGAATATGGTGTACTGTCGCTATTACCGCCATTGCTGGCTATTGCATTGTCGCTAATAACACGCGATGTTTTAATTTCGCTAATTACAGGTATTTTTTCTGGATTTCTTATTTTAAACGATTTTCAACCGCTAACGGCAGCCCTAGCCATGCTCGATAGCATTGTGGATTTATTTGCCGAAGGCTGGGTAGTAAAAACCTTGATTTTCTCGCTGTTTGTTGGCTCTGTGATGCGCTTAATGGTGGACAGTGGTGGTGTCGCAGGACTGGTTCACTACCTAACACAAAAAAGCCAAACCATCCGTTCTGGGCGTGGTGCAATGCTACTGGCATACACGATTGGGATCGTGATATTTATCGAATCATCGATCACATCACTCGTTGCTGGCACAGTTTCCCGTCCACTGTTCGACAAATACGGCATATCACGCCAAAAACTGGCCTATATTTGTGACTCAACCTCAGCTCCCGTCTGCTCACTCATCCCGCTGAATGGCTGGGGCGCATTATTGCTAGGCTTATTAACGGCTGAAATCATGGGAGGGAATTTAAGTGGCAATGCTGTAGAAACGCTGATTCGCTCGATCCCCTACAATTTTTATTCATGGATTACCCTGTTGCTGGTGCTCTATGTCATTTTGCGTGATTGGGATATTGGCCCGATGCGTGATTATGAAGAAAAAGCGGCGGTCATGAATATTCCCATTCCAGCAGAAGGTCTGCACATTTGGCGAATGCTCATACCACTGGCCGTTTTGGTTGGCATAATGCCTGTAGCATTGTATTACACGGGACGAACCAGCTTGCTAGAAGATGGTAAAGTGCTGGAAAGCCTATCATTTTTGGATATTATTTTTGAAGGCAGTGGCTCAACCGCTGTTTTTTACGCAGTCATTACCTCACTGCTTACAGCGTTTATTCAATACGTTTTGATCGGTAATATGAGTCGTAAAGACTACTTTCATAGTTTGTTTGCAGGTGCGGGGGAACTCTTACCGATTGTCACCATTCTGGTACTGGCTTTTGTGATTGGGGATTTGGTTAAAGAATTAGATACTGGTCGCTACCTCGCCTCACTAGCACAAGGTTGGTTATCACCCGCGTGGATTCCGCTATTAATTTTCCTATTATCTGCCGTTATTTCCTTTTCCACGGGTACGAGTTGGGGAACATTCTCAATCATGATGCCTATCGGTGTTTCACTAGCCGTCACCACAGGGGCAGATGTTTACCTAGTTATCGGTGCGGTGGTATCTGGTGGTGTGTTTGGTGATCAAAGTTCACCCATTTCAGATACCACGATTATCTCCGCGCTTGCCGCAGGATGCGATGTTATTGAACACACCCACTCGCAACTGCCTTACGCACTGATCGCAGGGGCAATGGCTGCCGTCTGCTTCTTGATCGGGGGGCTAGTGCTCTAGGGTTGTTTTTCTTTATTGCGCCAATGGGCGATGTCGACCACTTTTGTGGGGCTATCGGCATCGTCCGGCGCAAGCGAATGCCCCAATAGCACCGACAAATTACCCGCCAAAAATTCGCGCATTAACCGCAACTTCAAACTGTTGGGGAACTTACTGGCACTTTGGTCGTTTTCCAAGGCTTCTGCCTCTTCCTCTGTCAAAGAACGCACCAATTTTTCCCAACGCTCATTCAAGGCTTTTTCGATACTTTCGCTATCGGCTTCTAATTTCGCCAGCACATCTTCGGGTAGCGAATCCAAGTAAGCATCGATATTGTCGAGAATATCGCCAAAACGCATTTCCAACATGGCGTGTAGAATCTCGTCTGTCCATTGCTCTTCGGCTTGCTTGGCAAACGCATCTTCATCATGGGAGGGCTGCCCGTCTGCATCCACCGCATCCGATGCCATGCCATGATGTCGCCACAAAATATAAAGCTGCGGTAAGTATTGCTCTAAGCTTGCAGTTTCTTCGATAACTCTGGGTTTAAACGTTACGGGCTTTAGCTGCGGATAATGCTGACAAAATTGATACAAGGCACTCACATACTGAAACGGATTAAACGTTAATGTGATGACATTTTCTTCAAACTCATCCACCTCTTCGTCATCATCCACATCCAGCTCGACATCCAAAAACGGTTCGTAATGCTCGTAAACAATATCCCACAAGATTTTACCGTCGCGGTGACGCACAAACACCGCCGATTCCACCTGAAACTCCGGCAAATCGGGGGTGGCGTTCACAATCCAATAATCCCCTGTGGACTGCGCACTACGCACCAACGCACGGAAATCCAATAAACCGAACGGAATTTCAAGGATACGATTAGGATGGCGGTAGCCTTCCAGCACCACCAACTGAACCGAAGGCTGACCGCCTTCCAATGTGACAACGAATGATAAACTTTCTTCCATCCGCTCATTTTAGCAAAACAGGCAAAGAAAAAACCAAGTTTTGGAAGTACCACACAAGATTGGTGATTAGCTGTTGATATGTGACGGAGCGCGTGGTTCTTCGCTGGTTTGCATCCAATGAATGCACATCTTACAATATTTGCCACACCCATCGTGATCGGAGGTTTTATGGCAATGCTCACCATCCGTAATCTGGATGAAAACCTGAAAGCACAATTGCGCATCCGTGCTGCGCAACACAGTTGTTCAATGGAAGAAGAAGTACGGCGAATTTTGCAACAAATTCTCGCACCCAAAAATGCTCAAAAAAGCTTCGGAACTCGCA
This sequence comes from uncultured Thiothrix sp., assembly GCA_964514635.1. Classification (GTDB taxonomy): domain Bacteria; phylum Pseudomonadota; class Gammaproteobacteria; order Thiotrichales; family Thiotrichaceae; genus Thiothrix. The sequence goes on from CAZEQX010000073.1 coordinate 11,059, forward strand.
TTCACCAACGCGTCATCGCATTAACGAATGGCATGGATTTACCTTTACCGACACGTTCGTTCCCGCGTACTGCTCCCAACTTTGCAGAGGAACAAACATGATTTTGCTGGATACCAATGTCATTTCTGAACTGATGAAAGCACAACCTAACCCTAACGTCTTGGCATGGACAGATCAGCAACTGGATACCGATTTATATTTTTCCAGTATTAGTAAAGGCGAAATTGAGTGGGGCATTGCCTTACTACCAGACAGCAAACGCAAACAACAATTGGCAGACGCAGCTTGTGAAGTGTTCGCGATGTTTGATGGACGTTGTTTGAATTATACCTGCGATGTTTCACCATTTTATGTAGCGATTGCCACTTACTCCAAACAAATTGGTCGTCCTATGAGTGTAGAAGATATGCTCATTGCCGCGATTGCGCAGGCAAATCAAGCTACGTTAGCCACGCGCAATACGGCGGATTTTGATTTTTTGCCAGCATTAGTACTGATAAATCCATGGAATGAAAGATAACGACATGCCATTAACAACAAATAAATTACCTGATATTACAAACATATATCCACAAGCATCCTCCTCTTTCCAACTGTTACGCTTAATTCTCATCGACTCCATCAGTTCAGGACGCATTGTCGAAATGGCATTGGATGGCGGTGCAGTCCTCACCGGACGCAACGGACGCGGCAAAACC
>CAZEQX010000074.1:0-11752 GCA_964514635.1 uncultured Thiothrix sp.
CCTCCCTCTCCGCCATATTGATGTACCATGCTGTGTCATGGTGTCCCAAAAGCCCTTGCAGAACACGATTCTCAAGGGCTTTTGTGTTTCAGGCTGTCCTATCTTGTCCCACTGAAGCCCATCGAAATGTTTGTATTAGAGTACAACCGAGGAGCGTTTTTGCGTTAGGGGCTTTCTCTCAGAAGAAGGTTTCAAAACAGATGCTTTATTGCTATTATTCATTGAGAATCATCAAAAAATATAATCGCGATGAACAATAACAATACCGAGTGAGGGATGAGTGCTTGACATCCTCCCCTCCCTAAAGGAAGGGGATTCCTAATTCATCGAGAACTAGACGACAACACTACAATGCCTCGACTACACTCAGCACCCATGCTATCACCACCGATATTCTCTCCAAACTGATAGTAGGCATCGGTGCGGTAACGCAAGATGTTATTGTAAACAAAACGCACACAACCGAACGTCCGCGCCAGCAACCTTTCTTGCTGTTGGTCAGGGTAAAATCGAAACTTGTAGGTGCGTTTGACTTGCATGGCTCACAGTGTAGACAACAATCCTGTGATTTTTTTAACCCATAAGGTAGCTAACGACGAACGGAGGCGCGAGTAAGAGGATCGGCTAATGCCGATGTGCTATCCCTCCCCGCCCCGACTTGTGCTGAGCGCAGTCGAAGTAAGGGCGATGTTTCTCGCACAAGACGCATGAAGTATCGATTAAGAACCTTATCACAGCCTAATCCATTATTTGCCGCCTCTGGCGTGGCATTCATGCAAAGCAATGCCGCCTCGCCTACTAACTTTCGTCTGGGTCATGGCATTCAAGGTTAGTATTCATCACTTCAATATCTGAGTAATGTCTTATGCGCGTCTTCAATAAATTACAACTACTACAAATCATTGATAGTGCAGTTCTCGTCGCCCTATTGGGCGTTATTGCGTTTTTAGTTTGGTTTGGGATCAGCGATGTTTCAAACAAAACTGAACATAACTTACATTCTGCAACTGAGTTGCTTGAGAAAGCAAAAACGGCTTTTGAAGAACAATCGTACTTAGAATCCCTCATTGACCAACAACGTGAGACATTTGAAGAATTACACGAAGCTTTTCACACATTAAATACTGCCGAAACACAACAAAATCTCAGTTATTTGGATACATTAACGCACATTCTTAAACAGCAAAGTGACAATCTTTTACAAAATTGGCCGGATAACGCCAGCCTAGAACTTAAAACAGATTACATTAAAACGATTGCTGAAACAGAAACGCTACTCAACTCGATAAAACAAACACCGACTGAACACTGGGCAGGCTTAATCAAATCAGCACGAGAAAACATCCATCATTCTCGTGAGGTGATGAACACTATCGAAGACATTGATAGTCAAGTTGGTGATGATTTTTCCATTACCTTACGCACCTCCATTCAAACGACCAACACCAGCGTCACCGACATGGTGAAACAATTAACACTTGTCAAGGAACGAACCCTGTGGAGTATGTTGGCACTGATGCTGCTATTGATGATTAGCCGCTGGTATTTTTCCCAAAGATTCAAACATATAACACAAAAAGCTCAAACTGCTCAAGCCGTGGCGGAAGAAGCAGTTAAAACCAAAGCGCGTTTTCTGGCTACCATGAGTCATGAAATCCGCACCCCAATGAATGGTGTCATTGGTATGACTCGCCTACTCATGAATACCCCGATGAGTAAGAAACAAACTGAGTTTGTGGAAAGCATTTATTTAAGTGGTGAACATTTACTAACAGTAATTAATGATGTACTCGACTTTTCCAAAATTGAAGCAGGCAGGCTTGATTTAAAACGTGAACCGTTTGAATTACGTTCATGCATTGAAGATGTTCTAAACTTATTAACCTCTAAAGCTTTAGAAAAGAATCTTGAGCTTGCCTACGCTGTCGGCCCATCCATTCCATTGTATATCGAAGGCGATATGGTACGCCTGCGTCAGGTATTAACTAACTTATTGGGGAATGCGATTAAATTTACCGACAGTGGCGAAGTAACCATTTTTGTTATGCCACGCAGTCAAAGCGGAGATACATTAGAAATAGAATTTCAGGTAAATGATACAGGGCCTGGCATTCCCAACGACCGCTTAGAAACAATCTTTGAACAATTCAGTCGCGCTGATGATACACTTGTTAAACGCCATGAAGGCACTGGATTAGGTTTAGCGATTTCGCGACGTTTGGTTGAAATGATGGAAGGACGCATTTGGGCAGAAAGTACCTTAGGTGTTGGTAGCCGATTCCATTTCACCATTAAAACACGCAAAGCCGAAGGTAAACTCAAGCCCTTTTTACATCCCAATATTCCAGAAATCATTGGCAAACGCATTTTGGTTGTCGAAAACAACCCAGCAAATCACCAAGCATTGCGTGATTACTGCATAGGCTGGGGTGCTATTGTTGAAGCAACGTGTTCTAGCACTGAAGCCATTAGTTTAATTGCCTCGAATAAAACTTTTGATATTGGTTTGGTGGACAGTAATTTACCCAATGCAACTGCATTAGAGTTAGGGACGTACATCCGCCAACGTTTCAGCAAACAAGAGTTTCCATTGATTTTAATTGCGCCCCCCAACGATGAACACCCAAAAGCTGTCGTGCGTGAATTGTTTAACTTGTATTTAACGAAGCCAATTACACGAAGCCGTTTGTTTGATAGCCTCATGACCGTCTTAGGGGAATTGAATTTAGTCACGATTCGGGAAGAAAAATCCAATATCAAACTCGGCGAGCGTTTGCCATTATCTATTTTACTTGCTGAAGACAACCCGATTAACCAAATTGTTGCCGCATCCATTTTAGATGAGATGGCATATAAGGTGGATATTGTTGAAAATGGTGTGGAGGCCATTACTGCTTTACAAAAACAAGCTTATAACGTCGTTTTTATGGATATGCAAATGCCAGAAATGGATGGTTTAGAAGCCACACGTCGTATTCGCGCTGATTTTCCACTGGATCGCCAACCCATTATTATCGCTATGACTGCTAATGCAATGGAAGGCGATAAACAAGAATGTTTAGCAGCAGGCATGAATGATTATATTAGCAAGCCTATTTTACCCGAAACCATTGCTGCGACACTAAAGCACTGGTGCGAAACAAGTGATGTATAATAGCTGGAAACAGTTTGAGGAAACACTCATGCAATTACTGACACCTGACACACTGAACAGTTTACCTGCGGCGATTCGCCCTAGACTCGTTAATCTGTTCGCTAGTACCACACCCGCCTTACTCACTAGTATTCGCGACCATGCCACAAATGGCGATTTAATAGCGATGGCGCAAGCCGCCCACAAGTTAAAAGGTTCTTGTGTTGGCTTAGGCGCACAACAGATGGCTGACATTTGCAAAACATTGCAACACAAAGGCGAAACGGGCGACATCAGCGAAATACAAACCCTCAGCCAAACATTGGAACAGCTCTACCCAGCCACCCTAGCACAACTGCAAACGCTGGTTTGAGAAACGAAAAGGGTTGGCCATGAACCCATGACCAACCCTATTTTGTGCTCACGCTCAATAACGAGGCTTATTTCGCAGGAGCTACTTGTGCTGGTGCAGCAGGTTTAGCAGCTTGTGCAGGAGCTGGAGCTACTTGTGCTGGTGCAGCAGGTTTAGCAGCTTGTGCAGGAGCTGGAGCTACTTGCGCTGGTGCAGCAGGTTTAGCAGCTTGCACAGGTTTCACTGCTTTTTTGATCACTTTTTTGTGCTTTTTCTTAACAACTTTTTTCGCTTTTTTCAGCTTTTTAGCTGGTTTTTGTGCAACTGGCTTCTGTTCTTTAGGGTCAACCACTTGGGTGATTGGTTTAGCAGGAGCTGGAGCTACTTGCGCCGGAGCAGCAGGTTTTGCAGCTTGCGTAGGAGCTGGAGCTACTTGCGCCGGAGCGGCTGGTTTTGCAGCTTGCGTAGGAGCTGGAGCTACTTGTGCAACTGGAGCTTTTTTCTCTGCTGGAGCAGTCGTCGTTACGGTAACTTTCTCGGCAGCAGGTGCTGCTTCAGGCGCGGCAGAAACCACACTGCTTAAAACACTAGCGATTAAGGTTGAAGCAATTAAAATGCCCAATTTAGCTTTCATTTCCTAGTCCTTTGATCTACTTTCAAATATTTATGATAACAGCGCATCGTGTACCAATCACGCTGCCTGTGCATAAGACGACCGTAGTCTACTACAAGACATATAAAAATCATCTTAAAATCTGTAGGGTTGGAGTGCATTTATCACAAAATGTTCCCGTCATTTTACAGAATTTTGTACTTCTGTCTGTTGGGAGCTAATCCCGTGATGGATGCCTGCTATAATCACGCCATTCACGGTTCATCGGGAAATCGTTTAGTGATGAATATTTCACGTTCTGCATTGGCTGTCTGCCTTATTCTCATGCTAAGTTCACCTGCGTTCGCTCATGGTGGAGAAGGTTTAACTGCCGGATTTTTGGGTGGTTTTTTACATCCACTGAGCGGTTGGGATCACATTGCTGCGATGGTGGCAGTGGGCTTATGGGGTGCGTTTTTGGGTCGACCTGCAATTTGGTTATTGCCTGTTGTCTTTCCACTGGTCATGGTTTTTGGGGGGATACTGGGAATTGCAGGCGTGCCATTTCCCGCCGTTGAAACAGGTATTGCGAGTTCCGCGATTGTGTTGGGCTTGATGGTTGCCTTAGCCGTGCGCCCACCCTTGTGGGTTGCAGCCGTGATGGTGGGAACATTTGCGACCTTCCACGGCTATGCACACGGTGTGGAACTGCCGGAGGCGACCAGTCCTTTGGCATACAGTGCGGGTTTTGTTACCGCTACGGGTTTATTGCATGTGCTGGGGATCGCTTTTGGCGCACTGACCGAATGGCCCGCAGGACGTATTGCAGTACGCGCGTGTGGCAGCGTGATTGCGCTGGTGGGTGTTGGTTTCTTAGGCGGATGGTTATAACCGATGTTATCCCTGCTGCTTAATGGGATAACCCAAGTCTTGCAATTACCAACACATGTGTTGTTCCTGTGCGTATTAGGTTTGTGTTTGGGGCAACAATACCATTTACACCCACTGACAAGGCAACAGGGTCGGATCGTCGCCATTCCCATTGCGACATTAGTGTTGAGTGTGACGTTTGGGTTGTTACTTAATTTACAATCCGTTCCGGCATGGCCTTATCCCTTATGGGTGTTATTGCTCACCTTGCTGATGGGTGGCTGCGTTATTTTGCAGTGGCGCATGGCTTTTATCTGGTTGATAGGCATCAGTGGCATCGGCGGGTTATTACTTGGCATTACCGCAGAGCCGTTATTACTCCCTAGTTTTTCTGCGGGAAAAATTTCCAGTATTTTTGCAGGTATCACGCTTGGGGCAGGCTTGTTAAGCGCGAGCGTAACCCTATTTGCGGGTGTATTGCAGCAATGGTGGCAAGGTTTGGGGGTGCGTATTCTGGGTTCGTGGATTACCGCTTGTACTTTATTGGTTCTTGCCCTGCATTGGTTAGGGCACAAACTGCCAGTTTCATAAGGAGTCGATACGTTGAAACATGTCATCACCGCTTGCGGCATTAGTATGCTAATCAGTTTGCTATTGCAGCCTGTGTACGCACACAGTTTTCACTACCAAGTGAATGTTTCACCACAATGGCAAACCGATAGCGCGGGTAAGCTCACTGCTGTGACAATGGATTGGGATTACGACCCACAAGTCACCAGCATTATGCTCGAAGGCGAAGATTTAAGCCCAGAACACCAAGCACAAACGTTGCAAGCATTGACCACTCGCCTGATCAAAGATTTAGCAGCCGTAAATTACTTCACAGCCCTGCAAATCAATGACGAAACGGCATTATTCAACGAACCAACCGACATCCAGTTGCGCATTAAAGCGGTGGATCATGCACAACGGCTACAACTGCATTTGCAACTACCGTTACAAGTGGCAGGCAATGTGCTGGGAAAACGCTTAACCCTCACGTTGGCTGATCCTTCAGGTACGGGAATTTTAACCTACCCTACTGCTGACCAAATCCCATTACCTAGCGCGTGGCACGACTGCCAATTGCAAGTTCATGCCACGGATGCAAACGAAAAACCTGTTCCCAATGAAATAAAATTGGATTGCACCTCACCACTTTGATGCAAGATGCTTTACAAACGCGCCAATAACGCCGCATCGGGATAACCATCGGCGGGTAATTTCAGCTCCTGTTGCACTTGGCGCACGGCAGAGCGCGTTTCCTCACCGATAATGCCGTCCACTTTGCTAATGGCTAAACCACGAGCCTGCAATTTCGCCTGCAATAATTTCGTGTCACTTAAAGACAACGTATGCACAGGCGCATTGCCTTCACGCATGGGTTTTGCCCCTGCTAAACGGGTTGCGAAATAGGCTGCTGTCGCCGAATACACAGACGAATCATTCCACGCCAAAAACACATCAAAGTTGGGAAAAGCCAGAAACGCAGGGCCATTTCTGCCCATTGGTAGCAATAAAGCTGCAACCGCATCGCCGCCGATCGCTCCACCTGTCGGCGTGGTCACGCCCTGCTTACCCCATTCGGCTAAAGGCAATTTATTACCCAAACGCGCTTGCGCCCAATCCATATCACGCGGCACTTTTACCTCTTTTAACCACGGCTCTCCAGCACGCCATCCCGCATTTTTCAACATAGCCGCCGCAGAACCCAAGGCATCCGCTTTGGACTTAATCAAATTACGATGACCATCACCATCAAAGTCCACTGCGTATTGGTCATAGCGTGAAGCCAACAACTGCAACTGCCCTAATTCCCCCGCCCACGCACCGCGCATTTGTGCTGGGGTCAAATCACCTTTTTGCACCAGCGATAATGCCGCCATTAACTCAGGTCGAAACAAGTCGGAACGACGACAATCCCACGCCAAGGTTGTCAAAGCGCGTAACGTGGGTGTATCCCCCGTCACCGCACCGAAATCGGTTTCCAGCCCCCAGAATGCTGCCAACACCTCCGCCGGAACGCCATAAGTCGCTTCAATGCGCTGGAATAACTTCGCATTGCTTTGCAATAATTCACGCCCTTTGTTCAGACGATAGGGCACGACTTTCTTCCCCGCAAAGCTCAGGAAATCCAAAGCAAACGTCTGTTGTGAGCGGTCGCGCTGAATAATGCTTTGATCCGGTGTGATTCCTGCGAGGGCTTTGTCCACCACATCCGCCTTCAAACCATTCGCCGTGGCATCAGCTTTAAAACCTTGTAACCATTCAGGAAATGGCGTGGTATTGCTGCAATCTGCCCACGCCGTGCTGGAAATCAAGCTAACCAGCATTGCCCACATTGCAATCCGCATGTTTTGTCCTTCTTCAGTGGATGATTGGGAAACTCAACTCCCTAGCAACTGAATACTCCAGAACACTAAGAAGCCAGCAAACAAAATTAAGGTCGAAATCGGTTTTTCTTCCACTTCATGCGCTTCAATCAGCAATTCTTCCGTGACTAAGTACAATAAAGCGGCGGCACTAAACGCCAAAGCAGCCGCGATGACCGCATTCGATGCCCCTGATAATAGGATACTTCCCAACAAAGCGCAGCCTAACACGGTCAAACCCAGTAAAGCTGACAAGGCGACAATACGCCAACCCTTGGTACTTTCCGAGGTAAGCGACAACCCCAGAAACAACAATTCCACCGACAAACCCAAAGCCAGCACAAAACCCGTTTCCCCGCCTGCGGCAAACCCCGTACCGATAATGAACCCATCCACGGCAATATCAATAAAGGTCGCAATCAATAAACCGTGATTCAATTTGCTCTCATCTGCTGCGGCTTCGTTTGCTTCTAAACGCATCGTCCACAGTTTCATGGCGTACATGAACAGGCTACCCAAGGCGAATGCACCGATTAATACCCACGCAGGTGCGTGTTCACGCCCAATTTCAGGTAATAACTCCACCGCCAAAGCAGCCAATACCACACCCGCTGCGAAGTGTTGCACCATACTGCGGGTGTGATGGTTCGGATGCCAAAACATTGCCAACACACCACCGCTCAAGGACACTAACGCGGGGACAAGCATCCACACTAAATTATCCATGTTCATGTGTTGTTCCCTGCGAACGGCAAGCGATAGCCAGCAATAACCAACCGATAATAAACGCGCTACCACCAAGCGGCGTAATCATGGCAATGCTTGTAACCCCCGTGAGCACATACGCATACAAACTCCCTGAAAACAGCACAACACCAAGCAAAAAAGCGTATCCAGCACGTTGCAGAGTCCGCTGTTGTGCCACTTGTCCGTGCAATAAACCAACGACCAAAATCGCAAACGTGTGATAAAACTGGTATTCGACACCCGTGTGAAACCGTTGCAACATGTGGGCATCGACGATTTTCTCCAAACCGTGTGCGCCAAACGCGCCAAAGGCAACCGCGAGCATTCCCAACACGCTACCGATCATTAAAAAATGTTGTTTTTGCATGAATAATCCTTACATTGCCAAACACGTTCAACATTAAACGCTTACACGGCTATTCACACTAGACTTTGACTAAAACATTTTCAAATGCACAGTGGATAAACCACCTAAATCGCCACAGACATACCTCTCAAACCCGCCCGCACCCTCAAACAGAACCAACAACCCCAAAGATACGGCTATGTGGTTTCAACAAGGTAGTTAGCGTGTCAATAAAAGGCTTTGCACTTGCCCTGCTTGGGTTTGACGGTGGATTTGCCAGCCAAAACGGGTGAAATCGGTGTGTGCTTCGGCCTCTTGTTCGAGGTAAATCATGCCATCCGCCCGCAATAAACCGCGTTCATGAATAGCAGCCAACACACCCACAAGGAAATCTTGACGAAACGGCGGGTCGAGGAAAATCACATCAAAACCTTCGCTTTCCCGTTGCAGGTAGCGTAACGCATCATCGTGTACCAATACCGCCCCCGTTGCCTGCAATAAAGCGATATTATCGCGCAAGGCTTTGGCAGCAGCGGGGTGTTTTTCCACCATTACTACGGTTTTTGCCCCACGCGATAAAGCCTCCAAACCCAGTGCGCCACTGCCTGCAAACAAATCCAAACAACGCGCATTCGGGATTTGCCATTGCAGCCAGTTAAACAGCGTTTCACGCACCCGATCCGGCGTGGGGCGTAAATTCGGCACGTCGGGAAAGCTCAGTCGTCGACTGCGCCATTCCCCACCAATAATGCGTAACAGATTATTTTTCATCACCGCCCACAATCACTGTCACCATTTTATCTGGCTGCATTCGGCGCGTGAAAGCTTCAGCAATTTGCTCACGAGTTAGGGCATTCACTTTGCTGGTAAAGGTATCCAGATAATCCAACGGCAGTTGATAAAACCCAATGACACCAACATATTCAATGATTTGCCCATTGTTAGCAGTGCGCAATGGGAAACCACCCGTCACGTCTTTTTTGGCAGCCTCCAACTCTTTATCGCTTGGACCTTCTTTTTGGAATTTCACCAAAGTATCGCGCACCACCTGCAAAGCCTGTTCTGTTTGCGTCTGTTTGGTTTGCAAGCCGACTTCAAACACACCCAATTGCGCCATTGGTGCAAAATAACTGTACACGCTATAGCTCAAACCGCGATTCGTGCGCACTTCCGTCATTAAACGTGAGGTAAAACCGCTACCACCCAAAATCTGATTCCCCATGTACAGCGTGAAATAATCAGGGTCGCCACGTTTATTCCCCACCTGCCCCACAACAATGTGCGATTGTGCCGACGGATACGGAATTTTAACGGTTTTTGCTTCCGTCAGTGCGGGCACTTCAGGCAATGCCGCCGCCGCTGATCCCGCTGGCAATACGCTGGCAATTTGCTCGGCTAAGGCCTCAGCTTGTGCGCGATCCACCGCCCCCACCATTGCCAATACACCATTTTTCGCCACATAGTATTGCTGATAAAACGCTTTTAAATCGCCCACTTGCAGCGCGTTAATCGTGGCTTCCGTACCATTATCTGGCTGCCCATAAGGGTGATTACCATACACCGCTTGGAAAAACGCTTTACTGGCAAGGCTTTCAGGGTCTTGCTTTTCAGCCTGCAAACCAACGAGGGTCAGCTTCTGCACACGCTCAAAATCTTTTTGCGGAAAATCCGGCGTTTTCAGCACTTTTAACCACAAATCCACCGCTGTTTGCTGCTCTTTGGGCAAGGTAATGGTGCGTAACCCAACCCAACCCGTGTCTTTATTTGTACCCGATGAAAATACTGCGCCAATCGCTTCAAATTGCTCGGCAACCTGATCTTCACTCAACCCCGCCGCACCTTTATTCAGCATGTCATTGGTCAACATGGCTAATCCGGCTTTCGCACCGTCTCGCGCACTGCCTGCGTCAAACACCAAACGCAAATCCACCATCGGTAATTCGGGCGCGTGAACGTAATACACGCGCAAACCGTTGCTAGTTGTCCAATGTTCGATTTTCGGTGCAGCATTTGCCAGTGCCGACCACCACAAGCAGCACAGCAGTAAGCCTACAAAGCTAAAGTATGGTTTGATTTTCATGTGTTTATCTCACAAAACGCGGCTCGTTTTTCGGTTTATTCGGGTCAATCGGTTGCGGGTCGAGTTCTGCAACGGTCAAATGGTCTTCATTCAAATATTGCTTAGCCACTGCCTGAATTTGCTCCGGCGTAACAGCCAAAATATTATCCACATACTGATCCGCTAACGCATACCCTAACCCAACTGATTCAAGCGAACCCAACAAGCTGGCTTGTTGCTGCTGCGAATCGCGTTCATAAATTTCCCCCGCAATCACTTGCGCCTTAACACGCGCTAACTCTTCGGCAGAAACGGGTTGATTTTTCAGCTTTTCAACTTGTTCCAATAACGCCGTTTTCACGGTTTCGAGTTTCTGCCCTTGCGCTGGCATTCCACCTAACACGAACAAATCGGGTAAGCGTCCATAACCGCTGTAACTGGCACTAGCTTCGGAAGCAATTTCTTTACCCCGAATCAATTCCTTAGCAAGGCGCGAACTGTTACCGCCGTCCAAAATGCTCGCCAACATTTCCAGTGCATAAGGTTGCCATTTTTCCGACGTGCTCAACATGCTAGGCACTTTGTAACCCAGCATAATGTAAGGCAGTTCCGCCGGAGCTTTCACTTTCACATAACGTAAGCCTTTTTGTTCGACTTCGGTTTGGGGTTTCGGGGCGGGAATACTTGCCGTTGGCTTGAGTGGACCATAATATTTTTTCGCCAACTCAAAAACGTTATCTGGCTCAACATCACCCACTACAACAAGGGTAGCGTTATTGGGCGCGTACCAACGTTCATACCAAGCGCGTAAATCTTCCACTTTCATCGCGTCCAAATCCGCCATCCAACCAATCACAGGGTTGTGATACGGGCTATTCATGAACGCCGTCGCCTCAAATTGCTCACGCAACAAAGCGGTGGGTTTGTCTTCCGTGCGCCAGCGGCGTTCTTCTTTCACCACCTCGATTTCCTTTTTGAACTCCTCAGGCGGTAAGGTCAGATTGCGCACCCGATCTGACTCTAAATCAAACGCCACTTCCAAACGGTCGGCGGCCAATACCTGATAATAAGCGGTGTAATCTTGAGCAGTGAAGGCGTTATCTTCCGCGCCATTTTCGGCGATGATGCGGTTGAACTCACCTGTTGGGTATTTTTGCGTGCCTTTGAACATCATGTGTTCAACAACATGGGAAATCCCAGTCGAACCGTTTTGTTCGTAACTAGACCCCACCTTGTACCACA
>CAZEQX010000075.1:0-11627 GCA_964514635.1 uncultured Thiothrix sp.
ACAAGGCTTTGAAGCCTTCGCTCAGGTGTAACCATTTTTCCAGCACATCGGCGGGTGGTTCACCCCAGCTTCCGTTGTCGCGTTTCCCCAAAGTCATACCGTGTGGCACGGCTTTTTCAATCGCATTACGCATTAGTTCCAAGGAATCGGGCAAATCCGCCGCCTTTAAGGTGGTTTTCGCCGCCATCATCCCGCAACCCAAATCCACCCCAACCGCAGCGGGAATCACCGCGCCAATGGTCGGAATCACACTACCGATGGTCGCGCCTTTTCCCACATGTACGTCAGGCATTACCGCAATCCATTTGTGGATAAACGGCATGGAGGCCGCATTCAACAATTGTTTTTTTGCGTTGTCGTCAAAATGTACCCCGTTTGCCCATGCTTTAACCGGAGCGTTACCTTCTTCGTAGAGTACTTCGTAGTTGCCTGTGATGGTCATTGGGGACTCCTTTATGTTGTCCAGTAGAGTGATACCCAATACTTGCAACCGATGTGCCAATGCATACTGTTATTTATAACTAATTGTATTTAAATGAATATATTCTTGATTGTGTCAGTATGATGAAAAAACGTTTTGTAAAATCTATCAAAATAGATAAAAAAATATCAAAAAATCTGATAAAAAATCTGTCACGTTTATGGTGCATTTCTTATATGATAGGCATCTTTTTTAGGCATGTAGAGAGCAGGTCGCTCTAGGTGTCAGTAAGCAGTATCGGCCATGATTAGCCTAACCTCTTCATTCTGAAGGACTTTAGGCTGATAGTGCGGGAGTGGTATAAATTAGCCCAACTTGGCATGGATTTTGCTGTAATTTTACACACTATTACTTCTATAAAATTAGCTTATATAACGATATTATTTGCTAAATTCTCCTCAGGAAAAGGTGCACTTTCACTAGCGCATCTCGTTGCTGTTTTGTCGATCAAAAAACCATAATTTTGCTAAAAAACAAATATTTGATGAATAACGACATTATTCGCTATTAAGCACCTGTTCATAATTCCACAATTCTTGCTAAACTTAAACTTGGTCTGATGCCCCCAAAAGGGATAGCAAACTGTTTGTTTGTTGTTCGGCTAGTGCGCGTCGTTGTGTCCAGCAACTTAGCCTAGATGAATAAGCGGTATTGGGGACTTTGGGAGTCAGCCACATTTAAGAGGACGTTATCACTCGCGATACCCTATCATGGGGTGTTGGGGTTATGCTATGACGGCTTCATTGCGCTACTAATTGTCAACTTCACAGGTGAGGAATTAATCCGCCATGACCTATCGACTTTGTCAAAACCAGAAAGTTCTGTCTGGTTTTAACACAGGCACTAACCAAAGCTGGAAAGGACATCAGCAGAGGGCTTACTTTTTTGTTTCTATCTCGTCAACAATGCATTCAATACAAGCTTAACAGGGGAATGTAATGGCTATTTCTTCTATCGATAAAGACCCACGCACACGCATTGCCACCGTATTGAGTACCAAACCATTGGTGATGGGTATGAGTGCGGTGGATATTGGTTGGGTATTCCACTTAATCGCGTCTATGTGGATGGGCTATCATGCATTCCACGGTGATAATCCTTTGGCGTTTTTGGGTTTGCACGCACCTGCCTATAAAATCGGTGTGGTGGCGATTGCCGAGGGTGCGCGGGCGATTTTAAGTATGTCTAACGTTTGGGAAGAAGAAATCAACTGGTTGGCTTCTACCGTGTTGGTACTGGTGTTATTGAGCGCAGGCGGTGCAGACATGAATCGTGTCGGTACGGTGATGCCGTCTTTCCAATACAATTCTAACGTCGCTTCTGTGGGCGAGGTTAAAAAGTACGATATGAGCAAGTGCTCATTCAATAACCCTGTATTAGGCCGTGCGCTTAACCAAGAGGAAAAAGCGGAATGCATCGCCATCAATAAAGCGGGGGCGATGGATATGAAATGGGCACGGAATTGTGGGTGTGTCTAAATGAGGCAAGAGCTGACAGAGGGACAACGGGTTCTGATGGGTGAGTTGGTTCACCCATTGAATCAGCCACAAGAACCTGTACAGGTTCATGTTCATGTGGGGGCTAATGGCGCAAACAACGTTAGTCGGTTTTCGCTACTGGCTCTGGTGGGGGCAATCACCGTGGGGATCATTGCGTATTCATTATACCAAGGGCAGCCTGTGTCGATGACCGTTAGCCAGATCGAGTCCTCTTTGTCCGCAGCCATGAAACCGCAATGGTGGGCTGATTTACAGAATTGGTTTGATAGCAAAATCAATTCGCCAGGAACAGTGATGGAGGTTAAGGGGTGACCTCTGGTGAAAAGCAAACTGGAGAAAGATTGAGTTTTATCCAGCATATCCTTGCGATATGGGATAAATACAAAATCGGTGTTATTCCAGAGAATATTCGTGTTGCCAAACCTAACAGTCGCGATTTGATGGACATTGCCATGCCATCACTGATCGGGATTCCTATTCTGTTGGTGTTGTATGTGATTGGCGATGTGACTGCATTTGCCTCCGGTTTGGCGGTTGTGGTGGCTTTAGCGATTTTGGATGCTTCGCGCCCCTTACGCGGTGGGCACTGGTTGGGTAAACCGGAAGAACCTGTCGTGGTGACGGAAGAGCAAACCAAACGCCGTTTTTTGATCGATGATGGCATCGACCCTGAAAAATGGTGGGGTAAAACGGTGCAAGACACGCTGAATGCCTACGGAATCAAAGCCAATGTGGTGGCTTTGGACACTTCAGGCGCAAGTGTCGACGTTTATGAACTGGTGGTGCAAAAAGGTTTTGACATCACCAGTGTTAAAGATTTGGGTGATAATTTTGCGCGTTCATTGGGATTACCCAAGGGCGAGCGCGTGGCAGTGGATGCCAATATCGGTAATGGGCGTGCGGCGCTGTACATTCCTAAAGGGCAACGTCGTAAGATCAGTACCGCTGAAATGATTCAGCAAGCCGCTCGGACAGATTATGCTTTGCCTGGTTTGGTGGGTGAGGATTTGGTGGGGAACGCGCTGATCATTGACATTGCGCGTGCGCCCCATTTATTGGTCGGTGGTGAAATAACTGACGAACGTGCCGTACAAATGCTGAATATGATCCTCAGTAGTGCATACAGCCGTTCACCCGAAATACTGAAACTGACCTTGGTTGACCCCAAACGGTTGGAAATGGCGGTGTGCAACCGTTTGCCACACATGGTTGAGCCTGTCATTACGGACATGCAGCTTGCCTACCAGCGTTTAAAAGCGGTTCATGCCTTAATGGAAACGCGCTGTCAGCAGTTGCAAAATGCCGGAGTCGGTCATATTGCAGGTTATAATGCTTTGCACCCTGACAACCCCATGCCCTATCACTTGATTGCGTTTAGTGAATTGAGCATGGCATTGAAGGTGGAAACACCCGCCGATGGTGAGGATGGTGTAACGGTTGGCGAAGGTATCAAGAAATTATTGCTTAACCTTGTCGGTGCTGCACCAACGCAAGCAGTGGGGATTCACTTCCTCTTTGGCGTGCAGTGTTTTGACGCAAAAACCTGTGGGGAAGCTTTACGCCAAGGCATTCCATCCAGTATAGGCTTGCGGGTGCGTGGGCAATCGTTCAGCGAAATGCTGATCGGTCAATCTGGCTGCGAAACGCTAACCAGTAGCGGCGACTGTTATGTACTGATGTCTGGCAGTTCCATTCCTGTGCGAGCGCAAGTAGCTTCTGCTTCTGAAGTTGAGATCGTGAGGATCGTGCAAGCGATTAACGAAAAATGGTCAGTATCAATAGCAACAGCCGAACCTCCCAGTACGGAGGAGTAGGCAAAACCGTGCATTATTACGTTGACCACCCTGCACCGACGGGGTGGTTGAGTAATACATGGGTGCTTGGTTTAGCCATCGGTATTGGTTTGTCGGTGTTGGCGGGTGGAGCATCGTTGCTTAAGTACAAATCTGCTAAAGCTCCGCCTGGCACATTGAAGCATTTGATTTTTGAAGGTGAATCGGGCGTGCGCGGTTATAACAGTTACAACCGTGGCTCGATGCGCTGCGCTAAGAGCAATCGTCGTGACTTGAATCTGACCAACATGACGATTCAGCAAATCCAGTATTACCAATCGTTGCCGTCGTGTTCGCAAGAGAAGTTATTGGCAGTAGGGCATTACCAAATCGTGCCAGAAACGCTGAACAAAGCGGTACGCACCTTGAACCTGCCACCTCACACCAAATTTACCCCCGAAGTGCAAGACAGCATCTTCGCGTTGTATTTAGCCAAGGAAAAACAACCCGCGATTCGGCGCTGGATTTGCACAGGCGAAGGTTTACACCGTGCTGCACACGCCGTAGCGGGGGAATGGGCTATCTTCAAAACGCCTTACACGGGGCGGGGCGTGTACGACGGACACGGCAATAATCAAGCTCGTATTAGTGCTAAACGGGTGTTGGCGGCTTTGGAAAAAGCACGCTCTGATTACATGAAGCTCACTGATGCAGGTTTAGACCCTGATTCGGCGTATGCAGCGGCATTGGGCGTTAAAACAAAAGAACCGCCACCGCCGCAGCCTCCTGTACAGCAAGTGCCTGTACCACCGATTCAACAGTTCACACCCGCACCACCTGCGACAATTCGGGTGAAATCGCCACAGCCAGCCCCCGTGCAGCCGATGCCGATTCCAACACAAACACCTCAAGACAACGCTGTTTCAGACGCTTTAGCATTGAACCAAACGCCGACGGTGAGACGCGCCGTTGCCCAACAATAATTCACTTTTTAACAACAACA
Source organism: uncultured Thiothrix sp. (assembly GCA_964514635.1). Classification (GTDB taxonomy): domain Bacteria; phylum Pseudomonadota; class Gammaproteobacteria; order Thiotrichales; family Thiotrichaceae; genus Thiothrix. Next base: position 4,756 of record CAZEQX010000075.1, read on the forward strand.
ATACCGAACAATAATCATGGCAACTACCGTTATCGGGATTTTAGGCGCACGCTTGGATCAACAGGGGTTGGGTAAGCGGCGTTGGCGACGCTGGCGGCCTTCCATTAGCATTTTGATGCAGCCGGATTTTGCGGTGGATGAATTTATCCTGCTGCATCATTCCGACGAAACCGAACTGGCAAACCTCACGCTGCACGATATGCGCCAGATTGCACCGCACGTTAAGCTATCTGGTTATGAAGTGACCTACGATGACCCGTGGGATTTTGGTCAGGTTTATAGCCAATTACACGATTTCGCGCACGCTTATCATTTTGACCCCGAACAGCACGATTATTATGTTCACATCACCACAGGGACGCACGTTGCGCAAATCTGTTTATTTTTATTGACCGAAGCCAATTATTTACCTGCAAAGTTATTGCAGACTTCACCGCCCAAATTCAATAGCGAAGAGCACGATATTCGTGGCACTTACCATGTGATTGATTTGGATTTATCGCGTTATGACCAAATTGCCTCGCGTTTTGCGCGTGAAGCACAATCCGGTATCGCGTATTTAAAAGGTGGAATCGAAACGCGCAATCCCGCGTTTAACCAGTTAATCGCACAATTGGAACAGGTGTCAATTCGTTCATCCGCACCGATTTTACTCACGGGTGCAACAGGTGTGGGTAAATCACAATTAGCCAAACGCATTTTCGCGTTAAAGAAACAGCGCGGGCAAATCAGTGGACAATTGGTGGAAGTCAATTGCGCCACCTTGCGCGGCGATAATGCTATGTCGGCTTTATTCGGGCATGTCAAAGGCGCATTTACGGGGGCTGTAAATGCACGGGTGGGGTTATTGCGTGAGGCGGATCGGGGTTTGTTATTTCTGGATGAAATCGGCGAATTAGGTTTAGACGAACAAGCCATGTTATTGCGGGCGATTGAGGATAAAGTTTTTACCCCATTTGGCAGTGATAAAGCGGTGAGTAGCGATTTTCAATTAATCGCAGGCACAAACCGCGATTTATTTGCGCGAGTGCAAGAAGGTAAATTCCGTGAAGATTTATTAGCGCGGATTAATGTGTGGACGTATGAATTACCGTCTTTGTGCGAACGATTAGAAGATTTAGAACCGAATATCGAATACGAATTACAACAATTCGCCGCGCGTGTGGGGCATAAAGTCAGTTTTAATCAAGCGGCAAAACTGGCGTATTTAGCCTTTGCGTATTCATCAGCGGCGGTATGGCGGGCGAATTTCCGCGATTTAAACGCCAGCATGACGCGCATGGCAACCTTGGCGGATGGCGGGCGGATCACAGAGAGCATTGTCGCCAGCGAAATCGCACGCTTGCGTTATGATTGGCGGCATTGCCAAAGCGTTTCTGTATCGCTGAATACGCCTGCCTTGCGTGATTATTTGGACGAAACAACCTTGGCGCAATTGGATTACATTGAGCAAGTGCAATTACTGGAAGTATTGCGCGTGTGCAAAGCGGCAAAAAGCCTTGCCGATGCGGGGCGCACGCTGTTTAACGTGAGCCGTACTAAACGCGCCAGCCAGAATGATTCACACCGTTTACGCCAATATTTGCAGAAATACGGCTTAAGCTTCGACCAAATTAATGAATAATGAGGCTAGATGTGGTGTATCTAGCCTCGTTAGCGTTTTATGACAGCAGTAGGCCTTTGTCGTCGAAAATGCCTTCAAATAACACGGAACTGAGGTAACGCTCGCCCGAATCCGGCAAAATCACCACGATGGTTTTGCCTGCGTTTTCTTCCAGCTTGGCTAAACGCACCGCCGCTGCGACCGCTGCACCGCAGGAAATCCCCGCGAGAATGCCTTCTTCACGCGCTAAACGCCGCGCAAATTCCACCGCTTCGTCGTTACTGACTTGCTCGATAGTATCCACCAATGACATGTCCAAAACGCTCGGCACAAAGCCCGCGCCAATGCCTTGGATTTTGTGTGGAGCAGGTTTTAACGCTTCACCATTGCGGGTTTGTGTCAATACAGGGCTAGAACTGGGTTCAACCGCCACGGACTGAATCGCTTTACCCATCGTTTGTTTGAAATAGCGCGTTACCCCCGTAATTGTGCCGCCTGTACCCACGCCAGAGACGAAAATATCGACATTGCCGTCAGTGTCTTGCCAAATTTCTGGTCCTGTGGTTTTTTCGTGAATTGCAGGGTTCGCCGGATTCTTAAACTGTTGCAGCAAAACGTATTTGTCGGGGTTGGAAGCCGCGATTTCTTCGGCTTTTGCCACCGCGCCACTCATGCCTTTTGCCCCTTCGGTTAAGACCAATTTCGCCCCGTAAGCACTGAGTAATTTACGGCGTTCGATACTCATGGTTTCCGGCATGGTTAAAGTCAAGGGAATGCCTTTTGCTGCCGCGACGAAGGCTAAAGCAATGCCTGTGTTACCGCTGGTCGGCTCGACTAACTCTTTGCCCGCGCCCAAAACACCGCGTTGTTCCGCATCCCAAATCAGAGCCGCACCGATCCGACATTTCACGGAATACGCGGGGTTACGCCCTTCAATCTTGGCTAAAACCGTGGCTTTCGCATCGTCGACCACACGATTCAGTTTTACCAGTGGGGTGCGCCCGATAGACAGCGCGTTATCTGCAAACCAATTGGACATGGGGTTCTCCTCGTTTCGGTTATTCGGTTGTTCGGTAACACCTGTACATCTTGCCACAAGTTGTCGCCAACTAAGCAAACTACCACGCTAAACGCACAGGTCAAGAAGGCACGACTTACTTCCCAGTAATGGCATAGTAATGCAGAAAATAGATTTCGCGGGCAAGAAATGTCAATTTCGCACCCAAAGAACGGTACATCGTGGTTGGGGTGGGCGATGTAACGGCGGTTATCCCTACGTCTTTTGCCATCCATGCAGCACGCTTGAGGTGTAAAGGGTCACTAACGATAATCGCCGACTGCCAACCCTGACGGTGCATGATCGCCGCCGCTTCAACAAGATTCTGCTGTGTAGTGTGGGAATTTTCCTCACGGTAAATCGCCTGAGCCGCTACCCCCAAACCCTGCGCAAACTGCTGCGCCACCACGCTTTCGGCAAGGATTTTCCCATCCCCTATGCCACCTGTGAAAATAATATGTTGGCTAAAACCCTGCTGATATAACGTAACCGCGTGCCGAATGCGTTCTGCAAAAACAGGGGAGGGTTGTGTATTTTGTACCGCAGCCCCCAAGACAATAATGCAATCAGCAGGTTTTACGCGGTTTTGCGTACCACCATGCCAAATACTCGCGCCTAACAGAACCAACCACGAGAGCAATAAGGCAATAAAAACTTTCAACCCTTGCATGATGCGTGTATTTCGTTTTTCCAGAGATTAACCTCATTAAAAATTGCCTGATTATTAGGTGGTTAATAAAGTTTTGCGAAAGTGGTGAATTTACTTGTCGGTTTTATCTTGTGACCAATGGGATATTTTATCCATGACTGCAAATAATAACCATAACCCCAGTAAACCCAATACGGTTGTTAGCCAAAAGAAGAAATAAGTCGTACTTGTCCAAATGAAGGCTGTTTTAACCCGTTGTGTAAAGCTAATTGTCATGGTTTTAGGGTCACGCTTTTCGTTTAATGTGAATTTAACGGTGCAAAACTCATTATTTTCATCGAACTCGCCTAAATTAACACCTAAAGCTTGTATTTTGTTTTCGACTTCTAACAATTGGTTGGTCAAGGTAATCATATCGCTGACTGCGGCATTACTGTTTTTGAGTTCGAGTAAAGCGTCACGCGCTTTTTGCAGGGAAACACGCTCAGCTTCGAGTTTTTTATACTCATTGGTTTTGTCATTTTTATCGATTTGAATACTGTTTAATGTGCCGATTTGTCGCAAGGCTTCAATGGTTTTATCAAATTTATCCGGCACAACGCCTAGCGCAATATTCAATTGCCGTTGTGGTGTTAAACCTGCACGACGTTCAAGCTGAATCATAATCTGTTCGCGTTTAATCAATTCATAAAGGGCTTTTTCATCTTGTTCGTATTGCGTGCTAGAACTGGTGAGTGTTCCGATTTTTTCATACTTTTGATCTACACTGCCCATCGGTGTTGCTGCCGCTACTTCTTTAACGGCAGCTTTACTGCTGGCATAATTACGCCGTTCAAGTACGAAGGAATCATTTTCGCTAGGGGTGTATTCCACGGTTGTGCGAACTACGCCGTTAGGGTAGGTGAAATAGCCATAACCTAAACGCAAGATAAACAACGTGATAAAACCCAGTGCGAGGTAAAAAAGCTTCTGTTTCAGGCTGATATTTTTCATGGTGTCTTCCTATAGTAACTAAGCCATGCTTCAAACGATCATCATCAAAAAAATCGGTTTTTACTCATTATTGTGCGTGTTTTGCCTCTGTTGCAGATTTACCTCTATCAAGCCAATAACTATCCAGCCACCAAGCAGTTAAACACCCAGCGGCATACATGATTAAATCATGAAAGCTAAAGCTTGTTCCTACTACGACTCTTGCCCAACCTGTTAATTGCAGTTTATCCGCGATTTGAAAATACTGTGCTATTTCGATAAGAGCCGCAAAGATAAAGACATTAATGGCTAAACGTTTTGCCTCAACCGTCCATGCCGATTTAACCGCACAATACAGTAAAATCACGACCAGAAAATCACCGAAATAGGCACGAATAAAAGGGTAGGCATTTAATTGGGTAGCAATGAATACTTCAATGGTAAATAAGGTTATTGCAAGAATGAGCATCATGCGCTTCATTTTTTATTTTCCTCGTAAAAAGACATTGGGGTCAACAAAAAACATCCGATTCCATGCTTGTTCTAGTTTTGGGTTGTATAACCACGGTTGAGGATAAGTGGTACGAATATCGTAATGCAAATGCGGTGGTTTGCCTTTGGCATTACCCGTCGTGCCAACGGTGGCGATGGGTTCGCCTGCTGTGACCCATTGCCCGCTTTTCACTTGGGTGGTTTGCAAATGCGCGTAGTAATGAATGCGCCATTTTGCGCCCAAAATCGCCACGACATTACCACCAATACTGTCTTCGCCTTGGCGAATCACCAGCCCCGAAGTACTGGCTAATACGGGCGTGCCTTCGGCGGCAAAAATGTCGATCCCCTTGTGCGTGCCGGAACGTCCCCACGGGTAATACCAAAACGATTGTGGATTCCAATCCGCTGGCGTTGCACCTTGCACGGGAATACGCGGTGTTTCTGGCAGGAGGGCAACCGCCACCCCGCCTGCCATGATGCTGCTTATGAATAATCGCCATCCTGAAATCATCATGCTATTTTCCTACATTTTTCCGTTGTTATGTGTGTAGCATAAAGAAAAATTTTGCAAGAATGCCTCAGGTTATGTGCAAAGATGGTGCAGTAGCCCGCGTTATGCAATAAGCACGTCACCAACGCTGATAACCGCGCCATCACCGCTACTGAGCGTGGCATTTTGCCCAAAATACGCGCCGGATAAATCTGGATAAGGATTCATCGCTGCGAGGGTACGCAATGGCTCTTTAGGGTTGTCAATCAAGCCCGTTTGCTGGTCAACGGTCGTTACTTTGCAGCGTTGGCACGGCTTGCGTGTGGCTAAACGGTATGCAGAATCGGCGGCCGTGAGCGTTTTGCAGGCATTTTCCCCCCATGCTTCTACGCCATTGATGACAATGTTTGGGCGAAAACGTGTCATGGGCACAGGGTTTGCACCATTGGCTTGTAATTGTGCATTTAACGCCTTCAGCGAGGCTTCCGATACCACCAAAAATGGATAACCGTCGGAAAATTCCGTGTCCGCGCTCGCTCCATCCATATACGCTGCATCCACAGGGCGCACGCTTTCTGGCGCAAAACGTACCAAACGCAAATCGTCGCGCCCTGTCACGGATTGTAACCATTGCGTGGCCTGTGCGCCCTCATCACACGCTAAACAAGTGTCGTTCCACACCACTACAGTGCAGCGATTTTCGGGAATTTCTGCCAAATTAATCGTTAATGGTGCTCTATGCGCATGATCCAAAATCAAATGTTTATCCGTTAGGTGGGTACGGATTCTCGCCAATTCGGGTAATTGCCGTTGAGTGACAAACTGCCCGTTCGCATCAACCAGCATCCAGTGTCGATCAAATGCCAAACCTTGTGTGGTCAGGGTTGCCGTCGGCAAGGCAATACCTTGCAGGGCTTTAACAGGATAAATGTACAGGCTACTAATAATCGGCATAATTAACCTCAATTCATGCGAAATAATGGTTACTGTGCATACAGTCGTTGTCCGGCAATGGTTAAGTCGGGCAATTCTGGCATAACAGGCGTGAGTTGTCCGGCTAATAATGCTTGGCGAACTTGGGTAAATGCTTGCGCTGTCATGGGAATGGTTTGGCTTTCCATTGTTAAATAATCTTCTTTGCGATCTAGGCGGGAAGTGGCATTCGCTAAAGATTTGATATGTGTTGGTAAACCATTGCTATCCAGTTTCATGACAATAGCATCAACGGTATATTGCATTTTACCCTTGAAATCAAACTGATCTAATGTAACCAAAACGGCTTCCTCCTTTTGGTCGGCATTAATGTCTGTAAACAGTAAAAAACATTCGGACTTTTTTGACTTATCGAACTCTAAACAATAACTGGGCAAAAAGGGATGGGTTTGTGGTAGGTGTTGTAGAACCTTCATAAACAGTGATAAATCTACCTGTTTAGTAGCGGGTACGATATTAATGTGCTCGACAGTTTCGGGTGGCAGAGGTGGTGCAGCTTGAAAATCAATAGACTGAATCTGGCTAATAATAGTGGCATATTGAGGGTGGTCTTTCCATGTTTTTAGGGTTTCAATGGCTTCTACACCCGCTTTACCAAAATCATGACGTAGGT